>CAZKLG010000089.1:0-1546 GCA_964553675.1 uncultured Mageeibacillus sp. | reverse complement strand
TTTATAAATCAATCTCCAGGAGGATGGGCGTGTGGTCCTGGCGGGGGCCCGAATCGATCATCTCTGATTTGGTTACCCGGTCTGCCAGCCGGTCACTGACCAGCCAGTAATCGATCCTCCATCCTGAGTTGTTGATCTTGCTGGTTCTGGCCCTTTGGGCCCACCAGGAGTAGACTCCCTCCACATCCCCGTGCAGGTGACGGAAGGTATCTGTAAATCCCTTGTCCAGAAGATCCGTGAAGCCCTGGCGTTCCTCATCAGTGAAACCGGCTGACCGCCGGTTGCTGTCGGGGTTGGCCAGATCGATTTCCTTATGGGCCACATTGAAATCTCCGGTGGCAATGACCTTTTTCTTTTTGTCCAGGTCCGCCAGGTAAAGGGCATACTGCTGGTCCCAAAGCTGGCGGTCAGGCAGGCGGTTCAGCTGGTCGCCCGCATTGGGGGTATAGACCTGGTTGAGGAAGAAGTCATCGAACTCCAGGGTAATGAGCCGGCCCTCGTCATCCATGGGGGCAGGTGCCCCGATGACAGGGAAGCTGACCTTGGGTGCCAGATGATTCTTGAAAAGAAACATGGTGCCGGCATAGCCCTTGCGGGCGGGTTCCACCGAGCTGCTCCAGACCAGGTCATAGCCAGGAAAGCGGCTCTTCAGGATCTCCAGATGCTTGTTGGAAGGCCCATGGCCGGGCAGTTTGGTCTCCTGCAAGGCGATAATCTCCGGCTCATGGTCGGCCAGGCTGTCCAGGACCAGCTGAGACAGGCGGGCCCTCTCCGATTCGCCCGTCAGGGCGGCGTTCAATGAATCAATGTTCCAGGAAATGAGTCTCAAGTCTTTGCTCCTCCGATAAATTACTTAATGTCCAGCTTTTCGATCAGGACGGCAGTCCCCCATACCGAGACCCGGATGGCGGCCGCCTGGCTGGTTATTTCACTTTCAAAAGTCAGGCCCGTCAGGGCATTGGCACCCAACCGGATGGCCTGGCGGTAAAGCGCTGCCTTGGCAGCTTCCCTTTCTTCTTCGATCCTGATGGCAATCTCTTCCACCTCATCATCAGTGAGGTAGCTGAACATGTCTACAGCCCCTCGAAACCAATTACGAAGTTTCAGGGCCAGGATCCTCTCCTGGGAAATCACATCCAGATAGCGCCTGATCCGGTAACCCTCAAAATGGTGGCCATTGGTGACCATGAAATCTTCCAGGTCTTCCTCCCTGACCACATCTGCCTGGCTGTTATCTGTCAGCTTCTCGTCTTTCAGGATGGTGTTCAGGGAGGTGTCCGGCGTCATGAAGCGGGCCAGATCGAAATAGTACTCAAGTCTTTGCCTGGCCTTGTCAGTGATCTGGTCTCCGAAAAAGAAATTCTGGAAATAGTCCTTCTCCCGCCTGAAAATACCCGAATCCGTGGTAGCCAGCATACGTTTCAAGTGATTGCTGCAGGACAGGCAAATCCGGTCATCCTGGTCCTCTTTTGACAGAGGATAATGGGCCAGCATGCCACTTTGCCTTCTGCCACATATGACACAATTGATGGCCATAGACACCTCC
>CAZKLG010000088.1:0-1715 GCA_964553675.1 uncultured Mageeibacillus sp. | reverse complement strand
CGGCCTGGTCCACTTTCCCAAGCTGGACAGGAAGGTCAAGCTGGTGGCCCATCCGCATGTCTTTTCCAAGAAGCGCTATGAAGGCCTGACCATCTCCTCCCCCATGAGCCTGGAGGAAGCCGGTCATCGTTTTGATCTCCTTTTAACCAAAAGCCCCCTCCAGATCAGCCCCCATCTGACCTTTCTGGGGGAGATCCCCCGACTGACCTCCTTTGAAGCCCAAGACCCCCTGGGGCAACAAGAAAGTGAGAACCAATGGGAGGCTGACTATGTCCTGGACGACTCGGCCCTGGCCTGGCAAAAGGGTGACCGGATGGCCATCATCACCGGCTGCTCCCATGCCGGAATCGTCAACATCATCCAATACGCCAAGAAGCTGACAGGCCAGTCCCGGGTCCAGGCCCTGATCGGTGGCCTCCATCTCTTTGATGGTCAAAGCACCCAGACCCGGGAGACCATCGCCTATTTACAAAATGAGAAGCCTGACAGGCTTTATCCCTGCCACTGCACGTCCTTTGATGCCAGGGCAGCCCTAGACCAGGTCATACCCGTCAGGGAGGTCGGCGTCGGCCTTACCCTCGATTGGTAGTCATATATGAGGAGGTTTTTATGAAGTCAAAAGAAGATCCAGTCAGCATGCCCGCCTGGAAGAATTATCGACTGCATCTGGCAGTCCTGGTGGTTATCCTGCTGGCAGAGTTAGTCATCCGCCGTCAGACACTGACCTTCAGCGGAGAGTTGTACGGGAGCCTCAGTATCAGCTTCCAGCCCTTTGTCTTTGGCATGATCCTCAGCCTGATCGTGGCCCTGGCCAAACCCATCAAGTGGGTGGGTGAAAAAGAGTCAGAGGCAGCATCAGGGACCATGCTCCTTTTTATCGGCCCCCTTCTGGTCAAGCTGGCCATTGCCAGCGGCTATTCCATCCAGGCCATCCTGGAAGTGGGCCCTGCCATGTTGCTCCAGGAGTTGGGCAATATCGGCACCATCTTCCTGGCCCTGCCCGTTGCCCTCCTTTTGGGCTTCAAGCGGGAGGCGGTGGGCATGACCCACTCCATCGGCCGGGAACAGAATATGGGCCTTATCATCGACCGCTACGGTTTTGAATCTGATGAGACCCGGGGAGTCCTCATGATCTACATCGTCGGTACCGTCATCGGTTCCGTGGTCATCGGCCCCATCACGTCAATCTTGTCTACTATCCTGCCCTTCAGCCCCCTCTCCTATGCCATGGCGACCGGCGTGGGCAGCAGTGGGATGACGGCGGTTTCCCTTAGTACCTTAATCGATCTTTTCCCGGAACATGAGGCCCAGATGACGGCTTACTCCAGTATGAGCAATCTCTTGACCCAGGTGGACGGGATCTATCTGTCCATCCTCATCTCCCTGCCCCTTTGTAATACGCTCTACAAGATCCTGGAACCCGTTTTAGGCCGGGTCACCAAGCGGGGAAGAGAAGCGGCCAAGGCTCTGGTCACGGTGGAGGGAGATTAAAATGAATCAAGAAAAATCTAAAAAAGTTAAACTGAAACTGGACACCGTCCTGGAATGGATCCTCATGCTCCTGATCTTTTCCAGCCTGACTGTCGTCATCAATACCCTGAGCTACAAGAATGACCTTATCCAGTCCTTACCGGGCATCCTGGTCCTCTCAGCCATCACCTTTGTGGGCCTCCTTTTGGGCAAGCTGATCCCCCTCAAGGTCCCCCCTATCATCT
>CAZKLG010000087.1:0-1754 GCA_964553675.1 uncultured Mageeibacillus sp. | reverse complement strand
TGGGCGGTCATCTGGTCAAAGAGACTCATGTCATTGATGGCCACCAGCATATCCCCGTCTTCCCCGTGAACGGCCAGGTAATGGGAGCTGGCATGGGCAGAACTGACCAGGGCAGAGGACATATCGATCCCCTTGTCCTGGGCTGCCTGAATGAGAAACTGGCCGGCCCGGTCCTGGCCGGAGGCGGTCAGAAAGCGGACATGCTGGCCTAAAAGCGCCAAATTACGGGCGATATTGAAACCGACTCCCCCCGGCCGCTCCTGGATCTTGCCGGGGTTGGAGTCATGGAGACGGAAGCTGCCGGAAGGCTTGGCCAGGATATCCAGGTTCAAGCCACCGGCCACAATCCAATAAGCTGTCATCGACCTGTCCTCAGGCCTGGCCCTTGAAGTAGGGCTGACCCAGGGCCTTGGGAGGCGTCGAGCGTTCCACAAAGATGACCAGGATCAGGAGGGTCAGGGCATAGGGCAGCATGGCCAGGATCTGCGTAGGCAACCAGGGGATGCCGGCCATGACCACGGTCAGGGCCTGGGCGAAACCAAAGAGCAGGCAGGCCAGGGTAGCCCCTATGGGTTTCCAGTTGCCGAAGATAACCGCGGCCAGGGCGATAAAGCCCTGTCCCGAGATAACCGTAGGCGTGAAGCGGTAGCTGATGGTCAGGGCAGTCACCGCCCCGCCCAGGCCGGCCATGACGCCGGACAGGATGGTGGCGACGTAACGGATCCGGGTCACATTGACCCCTAATGTATCGGCCGCCCCCGGGTGCTCGCCGCAGGCCCGGGTCCGAAGGCCTATCCGGGTCTTATAGAGGACAAACCAGATGAGGACGGCAAAGAGGAAGGCGAAGATGACGGTCAGGTCAATCTCCGAGGATTCCAGGAGCCGTGATTTGGATTTATCAATCCCCAAAAGTTCCAGGACCTTGGGCAGGGGTTCATTGATGGTGGAGTTGGACTGGGCCGCCCCGCTGAAGAAGAAGCGGGTCAGAAAGACGCCCACCCCCAGGCCGATGAAGTTGATGGCGATGCCGGAAATAAGCTGGTTGCCCTTGGCCGTCACGGCGATGAAGGCGTGTAGGACGGCTAGGCTGGCGCCAAAGGCGGCACCGACCAGAAGGCCGATCCAGGGACTGCCTGTGAAATGGCAGAGGATGGCGGCCCCGCAGGCACCAAAGGCCATCATGCCTTCCAGGCCGATATTGTCGACACCCGCCCTTTGGGTGATAACCCCGCCCAGGGCCGTGAAGATCAGCGGCGCCGAATACATGAGGCTGATGGAAATGGTCAAGAGAAGGGTATTCAGTAATGCCATGGTCTACTCCTTTCCTTCCAGACGCTCGGCCAGTCGGGGCAGAGCGGGGGCAAAGGCGATACAAAGGACCAGGGCCCCGATCATGATGTTGATGATCTCAGTCGGCGCGCCCATCCTGGACTGGATTTCAGTCCCCCCCAGCTTCATGCCTGAATAGAGGATGCCGGAGAAAAGACAGCCCAGGGGGTGGTTGCCGGCAATCAGGGCCACGGATATCCCATCCCAGCCATAGCCCTCGGTGGCCCCCAGCATGGTGATGAAGTAAGAGGTGGACATGACCAGCATGGCCCCGCCCAGGGCAGCCGTCCCGCCGGAGATGAACATAGACAGGAGGGCATTGCGTTTGACGGGCATGGCCGAGAACTCGGCCGCATAGTAGTTGTAGCCAACCGCCCGGAGCTCAAAGCCGATCCGGGTGTATTTGAGGATGACCCAGAGCAGGA
>CAZKLG010000086.1:0-1756 GCA_964553675.1 uncultured Mageeibacillus sp. | reverse complement strand
CCGCCGATAATGGCAAGATCATACATGAAATCTGCTCCTCCAACCGTCATTATCCATGCCTGCCTGACAATTCACAAGTGACAGCTGTCAGTCTCCTTCAAAATGTCGCGGCACCTGTGTGACCCAGCCATAGGGGTCCGGCAGATGACCGTACTGGATGCCGGTCAGGGTATCATACATTTGACGGGCCAGGGGCCCCATCTTAAAGTCGTTGAGGATCATGGAACGCCCCTTGTAATGGAGCTCACCCACCGGGGTGATCACCGCGGCCGTCCCGCATCCAAAGGACTCACTCAGCCGGCCGGCTTCAAAGGCTGTGACCAGTTCATGGGCAGCGATATCTCTTTCTTCAACTGCCATGCCCTTATCCCTGGCCAAACGCAGGATGGAGTCCCGGGTATTGCCTGCCAGGACGGTATCGCCCAGGCGAGGGGTAGACAGGACGCCGTCCATAACAAAGAACATATTCATGGCCCCCACTTCTTCGACATATTTGCGCTCACGTCCATCCAACCACAAGACCTGATCAAAGCCATCCTCGATGGCGGCCCTTGTCGCCTTCAGGCTACCTGCATAGTTGCCCCCCGTTTTAGCGGCACCGGTTCCTCCCTTGACGGCACGGACATATTTCTCTTCCAGGCGGATCCGGATGGGCTCAATGCCCCGGGGGTAATAGGCACCCGAGGGTGAACACAAAATGAAGTAGATATAACGGGGCGCTGCATTGACCACCCCCAGCTCGCTCCCTATCCCGATAATGACCGGGCGGATGTAAAGTGAGGTCCCCTGGCCATGAGGCAACCAGGCCCGCTCAATATCCACCAGGCTCTCGATGGCCTTCAACTGCATGGCTTCATCGATAGGGGGAATGCACATGCGGTCACAGCTTCGGTTCATGCGGGCGGCATTATCCCGGGCACGAAAAAGGAGGGCTTCTCCCTGGGGGGAACGATAGGCCTTGAGGCCTTCGTAAATCTCCTGCGCATAATGAAAGACAGTGGCCGCCGGATTAATGGACAGGTTCTGATAGGGTTGCACCCGGGGGCTGTGCCAGCCATAGGCCGGGTCGTATTCCATGACAAACATATAATCGGTAAAACATTTGCCGAAACCCAAGGCGCTTTCATCGGTGTATTTGGCCTTGAAGGACGTGGTTTTTATCCATTTAATCTCATACATAGTCTCCTCCTTTTATGAGCCTGATGCCTGTTTCAGCGGCTGACCAGCAAGATGACGCCCGTGACCATAAGCAGGCCATTGGTCAGCTTGGCAAAGAGGGCCTGGTTGATCCTGGCCTGGATCTTCTCTGCCAGCAGGGCCATGAGCAGGACCAGGGGCAGGCAAAGGGCCGCCAGTTTGATGGTCTGAGCCTGGATGGCACCTGTCCAAGCGTAATAAAAGAGCATGAACCAATTAAGAATCCCCCAGACAGCGGAACAGGTGGATCGAAACTCGTTTTTGTCGGGAAATTCATACATGGCATAGACCATGAGGAAGGCTCCGCCTGCTACAAAAAGACCCTGCATGAGACCCGCCATCAGGAGGATAAGGAGCATGAGAGGCCGGCCCGGTGACCGGTCGGGATGACGCTTGGGCAGGAAACGGACCAGGGCCAGGAGGATGGTGACAATCCCATAAACCGTAATCAAAAAATCCGCCTCCAGGAGCTGGTCCAGCAGGAAACCTAAAGCGGTACCCACGGCCATGACCAGGAGGATCTCAAGCAGTTTTTTGCGGTTGATATGTTTTCGGTAAA
>CAZKLG010000085.1:0-1971 GCA_964553675.1 uncultured Mageeibacillus sp. | reverse complement strand
CCATCCAGGCCCTGGATCGGATCGCCGCCATCATTGTCGATTCACCTGCCCGGGACATTGACGCCTTTATCGAAGCCAGTATCCGTCAGGAAAACCGACCTCTCCTCTTTTGGTTAGCCACAAGCACCCCCTATGCCATCCGCCTTTCAGTGGGCAATAGCGAGAAAGAGGATTTCTTTGCCCGCTTTTCCTCCCTCTCCCTCCCCCTCATGATCCTGGGCCATGAGGAAGATTCCCTTCTAAAAGAAAGCGATTACCGGCCCATGATCCAGGAACGTTTGAGGCTTCAACCCCAAAGAACCATGACCCGGCTGATACCGGGCAGGGGTCACCTGACCAGCTATCTGGAGGATCGGGAAGCTTACCTGGATGGCCTGACCGAGTTTTTGGACCGCTGGTTCCCTGTGACAAATTAAAGAGGACCGCCCTTTGCTGAGGCAGTCCCCTAAAAACTTTATTTTAAATTCTTCCTGCTTAAGTTACTAGGCTTCTTCTCCCCTGCCGGCTCGTCTTGCCAGAAGGAGGCCTGCCAGCGAAAGCATGGTCATGAGCAAGGCCAGGACCAGATAATAGGAGGTCCCCTCTCCCGTAACAGGTGCCTCCAGCCCTTCTGCCTGACCAGCCTCCTCAGCATCGCCTGCCACCAGGTCAAGCTGGATCTCCTCCTGGGGCTCCGGTGCTTTAGGATTCAAGTCTTCTTCGTCCAGCTTCTCCTCGACATGTCCGGTCTCCAGATTGTCAGCAGGTTCCTCTACTTGGTCAGCCGGATTGGAAACCGCGCCTTCCAGATCCGGACCAGGGCTGTCTTCCTCTTGACCAGGCCTGCCGGTCAGGCTCTTAATTTCATTGACGAAGGTCACTTCCAAGGTCCCATCTTCCATGATGGTGCCGCTTACCTTATTGTCCTCCAGCTCCAGACTTTGACTGGTCTGGATTTCTTTCAGATTGCTCTCGTCCACTTCATAGAGGGTGAAACTTGTGCCTGCCGGAAGCTCGATCGTGTGAGTTCCGCCAGCCTCGAGGCTGAAGCGCATTTGGGGGCGATTGATGGTGAAACCAACTGCATCATCCCCGCCTTCCTGCCCGCTATTGATGGGCCTGCCAGACCCTCTTTCATCATCGGAGCTGGCCAGGTTGAGGCGGTTGGCCTGAAGCAGGACCAGCCGCTCAGAGGCTTCTTGCCTTTCGGGAATCATGTCCTGGTCCCGAATCAATCCAGACTCCATTTCGGCGCTCTCCTCTGCCATGTCCACATCCCGGACCCTCCCGGAATCGTATTCCAAAATGAAGTCATATAAGGCTTCCCTGTCGGCCCCGTCTCCCACAACTTCCTTGCTGACTATAATCCGGCCCATGGCCATCTTCTTGGCGTGAACGATCACTTGACCTGACTGACCGCTTCCAATGATCCCTTGAAGGCTGCCAGCCTGGGTCAAGTCATTAGACCCCTCCAGATCGCTGATCCGGCTAGCAGAAATCAGGCTTTCCATGCCCTCTCCATCCTGGGATTCAGTCTGGGCCAGATTCAGAAGCGTTCCAGACTGATTTAAGGGTGAAGATTCCCGAGCGTCGTCCACACCTTCAACCTTGGTAATCATATAGTCCTTTGGAAGCGTCACCGAGATGCTGTACTGGGTACCGGCGGGAAGATCGCTAATGTCATTTCGCATCACTGACCGTATATCATTATGTTTCAAGAAATATGTGATGGTCTCGTTGAAACCTTGATCGCTGTTATCATCCGGGTGCTTGTTTATCCGGAGGCCAGTGGACAGGCCTTCCATGCCTTCTTCCAGGTCCTCCCCCCCTGAAGGGCCGGAGTCCGGATCCTGGTCCTGCTCATTAGCCTGGGGATGCTTTTGAGTCACAGGACCGCCATAGATCAGGCTGACCGAGAAAGCGACTTCAAGAGAGCGATCCGGCTCCTGGTCATCGAGGATAAGGCTCACGGTCAAATGACCTGGCGCATTT
>CAZKLG010000084.1:0-1989 GCA_964553675.1 uncultured Mageeibacillus sp. | reverse complement strand
ACCGTCGGGGAGACCCGCTTCCTTCATCAAAAGATAAAAGTAGTAGCTGGCCAAGGCTGCCGTACCGGCTGGTTTCCAGATGACTGCATTGCCCATAAGGGCAGGGGCCAAGGGCAGGTTGCCGCCTATGGAAGTGAAGTTGAAGGGGGTGATGGCCAGCACAAAGCCATCCAAAGGTCTATATTCCATGCGATTCCAGATGCCCTTGCTGTTCTCCGGCTGCATCCGGTAGATCTGGTCGGCATAGCTGACGTTATAGCGAAGAAAGTCGCAAAGTTCACAGGCAGAATCGATCTCGGCCTGAAAGACCGTTTTGCTTTGCCCCAGCATGGTGGAGGCATTGATCCGGTCCCGCCAGGGCCCCGATAAGAGATCGGCTGCCTTGAGAAAGATCGCCTGCCGGTGTTCCAGGGGCATCTTCATCCAGTCGGCCTTGGCCGCCATGGCAGCCTCAATCGCAAGCTGGATCTCCTCGTCTCCTGCCTGATGAACCCGGGCAAGTAGATGACCGTGCTTGTGGGGCATGACCACTTCCTTGATTTTGCCGGTCCGGATTTCTTTACCGGCAATAACCAGGGGGATCTCCAGGACCAGGGAAGCCTGACGTTCAAGCTCCTTTTTCAAGGAGGCGCGGGCAGGCGATCCAGACCGGTAGTCAAGCAGGGGCTCATTGACAGCTTGGGGGACAACAAAGTGTGCGTTCATGCGGACTTCCTTTCATCTCCATCTTTGCTAAAGGTGCCTGGTCAAGTTTTACCTATCTGCACCCTTGGAGGCCAAAAAGGCCTTAGACATCTATAGATTTCAGATCAGTTTGGACTGCTCTATTATAAAGTACTTTTCTTTAATTTAGGGACTACTGCGCAAAAGCGGGTTTCCCGGAACGCCTGGAAATGACCCCCATCGGTCTTTGAAAGAGGCGGAGTAAAAAGGCGCAAAAAAGATCCCGCAGGACCTTCTTCAGGTTCATCACCAGGACAATCATCGCAATGGTGGTCTCGCTGGAGGCCGCTTGACGTGTCATCACACGATTGAGACCATAGCGTCTCTTGGCTTCTCCGAATTTGCCCTCGATCGCATTGCGTTCACCTGCATCCAAACGCTCCTGCCGTTTCTGTTCGTCGTACAAGGTGCGATCTTTCGGTGGTCGTCCCAGCTTGGGGCCGTTCAATTTGATGCCATGGGCGGCACAATAGTTCAGATTATCTCTCGTCCGGTAGATCTTATCTGCCAGGATGCGCTCAGGATAATAACCGTGGCGTTCCCGGTAACGTTCACAGCTGTCTTGTAGGGTCTGTGATTCATTGAAGGCATCCCAGGAGAGCTTTTCAATGCGAACGTAACCCTCCTCCAGGCTCATGGCAATCTTGGCTCCAAACTCTACCCGGGCAGAGCGCTTGCCTCGTACGATCGGCCGTACATGCGGCTGACTTGTGCTCACGATACGGTTTGGCACCTGACGTTGGCGAAGATCGTACATCTCACGCTGCTGATCATGAACTTGCATGACAACCGCCAGTTCCCTCTTCTGCTTCTCTGTTAAGGGGCATCGCTCACTCAATCTTTCAATATGACCAAGATTGCGGTGAATAAACTGCAGCTGTGCACGGATCGTGCCTCGGATGAGGCGATACCCTGGACGTTTACTTCGGGCGAGAAGAAGATAACTCTTGCGAGCCTTCTTGCGGTAGGTGCGCGGCTTAGACCGCCCGCCGGATGGATCATGAAGTTCATCGATCAGACGTTCGCTGAGGAGACGGGCATCATTTAAGACCGAGGCATCCGTTGGATAATGCACATCCGCTGGAGCACAGGTGGCATCCAGGATCAAGGTGCCATGGTTATCCGGGTCATCATCCTTATCGCGGGGAGCTTCATCTGCTTCAGACTGGGCACGGATCATCGCTTCATTGATCCGGGCGACCGCCTCGATGGGGAAACGGCGGCGGAAAGCCACCATCTTGCTGGAATCAAAAGGAGCGACATCTG
>CAZKLG010000083.1:0-2282 GCA_964553675.1 uncultured Mageeibacillus sp. | reverse complement strand
CTTCAAATATGTCGATGCCCATACCGGGTTTTTGGGCACCCTGGCCTCCGAAAAGGAAGACCCAGGATTTATTTTCTTTCGTCTTCATAGGAAACTCCTTCGAACAGGTCGGCCAGAAGCTGTACCAGCGGCTTGACTTCATGGATCTGGGCCGCTGCAAGCCCCATCATGAAGGCTCCCCGGTTTCGATCACCATCCACAACGGCATGGCGGAGCGAGCCGGAGAGCATGGCCTCCAACTCCTCTTTGCCAGCACCTTGGCGCTCTTTGAGCAAATAGTCCCGGTAGAGCTTGTTCTTCAAGACCCGACAGGGGATGCCCCCCCACCGACCCATTACCGAGACCTGGGTGTCGGTCGCTTTGAGAAGGGCCTCTTTGTAGACTGGGTGGATGGGGCATTCTTCTGTAGCAAGAAAGAGGGTGCCCAGCTGCAGGCCCTGGGCACCCAGAGCCAAGGCAGCCCGCACCTGCCGGGCACCGGCGATACCACCGGCTGCGATCACGGGGGCATCCAATTGGTCGGCGATCAGGGGCCAGAGCACCATGGAGGTCAGTTCGCCGACATGGCCGCCGGCCTCTTGACCTTCCGCGATTACGGCATCCGCCCCCTGGCGGACCATACGCTCAGCCAGGGACAGGGAGGATACCACCGGGATGACGGTGGATCCCGCTTCCTTCCACATGGCAATATAGCGGCCGGGGCTCCCCGCCCCCGTCGTGATCAGGGGGACCTTCTCCTCGGCCAGGATCCGGGCAATTTCCTCCGCTTCCGGATTCATGAGCATGATGTTGACCCCAAAGGGGCGGTCCGTCAGCTCCCGGACTCTGCGGATGGCATCCCGGACCATACCAGCCGACATGGAGCCGGACCCGACCTGGCCCAGTGCACCGGCCTCGCTTACGGCTGCTGCAAATTCCGCCGTGGCCACATAGGCCATGCCGCCTTGTAATACCGGATATTTCAAACCGAAGTGTTCGTCAAGCCACATGATATTCGTGTCCTTTCAATAAAAGGGCCCCGCAGGACATGCCCCCTCCGAAACCGGCCAGACAGATGATCTTCTGTCCGGAGAGCCTGCCCTCCCGGGCAAGCTCGGCCATGAGAATCCCCGTACTGGCTGACGAGGTGTTTCCGTAGCGGCTGATATTGCTGGGGAATCGGTCGGCCGGCAGATTCAGATTTCGTGCAATGGCGTCCATGATCCGCTGGTTAGCCTGGTGCAAGAGGAAAAGATCAACCTCTTCAGGCTGCAGGCCTGCCTTGTCCAGGACCTCCCGGATGACTTCCGACATCTCGGTCACGGCAAAGCGGAAGACGCCCCGCCCGTCCATGGCAATAGGTTCTGTGTGGCCAACCGAGAGCATGTCCCGGCCTCCGAGGGTCCGGGCAGTAAAATAATCGCCCTCCCCGGGAGACAGGGTCCAGATGCCGGCTCCTGCACCGTCCCCGAATAAAAAGCAGTTAGAGCGGTCGTCGGGGTTGATCTTGCGAGAAAGGACCTCGGCCCCTAGCACCAGGGCACAGCTGCCCTCCGGCCTCAGCGCCAGGAGAGCTCGGGCCGTTTCCAGGGCATAGACAAATCCGCTGCAGGCCGCATTGATATCGAAGGCAAGGATATCCGAGGGAAGCCCCAAGAGATCCTGGAGCCGGGCGGCCACGGCCGGCACGGCCTCGTCCGTCGAAACACTGGCGCAGATGACCAGGGAGATCCGGGAAAGATCAAAACCGGGCAAATCCGCAAGGCAATCCCTGGCTGCCTTGACCGCCAGATCCAGAGTTCCTTCTTCGTCTACCCAGTGGCGGGTGACGATCCCAGACCGTTCCTTAATCCATTCATCCGATGTATCCAAGTAGGAGGCAAAGTAATGATTGTCCACCAGCCTTTTACCGGCAGCTTTCCCGCATCCCAAAAGTGTCAGTTTCATTGGATTCCTCTTTTCAATATGTGTAAAGGATTACTGCCCCCGAAGGGGGGCAGGAGATTGACAGGTATTATCCTGATTTTATAATTCCAGCTCGGGCCGGTAGCGCTTGATGATGCCGACAATATCTCCGATGGTTGACATCTTCTCCAGTTCCTCATCTTCGACGCTGACGTCGAAAAAAGACTCCAGCTGCATGGCCAGCTCAACGGCATCCAGTGAATCCGCCGCCAGATCCTCAATAAAACGGGCCTGCAAAGTGACCTCTTCTTCATCGACTCCTAGTAAATCTGTGACAATTTGTTTGACGTTCTGTGTAATCATGGTCTTCACCCACTTTTCTTCACTGAGTATTCGTT
>CAZKLG010000082.1:0-2418 GCA_964553675.1 uncultured Mageeibacillus sp. | reverse complement strand
GAGACTCCCATAAGTCTGACTGTTGGAGAACCCACAATATAGCTCCCTTTTACCAAGATCAGCTCAATAAACATCAATTGTAAATGAGTGACTAAAGGCAACTCCTGGATATACGCATAATGTGACAAGAGCACAAAGCATTTCGCCTAAAGTGGTCTTGGATACACGGATTTGCTGACCCCTGAGTGATACGCTCACACCGCCAGTATCCTGAGTTACCGATTTCTGACGCCCACTCCTCGCATGCAAGGCAAGACGGATGTGTCGGATCCGGTGGCCGGGAATATGCCGCCGATGCATAAAATGTCGGGGCAAAAATCTAAGGAGTGAATAATCACATGAAGAAAAGAGCTGCTCTTGTTGTCTTGTTGGCCCTCTGCCTGCTGGTCACTTTTGCTTGTGCACCGTCGACTCCCGGCAAGGTAGATCCCAAGCCGAGTACGCCTGGTGAAACATCCAAAGAGCCAGGCACAGAAACAGCCAACCACTTCGTCTATGCTGCCGGAACCGAACCCTCAACCCTGGATCCTCACTTTGTCACCGACGTTAATACCGCCCGTGCCACCGTGCAGATCTATGAGAATCTGGTTACCCGCAATATCGAAGGGGAAATCGTAGGTGTCCTGGCTGAAGAATGGGATACCTCAGAAGATGGTCTGTCATGGACCTTCAAACTCCGTGAAGGCGTCCTTTTCCATGACGGGACTCCCTTCAATGCGGAGGCTGTCAAATTCAATATCGACAGGATCCTGGACAAGGACACCAAGTCGCCCAGAATCACCATGTTTGAGATGATTTCAGAGGTGGAAGTCCTGGGTGAGTATGAAGTCAAAATTACAACCGAATATGTTTTCAGCCCTTTCCTGGCCCAGCTTTGCGGCTATAACCTGGGCATGCTGAGTCCGACCGCTGCTGAAAAATGGGGCGAGGATTATGGCTTGCACCCGGCAGGAACCGGAGCCCTCATGGTCCAGACCTGGGAGCCCAGCCGCAGCCTGGTCTTCACCAAGTTTGATGAATACTGGGGAGAAAAATCCACCATCGACAGCCTGACCTTCAAGACTGTTCCGGAAGATGCCTCCCGGGTCATGATGCTGATCACCGGCGACGCCGATGTCGCCTCCGGCATTCCGCCCATTCAGGTAGCCGACCTGGAAGCCGATCCCAATGTGGACGTCATTTGCGAAACCGGTTTCCGGACCATCTACTTTGGTTTTAACACCAATGCCGAACCCTTCAACGATGTCCGCGTCCGTCAGGCAATTTCCTACGCCATCGACAAGAATGCCATCATCGAGCACGTATTGCGTGGCCTGGCCACCTATCCGTCAGGCATCGAGTCCACTGTAATTGCCTACTCAGCTCAAGATCTGGACCCCTACACCTACAATGTGGAAAAGGCCAAGGAGCTTCTGGCTGAAGCGGGCTATCCCAACGGCTTTGAGTCCGTCATCCACTCACCAGAGGGCCGTTACCCCATGGACAGCCAGGTATGCGTGGTCATCCAGGCCATGCTGCAGGAAGTTGGCATCGATGCCAAAATCGAGGTCCTGGACTGGGGCAAGATGGTCGAAACAACGGCCAATGACAGCACTGAATCAAGGATGTTCCTCATGGGCAAGGGCAGCCAGACAGGTGACGTCGACTACGGTCTGACCTACAACTTCCGTTCAGGCAATGCCATGAACTGCACTCAGTTGTCCGATGAGGAAGTGGATCGTCTGCTTGCTGAAGAGCGCAAGACCATTGATCCTGACGAAAGAGCCAAACTGCTCTACGAACTTCAGGTCCGCATCAATGACCTGGCGCCTCAGGCTGTTCTCTACTATGAGAACCAGACATTTGCACACCGCAGTGACGTTGAAGGCTTCGTTTTATTCCCCAATGAAATGATGAAATTATCTGGGCTTAAACGCTAAGTAGCCTCTCTTGATGCCCGGTCCCGACTCAAAGTCGGGATCGGGTAAAAGACGCTATCATCGAGCTTTCAATCTGCCGGCAACAGGGAGTCTTATGGTTAAATACGTTCTGAAAAGACTGGTCAATATGATACCGGTTTTGCTCGTTGTCTCGATTCTTGTATTCTCAATTGTGCATCTGATGCCGGGGGATCCTGCCAGAATCATTGCAGGAGACGCGGCGACAAAAGAGAATCTCGAATTTATAAATGAAATCTATGGTTTTGATAAACCATTAACCGAACAATATTATCGCTACATGGTCAACGTGCTTAAGGGCGATCTGGGCACGTCGACGCGAACGGGCCGTCCGGTCAGCAACGAGCTGCTGATCGCCTTTTCCAATACGGCCATTTTGGCCGTGGCCTCCATTGTGATCGCCATCGTCTTTGGCATTGCCATTGGCCTCATATCAGGGACCAAGCCCTACTCATTCATGGACAATTCCTCCATGTTCATT
>CAZKLG010000081.1:0-2433 GCA_964553675.1 uncultured Mageeibacillus sp. | reverse complement strand
GAATCACCCAGAAACCGTTGAGGCGGAGATAAAGGTGTATGTGCGGTCACAGAGAGCGGGGCTGGCTGGAAACCCGTACCAGGCTATACATCAAATGGACCGCTGAGGGCGTGGCAGAAAAGAGCTTGACTCCCAGTATTCCACGACGTGAGGCATACGTCAGTTGCGGGGGATATGATGGTATCCCCGAGAGAGCACGAGTTATCGTGAAGCAAGGTGGCACCGCGGATGTTCAACACCCGTCCTTGACTAAAACAGTCGGGGGCGGTTTTTTATGCCTCCGCACAAGGAGGCAAAAGATGAGAAAGGGACGTTTCGGCCCCTATGGGGGCCAGTACATTCCCCAGATCCTCATGGATCAGCTCCAGGCCATCGAAGCGGCCTATGAAAAAGTCAAGGGGGACCCGGATTTCCAGGCCCGACTTGACGGGCTCCTGGCCGACTATGTGGGCAGGCCCTCCCGGCTTTACTACGCTCAAAAGATGAGCCGGGACCTGGGCGGGGCCAAGATTTATCTCAAAAGAGAAGATCTCAACCACACCGGCTCCCACAAGATCAACAATGTCCTGGGCCAGGCCCTCCTGGCCCGGGCCATGGGAAAGACCCGGGTCATTGCCGAGACCGGGGCGGGCCAGCATGGAGTGGCTACAGCCACAGCAGCGGCCCTTCTGGATCTGGACTGTGAGATCTTCATGGGCCAGATCGACTGCCAGCGCCAGGCCCTCAATGTCTACCGGATGGAACTGCTGGGGGCCAGGGTCCACCCTGTCAGTTCAGGCAGTCAGGTCCTCAAGGATGCCGTCAACCAGACCATGAGGGAGTGGGCCCAAAGGACCCATGACACCTTTTATGTCCTGGGATCGGTCGTCGGCCCCCACCCCTACCCTGCCATGGTCAGGGATTTTCAAAGTGTCATCGGCCGGGAAGCCCGGGAGGCCATCCTGGACCGGGAGGGCCGTCTGCCCACGGCGGTCCTGGCCTGCGTGGGCGGGGGCAGTAATGCCATGGGGATCTTTCAGGCCTTCATAGGGGATCCGGATGTCCAGCTGATCGGTTGCGAGGCGGCCGGCAAGGGCCTGGAGACCGACTATCACTCGGCCAGCATCAACCGGGGAGCACCCGGTGTCTTCCAGGGCATGAAATCCTACTTTTGCCAGGACGACCAGGGCCAGATCCTGCCCGTCCATTCCATCTCCGCCGGTCTGGACTATCCGGGGATCGGCCCCGAACATGCCTGGCTCCATGATTCAGGTCGGGCCCGATACCTGGCCGTGACCGACCAGGAGGCCGCCCATGCCTTCGAATACCTGTCCCGGATAGAGGGCATCATCCCGGCAGTCGAGAGTGCCCACGCCCTGGCCAAAGCCATGGAGCTGGCTCCGACAATGACCAAAGAAGACATCCTGATCGTCAACCTGTCCGGCAGGGGTGACAAGGATGTGGCGGCCATGGCCCGCTACAGAGGGAGGGAGCTTTATGAATAGACTGGATCAATTAACCAAGGAGGGCCAACTCAAGGTCCTGACACGGGTGGCAGGCGACCCCCAGGCCCCGGATCTTTTAAAGGAAATCCAGGAGGGCGCCTTGGACCTTCTTGACCTGGTGGTCCCCTTCTCCGACCCTGCCGCCGACAGCCCCCTGCTGGAGGCCGCCCAGGGCCGGGCCCTGGCCCGGGGAATCTCCATGGACCAGATCCTGGACCTGGTCAGACAAGTCAGGGAAAAAAGTCAGATCCCCCTCATGATCAGCAGCTACCTCAATCCCCTCTTCCGCTATGGCTATCCGGCCTTCTTCGGGGCCTGTCAAAGCCTGGGTGTCGACGGCCTCCTCATTTTGGACCTGCCCTTTGAGGAGCGGGAGGAGGTCCTGGACCTGGCCCGGGCCCATGGGGTCCACTTGATTGTCAGCCTGGTCCCCGCCCCTCCTTCCGAGCTGGAAGCCCGCTTGAACCAGGCAGGGAAACTGGTCCAGCTGGTCCTGTCAGGGGAGGCAGAAAAAGACCGCCCCCTCCTGGAGACGGTCAAAGAAAAAACGGGTCTGGCCTATTACCTGCGGCCATGAGATTTAGCTTTTTTACTCCTGCCGGGCCAGCTGGCTCTCTCCCTTGTCGGAGATCCGGTAGGTGGTCAAAATGACCTTGCCGCAGGCAGTGGCATAGGGACAGCTGCTGCAGGCCGTGACGCAGTCCTGGCCCATCTCTTCCTTGATCAGGTAGCCCATGTCAATCAGTTGCTGGACTGCCTGGTCAATGACCTCCTCGCTGGCCTTGAACTCGGAGGCCAGGCGGGGTTTGGACAACAGCCGGTCCCTTTGGATGGCGCGAAGAATCTCAGTCAACATAAGTCACTCCTTCTAGCCAAAGCCCAGGAGGCTGCCCACCTGGAAGACCAGGACGGCTGCCAGCCAGCCGATGGCAAAGGTATAAAGGGCCAT
>CAZKLG010000080.1:0-2500 GCA_964553675.1 uncultured Mageeibacillus sp. | reverse complement strand
CGGGGCTCCACCTTGTAGTGGATCTCGAACTCATGGGCCAGGCGGTTGAGGCGGACCAGGATCTGTTTACGGGCAATGATGCCCTTGAAAAGACCCTCCCTGTCAGTCACGCAGAGGTAGTTGGCATTGACCAGGAGGCGGAGGATATCCTCCAGAGGCGAGTCCGTATAGACCTGAGGGACCTCCTTGTCCATGACCTCCTTGACCTTCCTCTCATCCAGATAGTCCCATTGGTAGTTGTCATCACCCAGGATGCCGTTGAAGATGGCGGGCATGCCAATGACGCCTGCCAGATGGGATGAGTCGTCTAGAACGGGAACTGAGGTAAAGCCAACACTGGAGAGAAGTAACATGGCGTGCATCAGGGTATTCTCTGTTCGGACTGTAGCACAATGGGCCGAGTCGATCATGAGCGGGTCGTCTCCCTGCAAGAGAAAGGGACCGATATGTTTTCCTATCATTCAGGAACCTCCCTGTCCTTCTTATATACTAGGTTACAATAAATGAGGCCAATAATCACAAACAAATTGTGAACAAGGCCAGAAAAAGGAGTAAAACTTGGAGAAAAAACACCCCCTGACCCGCCTGGTCCGCCTGGCCTTCATCCTCTTTTCAGCCACCGCCCTGGCAGGTGGTCTTTGGATGACTTTCAGGGGAAAGCCGGCTGCTCCCAGCTGGATCCTGGCCGGCCTCACGGCCCTCATCTCCTTTCTTTTGACCTATGTGCCCGACTATCTTCGATACCGGGACATCATGATGGTGCCAGCCAGCCTCAAGCTGTCCTTCATCCTTTTTATCTTCCTGGCCATGTTCCTGGGCAACCTTTGCAATTTCTACCAGCGCTTCTTCTGGTGGGACACCATGCTGCACTTTGCTTCCGGGGCCCTCTTTGCCCTGGCCGGCCTCAGCCTCCTGGTCTCCATGATCCGGGAGCCTGACCTGATCCGTCAGATCAATCCCCGGGTCTTCTTCCTTTTTTCCTTTGTCTTCTCCCTGGCCTGCGGGGCCGTCTGGGAGGTCTTTGAGTTTGCCTCTGACAGCTTCCTGGGCATGAACATGCAGCGCTGGCAGTCGGACATGACCCCCCTCCAATGGGAGGCCCTCCGCCTGGTCAGCAACCGGTCCAATCCCGGCCTGATCGACACCATGAAGGACATGATGGCCGGGGGGCTGGGGGCTCTCCTGGCATCTCTCCTGGTCCTGCCCTCCATCCGTAGGGCCAGCCATTACCCCGGGGTGGACCTGACCGCCCGCCAGCTGGAGGACCAGCTCCGCTTCCTGGCAGATCAGCCCAAAGAGGCCGGAGACTGATTCCCTGTCCCATGAGTCACGCTTTGACGAGCCCCTTTTGGGAAAAAGTCTATAATGAGAAAAAATGACAGAAAGGCCATAGCCATGACAGATAAAGATAAAAATGACCTGACCACGGAAGTGGAAGATCAGCTCCTGGAACAAGCGGAAGAGCCGGACTGCCAGACCTGCCCCGAGGAGGACATGGGCTGTGCCGGCTGTTCCGGCAAGCGTGAGCAGGCCAACACCTGGTGGTACATCATTGCCCTTTTGGTCATCCTCCTTCTGGCCCTCTTCTTCAGGCGGCAGGGGGGATCGACCTGAGGCCTTCCCTGGTGACCGGTCCGGTCACCTTTTTCTTGAATAGTGATAGACTGGGTCAAGATAAATTTTTTTGGTTAAATTCTTGCCCGGACGATGTCGGTCATGAAGAGGCATGGAGTTGCGGAGAGTTCCTTGACAACGGAGACAATTAAAGACAGGCATATTCTTGAGGGGCCCATCACACCGGTACTTTTTACCGTGGCGGTCCCTCTCATGATCAACAACCTGATCAATTCACTTTACAACCTGGCCGATGGCCTCTGGGTGGCCCAGCTGTCCCTGGTGGAGTTTGCGGCCACTTCTTTCGTCTGGCCCCCCCACTATCTCTTTGTGGCCCTGGGTATCGGTGTCGCCATTGCCGGCACCGCCATCATCTCCCAGCTGATCGGGTCAGGGGACAAGCCCCGGGCTGAGTCCTATGCCTCCCATATCTTCTACTTCTGCCTGACCCTGGGAGTGGTTTTCTCCATCGCAGGCTATCTCCTGGCCCCCACCATTGTGGGCTGGATGGGGGGGACCGGGGATCTGGGCCACTATGCCTCCCTTTATTTTTCCATCCTCATGTCAGGCTTTGTCTTTGAGATGGTCTACCTCTCCTTTTATGCCATCCTGGGCGCCCAGGGCAAGACCCGGATCACCACCTGGATCTCTGCCGGGTCGGCCATCCTCAACGCCCTTCTGGACCCCCTCTTCATCTTTGACAAGGACCCGGTCCTGGGCCTGCCGGGACTGGGTATGGGGATTGCCGGGGCCGCCCTGGCCACGGTCCTCTCCCAGGTGGTCCGGGTCCTCTTGGGGGCCTATGCCATCCGTTCGCCCCACAATGACATCCGCCTGCGACTGACCCGGATCAAGTTGTCCTGGGGCCGTTTTGTCGAATTGATGA
>CAZKLG010000079.1:0-2574 GCA_964553675.1 uncultured Mageeibacillus sp. | reverse complement strand
TGAAGGGGGGCTTGTTGATCCAGTTGACCAGGGAGGCGATGGCCACATCATGGCCGCCAAGCCAGGCCTGCTGGATCAGGGTGGACAAGAAGACGTGCTCCCGGCTGGATACGGGGTCGGCGTCGGTGATACCCACCAGGTGGAGGAGGCTGGTCGCCGTGGTGGAGATGACCTCCTGAAGGAGTTCGGGGTCCGCCATGGCGGCTTCCCCCGGTCTTTTGAACATGCCCTCCAGGGACAGGGGTCTTCCGAACTGACCGCCTGGCGTATAGAGGGCAAATTCGGCATTTTGCCGCAAGGCCCGGATCCGCTCACCATCCTGCATGGAGTCAGCCAGGCCCTGGCGCCAGAGATTGGCCTTTTGGGTGGCCATTTCAGTCAGGGTCATGCCCTGGGCTTCTGCCTCTTCCGGATGGATCCAGGGTTCAAAATCCGAGGGGGCAAGATCAGGGAAGGTGAGAAGCAGATTACCCATATCGCCCTTTGGATCGACCACAATGGCCGGTATCCCGTCCATGGCGGCTTCCTCCAAAAGGCAGATCCCAAGGCCGGTCTTGCCCGAGCCCGTCATGCCCACACACATGGCGTGGGTCACCAGATCCCGGGAGTCCAGCAGCATGTAGTCTGCCTGGCCTCCACCGTCCAGTCCCTTGTTTTCTGTGCCTAAATAGAAGACACCCAGCTTTTCGTAATGGCTCATGACTCTTCCTCCTCCAGGCCCTTGACCCTGTTTATCCTTGGCCTATTGTCTTTAATGTCCTTATTTACTAAAAAGGTCGGTCCCTTCCAGCTCCTCCAGATCCGGACGGCTGCGGATGGGGTCACCGGCTGCCCTCAAGGCATTGACCACGTCCTTGAGCCCGCTGCCTGAGCAAATGCAGGTCACGGTCTCATCCCGCTTGATGATGCCTTCTGCCACCGCCTGTTTGACCCCGGCATAGGAAGTCACGCCGGCCGGCTCGCCAAAGACGCCCTCTTTTTGCCCCATCTCCCGCATGGCATCCAGGATGGCTTCATCAGGAACGGCCACCCAGGCCCCATAACTGGCGGAAACGGCCCGCAGGGCCTTGACGGGATTTCGGGGGACACCCACCGAGATGGAGTCAGCCAGGGTTTCTTCCGGGGTTGGCTTCAGGGGCGCCTGGTCCCGGGCAGCATCGACGAAGGGGGAACAACCTGTGGACTGGACACCCAGGATCTTGGGGATTCTTTCGATCATGCCCAGCTCAAAGAGGTCCCTGAAGCCCAGATAAACACCTCCGATGGTGCAGCCATCCCCAACGGACACGGCCACCCAGTCGGTGGGTTCAAAATTCAACTGCTCGGCAATCTCCAGGGAGACAGTCTTTTTTCCTTCGGCCATGACCGGATTGATGCCGGCATTGCGGTTATACCAGCCATACTTGGCGATGGCCGCCTTGGAGAGATTGAAGGTCTCCCGGTAGTCGCCGATCACCGAGACCACGCTGGCGCCGAAAATCAACATCTGGGCCAATTTGCCCTGGGGGGCTCTTTCTGGAACAAAGATGACCGTCTTCAGGCCCATCCGGGCTGCATTGCCGGCACAAGAGGAGGCGGCATTGCCTGTGGATGAACAGGAAATGGTGTCATAACCCAGTTCCAGGGCCTTGGCTACGGCCACGCCCGAGGCCCGGTCTTTGAGGGAAGCCGTGGGATTGAGGCCGTCATCCTTGAGGTAAAGGGCCTTGATGCCCAGTTCGGGTCCCAGGCGGAGGGATTTATAGAGGGGGGTCCAGCCTACCCTGAGAAAATCCTCATAGCCTCTGTCTTCCAGGGGCATAAGGGCCTTATAGCGCCACATACTGTTGTCGTGGTCCTGGCGCAGACTGGTCTTGCTGATATTTTTTCCGATAATGTCGTAATCGTAATCGATATCCAGGATACCGGTCTCCCCACAGCTGGGACAGGTCAACATTTCCTCTTCGTAAGGGTAATGGCGATGGCAGAGGGTGCAGGTGTAGCCTAGGAGGTGAGGGATCTTGGATTTAGTTTTTCTGGGCATTGTCGGGTACTCCTTATAGTGGTAATGTGCATTTTCTATACAAAGTCAAGTGTACCAAAGATATGAACTAAAGATGATCTTGGACAAGTTTTCGCCACATTTTCCCTGTTGTCTTGTCGATTTGTATGATATGATACCCAATACAATAACCCTTTTGGAGGAAAAGGCTATGCATCGTTTTAAAAAATGGACTGTTATTTTGCTCTGCGTCGCTTTAGTGGCAACACTGGTGGCCTGTGACAAAAAACCTGATGAACCCGCACCGACGGATCCACCCAAGACCGAAGCCCCCGGCCCGACGGATGCACCGGAACCGACCGACGCACCCGAACCGCCTGCAGGCGTCACCCTTGACAATATAAAGCTGGGCTTTGTTCATATTACTGATCCTAGTGACATGGGCTACACCTATAACCACAACCTGGGCACTGAAAAGATGGCCAAGGAGCTGGGAATTAGGGACGACCAGATTGTCAACAAGTTCAATACACCTGAAGACGCCCAGTGCGAAGCCGCTCTCAGAGAGCTGGTCGAGCAGGGCTGCCACATCA
>CAZKLG010000078.1:0-2604 GCA_964553675.1 uncultured Mageeibacillus sp. | reverse complement strand
TTTTCCAGGGCTTCTTCACCATCATAAGCAGAGGAATGGGGATAGTGTTCGGCGTCCAGGTAAAGGCCCAGGGACTCGTGAACAACCGGATCGTCATCACAGATTAGGATATGAGGCGTGGTCGACATGGCTACCTCCTGAATAAATAAACATAGGACTCACTTTTCCCATTATATAACAGACCAGCCTCCGGGTTTGTACCCTTGAAATGTTATGCTTTCATCATGCAGACATTCGGAACACCAAGCATTCTTTATGAAGATAATCACATCCTCCTGGCCATCAAACCACCAGGCCTGCCCTCCCAGTCCGGCAGAAGCGGCCGGCCGGATATGCTGGGCCTCCTGGAGCGGGATCTGGCCCAGAGGGCCGGTAAGCCCGGCAGGGCCTTTCTGGGCCTGGTTCACCGCCTGGACCAACCCACTTCCGGCCTTATGGTCTTTGCCAAGACCTCCAAGGCGGCCTCCCGCCTGTCCCGGGCCTTCCGGGACCGGCAGGTGAAAAAGACCTATCTGGCCATCTGCCGTGGCCTGACCCAGGCATCTGAAGGCCATATGCAAGACCGCCTGTCCAGGCAGGAAGTAGAGGGCAGGGTTCAAGTCCTGGAGGGACAGGAGGGCTATGAGGCCCTCCTGGACTGGCAGCTGCTTAGAGTTGACAAGGAAAAAGAGGAAAGCCTCCTCCTCCTTGATTTAATTACCGGCCGCCGTCACCAGATCCGGGTCCAGCTGGCCTCCCGGGACCTCCCCCTCCTGGGTGACCGGCGTTATGGCCTCATGGATGCCAGGGATCAAGGAGTCCCCACCCTGGCCCTCCACGCCTGTGGCCTTTCCTTCCCCCATCCCACCCTTAAAAAGCCCCTGACCTTCTGGCTGGGCCCGGAGATTAATCCCTCCTTCTCAAAAGAAGACCAGGCGGCCTTTGATCACTTTCTGAAGACCCTTGAAAAAGAAACCTAGAGGTCTGGAATCCGCCTCTTATGGTAGGCCGTGACCAGGGGCCGGTAGCCGGCCTCCTGGAGCAGGCTGTAAGGAACCTGCCCCCGGGAGGCCTTATTGTGGCGTCCCGTGACGATATAGCGTTGGTATTGCTGCATATAGTGGTCAATGACCCTGAGAGAAGCATCGGTGGTAATCAGGGGGAAGAACCAGCGGGACCAGCATAGATCCCTGCCCGAGGCACTGTAAAACTTGCGGTTGAACTTGCGGTTGAAGGCCTTGAGGGTCCGCATGGGGTCTGCCTCTTTTCTCAACATCCAGCGGCGTATGGAGCGGGCAGACCGGCGGATCCGGCCCAGGAGCTTTTTCAGGCTGGCAGGTGCGATGTCAATCTGCCCCTCCTGGTATTGAAAACCCAAAAAGGACCAGGCCTGGCCGGGCTGGATATAAAGCTCCTTGGCCGGATTGACCTTGAGCCCGTAGGCCTCAAAGAATTCCCTGATGAAGGCCACATGGCCGGCCAGCTTCTCCTGGCTGTCAAAGAGGATGATGTCATCAGAATAGCGGGCATAGCGGATCCCATGACGGCTGAAATGAAAATCCATCTCTTTCAAATAAAGATTGGCCAGGAAGGGCGAGGTGGGTGTTCCGGCCATGGCACCCCTTTCTTCATAAACCACCTGATCCTGCCAAAGCGCCCGTCCATCCAGGAGCAGACCCTGGAGGAGGGCCAGGAGGGGAGGGTCATCATGGATGACTTCTTCCAGGATGCCAAGGAGGCGCTGGCTGTCGATGCTGTTGAAGTAGTTGCTGATGTCCGTCTTATAGCCCCAGAGCTGTCTGACCTGGGGATCAAAGGCCAGGTCGCTGAAGGCCCGCCTGACACCGACATGCCTTCGAAAGGCATAGCAGGAGGGAGCCAGCTGGTCATCATAGCGGTAGAGAAGATAGGCCAGGAGTTTGAGGATCTTGTTTTCCTCATCCGAATAGGTATAGACCACCCGCTTCTTGGTAGAACCCTGCTTGTTGAGTTCCCGGCGGAGGGGGATGGAAAATTGATAGTCGCCTTCCAAGATCGCCAGGGCCAGGGGCAGATAAGCCCGGTCAGCCACAAAGCTTTCCAGATCCTCCTTCTCCTCCCGGTCCATGAGGTCATGGGAGGTCTTATAGGTCAAAAAGGCCTGCCAGACGGAGTCATCCTTCAATTGTTCAAGTATGGTCATAGTAGGGGACAGCCCCGGAATGCCGGGGCTGCCATAGTGGGAAAGCCTTTGACGGCCACTGTAAGTGGCCACGAAACCACACTGGTATACGGCCGCCTGCACAGCCCTTGGATGTATACCGCTTCATTCCGGCGCAGACGTTTATCAAACATCCCACAAGTTCATTATCCCTCATAACAATTTTGACTGCAAGGCGACAGACTGAAGACCCGGCTAAAAAAAGATCCGCCTCAGGGAAGCGGATCCTTTTTCTGGTGCCGGTGGCCGGACTCGAACCGGCACGGGGATGTCCCCATCGCATTTTGAGTGCGACACGTCTGCCATTCCATCACACCGGCTTTTTCTCTTTTAAAACAGATCGCCCCTGGAGGGGCGACCTGGCTGACAATGGTGGGGGAGAGTGGATTTGAACCACCGAAGTCGTTGACAACAGATTTACAGTC
>CAZKLG010000077.1:0-2686 GCA_964553675.1 uncultured Mageeibacillus sp. | reverse complement strand
GGATAGGAGACCGCCAGACGGCAGCCCCGGTGGCCCAACATGGGGTTGAGTTCGTGGAGCTCCGTGATGATCTCGGTCAGGCGTTCGAAGCTGATCCCCAGTTCCTGGGCCAGTTCTTTGACTTCAGCTTCTGCCGTAGGCAGGAATTCGTGCAAGGGGGGGTCCAGGAGCCGGATGATGACAGGCTTGCCATCCATGACACGGAAGAGACCCAGGAAGTCCTCCTGCTGGAAGGGCTTGATCTTGGCCAGGGCCTTACGGCGGTCTTCTTCTGTCCGGGCTACGATCATCTGGCGGAAGAGGAAGACTCGGTCTGCTTCAAAGAACATATGCTCAGTCCGGGTCAGGCCGATACCTGTGGCCCCCAGATCCAGGGCCACCTGGGAATCGTGAGGCGTATCCGCATTGGCACGGACCGTCATATCACTGATCTCATCCGACCACTCCATGATGGTCTGGAAATTGCCGGACATCTCTGCTTCCCGGGTGGCAATGCTACCCTCGTAAATCAAGCCGGTCGATCCATCCAGGGAGATGAAATCATCACAGCCGTAAACCTTGCCATTGATGGTCAGGGTCTGGTTCTTCTCATTGATGATGGCCTCGGAACAGCCTGAGACACAGCACTTACCCATACCACGGGCCACCACGGCTGCGTGGGAGGTCATACCTCCCCGGGAGGTCAGGATGCCTTCAGCGGCCGCCATGCCCTGGATGTCCTCAGGTGAGGTTTCCTCACGGGCCAGGATGACCGGGCGACCGGCTTCCTTGGCAGCTGTGGCCTGTTCGGCTGTAAAGGCGATTTGTCCTGTCGCGGCACCGGGCGAAGCAGGCAGACCTTTGGCGATCCGTTGGGCGGCTGCCAGGGCCTTTTCATCAAAGGCAGGGTGCAAGAGGGCATCCAGCTGTTTGGGATCGATATTCAAGAGGGCTTCTTCACGTGAGATCAGGCCCTCGGCGACCAGGTCCACCGCGATCTGCAGGGCGGCCATGGCCGTCCGCTTACCGTTACGGGTCTGGAGGATAAAGAGCTTGCCATTCTCAATGGTGAATTCCAGGTCCTGCATGTCACCGTAATGGCGCTCCAGCATGTGGGCGATATTGGCAAACTCCTGGTAGACCTCCGGCATCTGCTCGGCCAGGTGATCAATGGGGAAGGGGGTCCGGACACCGGCCACCACGTCTTCACCCTGGGCATTCATCAGGTACTCGCCATAGAGCTTGTTTTCACCGGTGGCAGGGTTCCTGGAGAAGGCCACTCCGGTACCGGAAGTTTCACCCATATTGCCGTAGACCATTTCCTGGACGTTGACCGCCGTGCCCCAGCGGGCCGGAATATTGTGCATCTGGCGATAATAGACGGCTCTCTCGGTATTCCAGGAACGGAAGACGGCTTCAACCGATAGGATCAGCTGCTCCTTGACATCCTGGGGAAAGGCTTGGCCCTTCTCGCGCTTGTAGATTTCCTCGAACTCATAGGAGAGCTTTTCCAGATCGTCCGCGGTCAGATCCAGGTCATCCTTGATGCCCTTTTCCTTTTTCACCCGGTCAAAGGCTTCTTCAAAATGAGAGCGGGAGATGTCCATGACCACGTCAGAGAACATCATGATGAAACGGCGGTAGCTGTCAAAGACAAAGCGCCGGTTACCTGATAACTGGGCCAGGCCCTTGGCTACCTGGTCGTTGAGGCCCAGGTTAAGGACCGTGTCCATCATGCCAGGCATGGAGGCCCGGGCACCTGAACGCACGGATAAAAGCAGGGGTTTTTCCGGATCACCGAAGACCTTTCCGCTTTCTTCTTCAAGCTTAGCCAGAGAGGCAAAGATCTCCTCTACAATTTCGGCTGCAATCGTCTGCTGGTCGCTGTAGTATCGGTTGCAGGCTTCCGTCGTCACGGTGAAACCATTGGGGACCGGTAAGCCCAGCCCGACCATTTCAGCCAGGTTGGCGCCCTTGCCTCCCAAGAGATCACGCATGGAGGAATCACCCTCTGCAAACATATAGACGTATTTCGTCATTCCAAATCCTCCCAAAAGATTCTTTCCATCAAGCGGCCACCCGAAGGCGCCGCCAAAACAGTGATTTATGGCAAATCAAATTTGCCTGCAAAATAGCTGGTCAATTGATCGATGGGCAGACGGATCTGCTCCATGGAATCCCGCTCGCGGATGGTCACTGCCTGATCTTCCAGGGACTCAAAGTCAAAGGTGACGCAGTAGGGGGTTCCGATTTCATCCTGGCGGCGGTAGCGACGGCCGATGGACTGGCGGTCGTCATATTCGCAAAGATAATGTTTCAGCAAGTCATGATAGACCGCTTCTGCCCCTTCACGCAGTTTGTTGGACAAGGGCAGGATGGCGATCTGGACAGGGGCCAGGCCAGGCAAAAAGCGCATGACTGTCCGGGTCTCCCCGTTTTCCAGTTCCTCTTCGTCATAGGCCTCAGAGATGATGGCCAGGACCAGGCGGTCCACGCCCAGGGAGGGCTCGACGACATAGGGGATGTATTTCTCATTTTTCTCGGGATCGAAGTAGCGCAGGTCCTCCTTGGAGTGCTCAATGTGCTGCTTGAGATCATAGTCAGTCCTGTCAGCGATCCCCCAAAGTTCGCCCCAGCCAAAGGGGTAGAGGTACTCGATATCGGTGGTGGCCAGGGAATAGAAGGAAAGCTCCTCGGGGGAATGGTC
>CAZKLG010000076.1:0-2750 GCA_964553675.1 uncultured Mageeibacillus sp. | reverse complement strand
TTTGTCTTGATGATGACTTCGATATAAAGGGAAGGACTATCCGGGGGGGCTGGTTCAGAAGTGACCCTTCCTTGGGCCACCAGCTCCCGGGCCTCCTGGATCTGCTCCTCTGTCAAATCCTGGAGGACCTGAAGGCCAAGATCCGGTCTGCCACCTGTGGCGCCCAGGGCCGCTGCCATGGCAGCTCCCATCTCATGGGTCCCGGGGATAAAAACGCCCATGGCGTTCTTGTAGATATTGACACTTGCCTTGAGGTCAATGGCCTCGATTTTTTCCTTGCCTGCTTCCTTTCTCGCCAGTGCTGCCGCATAAGCGACCGCCACTGGCTCGGTACAGCCCAGGGCGACGACCAACTCCTCTTCCAGTTGCTTTAGAAAATAGGCTTCTTTCATTCGCTTTCAACCTCAATTTCCGGGACACCGCTCCACTGCTTCTCCGAGACCAGATTGAGAGGCTTACGGCAGTCCGGGCAATCCAGGGAGGCGATATGGCCCCGCTTGACCTGGGACATGCGCTCACCACAGTTGGAGCAGTTGTAGGCGGCTGACAGGGTCTTGTCCGGGGTGATCAGGCGCAGGCGCTTCATGACCTCCAGATTCCCGCAGTGCCGGCAGCGGTAGAGCTCCCTGGAAAAGTCCAGTTCGCTGTCCTCGTTCTGGACCAGGTCGATCAGGATCAAAGGATCGATGTCCCCTGCCCGGATCTCATTCAAGATCTCCTGGTACATGTAGCTGTCCTCCCCATGGCGGCCCAGATGGAAGGTGGCCTTGAAAGGACAGGCATCGCAGGCCATCTCATAGGCCAGCCGCCAGGGCAGGCGGGAAGGTTTATAGGAATGGACCGTGATATCCGTCCCCTGGACCGGGGCGGTATGGTTGACAAAAAGGAGGCTGTGACTGGTCTCTTCATCGGTCACGGTGACCAGGGAGACGTCCACGTCATCACCCTTGCGCTTGAGACGGGTGCCGGGCAGATTATCCAGGAGAATGGCCCGCCAGGTGCCCTGGTTGGAGGGCATGAGGTCCTTGATCTGGACATAATTGATCTCCCCCGGGTCCACCTGGGGTTTTTCCAATTCATCCAGGCGCTCGCTGACATCCCCTTGATCACCGGAGATGATGGCTTCCAGGGCCTCCACATAGGCCTGGCGCCCTTCCTCATAGGTCTTCTCTTTCCTGACCTCATCCCGGATGAAAACAGCCGTCAGGACGCCGGGCTCCAGGGGATCCCTGAGAGGATCCAGGGAACGGAGGGCCAGGCTGCTGCGGCGGAGGGCATCGGCGGCATGGTCGGCCAGGATCTTTTGGACCAGGGGATGCTGGTTGAGTTCCTGGCTGGGCTTGACCAGACGGACCAGGAGCTGGGGCAGCTGGGCAGCCTCGATGACCAGGACATCCTTGGAGTCAAAGTATTGATAGTTGTCCTGGTCGGCATCCATGATGCCCAAAAAGGCAATCTTAACCCGCTCATCCAGATAGGCATAGGCCAGATAACCGCCCTCGGACTCGGGCAGGGAGGCAAAGGCCTCCTGGGCAAAGAGCTTTTTATCCGGAGAGACCACAAGGAATTTTTCATCCAGCTGCCAGAACTCATAAGACCTGAGCATGTGGCGTTTAATCTTTTTAGCTTTTAATTCTTTCATATCCAAAACCCCAGTCTTGCTTGAGCAAGCAAGCTGAGGCAATCCTCCCTTTTAAAGTCAATCCATAGGATCCGGATGCTTATCCGTCACCCTGGTCTATCTATATTAGCAGTGTTTGCCAGGCCAGACCCCTTTATTTCCCCTGGAAGGGAGGAGCTTCCTTTTTATCAAGGAAAGCCTCCATGGCCATTTTCTGGTCCTGACTGTCAAAACAGCGTCCAAAGGCCACCTCTTCCAGGACCAGGCCCTCATCCAGGGTCAAGTCCAAGCCCTTGCGGATGGCCCTTTTGGCCTCCCTGACGGCGACCGGGGCCTTTTTGGCTATGGTCAGGGCCAGTTCCCAGGCCCGGTCCATGAGCTGGTCGGCTTCAACTATCTCCATCACAAGACCCAGGTCCTTGGCCTCCTGAGCCCGGATCCGGCGGCCGGTCATGATCAGGTCAAAGGCCGTCATGGGATCCGTCTGCCGGACCAGTCGCTGGGTGCCACCAAAACCGGGGGTAATCCCCAGGCCGGTCTCGGGGAAGGCAAAGCTGGCCTTGTCAGAGGCCAGGCGGAGGTCACAGGCCAGGGCCAATTCAAAGCCGCCACCCAGGGCAAAGCCATTGACGGCAGCGATGACCGGCAGGGGGAATTGATGGAGCTGCTTCATGACCCGGTTGCCAAAGCGGGCAAACATCTCCGCCTGGTCCCTGTCCATATCCGCCATCTCCCCGATGTCCGCCCCGGCCACAAAGGCCCGGTCACCGGCTCCCGTGATAATGAGGGCACGGAGGTCCGGGTCATCCTTCAGGCGGGAGAGGGTTTCGGACAAGGCCTTCAAGACCTGGCGATTCAGGGCATTCAATTCCTTGGGCCGGTTGATGGTGATCAGGGCCACCTGGTCCTTTATGTCTGTCAAAATCAAGTCCATGTCATCCTCCTCTTAGCGTTCCACGATGGCGGCAATACCCATGCCCCCCCCAATGCAAAGGGAGGCCAGGCCCCGCTTGACATCTCTTTTTTCCATTTCATGGAGGAGGGTGACCAGGATCCGGGCACCCGAGGCACCCACCGGATGGCCGATGGCAATGGCCCCACCATTGACATTGACCTTGGCGGGATCAGC
>CAZKLG010000075.1:0-2774 GCA_964553675.1 uncultured Mageeibacillus sp. | reverse complement strand
AATTTTTTCGCCATGATCCACCGCATGCGCTACATCAACCGCTGGGGCCTGATGCGAAACACAGAGCTGGAGAATATCCAGGAACACTCACATGATGTGGCCGTCATCGCCCACCTCCTTGCCCTGGTCCGCAGGGAATACTATCCTCAGGGCCGGCCCTGCCCCGACCCTGCCTATGTGGCCACCCTGGCCCTCTACCATGACCTGTCTGAAATCATCACCGGGGACATGCCCAAGCCCATCAAGTACCACAATCTTCCCCTGGAAATGACTTATAAGAAGATCGAGGAGGACGCCTGCCTGACCCTCCTTAATATGCTGCCCCAGGACCTGGCCTGCCACTATCGTGACTGGCTCATCCCCGACGATTCAGATCCTTTGGTCCGGGAAGCCAAAGTCCTGGTCAAGGCAGCCGACTGTTTTTCTGCCTACATCAAATGCCTGGATGAACAAAAGATGGGGAATCGGGAGTTTGACCGGGCCAGGGTCGAAATAGAGGAGAGACTTCTGGCTTTTGACCTGCCCGAAGTGTCCTGGTTTATGGACAAGGCCCTGCCTGCCTATGCCATGTCCCTGGATGATATTGACTTCAGCTTCGATCTGCCTGCCCTTGATTGCGACAATAAAACAGAATGATGACAGTTGAGGTACAGCTTTCTGCCCCTGAAGACCCGCCTGTGGCGCAAGTTTACGGCAGCCCGTATGATATCCTTATACGGAATTTTTAAGCTGAGCGATCTGTCTGCATTTTGAGGGAAGCTTGTGACATCTAGGGGAAGTCAAATCCAAAAAAAGGTCAGGGGCTGTGGATCAGGGATCCTGGCCTTCCTGCTGGCCCTTCTTTTGGCCTTTTCTGCCAGCAACCCCTGTCAGATCCAGGTGGAGGCAGTGGTCGAGCTTGATGGAAGCCCTGTTAACCTGATCGGCTATACCAACTCTTCCAATGGCAGTGCCCTGCGTCCCAGCCCCTTTCTTGACGGCTCTCCCCGGATTGACTACCTGTCCCAGGGAACCAAGGTCGAAGTCATCAAGGAGGTCCAAGGCGACGTGCCCAGCGGTTATTCCAGCCAGCAGAAGTACTGGTACTATGTCCGCGATGTCTTCCGGGACCGCTACGGCTATGTCCATACCTCCCTGGTTACCCTGACGGACATACCCATTAATCAGCCAGCGCCTGAGCCTGATCAGAATTTTGAGCAATACCTGACAGCCCAGGGCTTTCCCGAAAGCTATAAGCCGGCCCTGCGTGCCCTCCACCAGGCCCGGCCCAACTGGCACTTTGTCGCCTTTCACATCAAGGATGTGGATTCACCGGCCAACAACCGCAAGGCCTTGACCTTTACCAAGGCCCTGGACGCCCAGATGGATTCGCGTTACCCCTCCAGAAGCCTGGTCACCAAGGGGTCCATACTCAGCCATCGGAACTACGATCCCAAGGGCTATAACTACAAGACGGACACCTGGACTGTCTATGATGCCGGCGGTTGGCTGCGGGCCAGCCGGGAGATCGTAGCCTATGCCATGGATCCCCGCAATTTCCTGGAAGAATCCAAAATCTTCCAATTCGAACAATTGACCTACTATCCGGGGGTGCACACCATTGAGGCGGTACAATCGGTCCTCAGGGGTTCCTTCATGGAGAATAAACAGGTCACCTTCATGGATCTGGATGGGGTGGAGAAGACCATGTCCTATCCCCAGATCTTTATGGAGGCGGCCGAGCGGACCGGGGTCAACCCCTTCTTTTTAGCCCAGCGCTGTCTGACAGAAGTGGGCACAAAGGGCTCGGATTCCGTTCACGGCAAGGTGGTGGGTTATGAGGATCATTACAACTTCTACAATATCGGGGCCTCTGCAGGTTCCAACCCCATCCTCAACGGCTTGAAATACGCCAGATACGGTTCCTCGGGCAATGGTCCCTCAGAAAACGAAAAACGCGACTACCTCCTTCCCTGGGACAATCCCTGGAAGGCTATCGTGGGCGGAGCCAACTGGATCGGCCGGGGCTATATCCTGGCAGGCCAGGATACCTCCTATCTGCAAAAATTCAACCTGGACGGGGATACCTACGGCACCTACTGGCACCAGTACATGGGCAACATCAATGCCCCTGCCATTGAGTCCGCCCGGGTCTTCAACATGTACCTGGATCAAAAACTCCTCAATACACCCTTTGTCTTCCGGATACCGGTCCTGTCTGACATGCCCAAGAATCCCTCCCCCTATCCCAGCGATAACAAGAGCCGCAATAACTGGCTCAAATCCATCAGCATCCAGGGAGGGGAATTTGACATGAGCCCCAACTTCAACCCGGAAGTCTATGCCTACAATATGACGGTATGGGGTGAGACTGACCTGGTGACCATTGCCGCCCAGGCCTATCATGGCAAATGTACGGTCAAGAATGCGGGCACGGTCAAACTCAAGCCTGGCATGAATGAGATCACCTTGGAAGCGGTCTCGGAGAGCGGCCATAAACGCAACTACAAATTGTCCATCAACTTCACAGGTGAGGAGGGCCCTGACCTGCCCCCCGTGAATGTGGAGACAACAAATGACTACCAGGTCAAAGACGGCTATATCACCAATGCCTGGCCCGATGATGGCCGAAACAAGGCCGGCCAGATCATGGGCTCCCTGGACCTGCCCCAGGGCTTCAGCTCCAAGGCCTTTGACGCTGGCGGCAAGGAGGCCGAGGCAGACACCCCCCTTGGTACAGGGGCCCGGATTGATCTATTCTATGAAGATAAAGAAGAGGCGGTCCATTCTCTGGT
>CAZKLG010000074.1:0-2791 GCA_964553675.1 uncultured Mageeibacillus sp. | reverse complement strand
TCTGCCCGGGCGATGGCCTCCAGCATGGCCACCCCGGGATCAGGCCGGTCAATCAAGCGGATCTGCGCATCCTCTCCCAAAATATCGGCCGCCTCAGCCAGAAGATCGCTTGACAGGAAGGTTCTGGGATCACTGGGCTGGGTGGCCACCAGGCCTGCCAGCTGGTAGGGGGTGTCATAAAGGAGGGCCTCCAGCATCTTCCTGTGTTCCTTATCCTGCAAAAGTCCAATGACAAAATAAACCGGCTTGTCCCCGGTAAGCCGGGTCAGGGCCTGGCGCAAACCCAGGCAGGCCTGGACATTATGGGCGCCGTCCAGAAGGATCAAGGGGTCCTCTGACAGCACCTCCATACGGGCCGGCCAGATGCAGTCGGCAATCCCCCGTCTGGCAGCCTCTTCATCGGCCATGCCGGCCTCCAGGACAGCTGCCTGGGCCATGAGGGCATAAATGGGCTGGTAAAGACCCAGGAGCTTGGTCGAATAAGCCTTGCCTTCCCGATCCTTGAAGGTTTGGCCCGACCAGGCATAGGTCTTGAGGTCAAAGTCATCGTAGCCAAAGAAGGTCAGGGGCGAATCCAGTTCCCGGCACTTGTCCACCAGGACCTGGCGGGCTTCCCGGGCATCCGGGGCTGCCAAAAGTGCGTCCTGGGGTGCATAGGCAATGACGGGACAGCCGGCCTTGATGATGCCGGCCTTCTCTCCCATGATCTGGCTCATGCTGTCACCCAGCCGGTCCATATGGTCAAAACCGGGTGCCGCGATCAGGCTGGCCAGGGGTTTTTCCAGGACATTGGTGGAGTCCAGGCGGCCGCCCATACCCGTTTCCAACACCACCACATCGCAGGCCTTTTCCTGGAACCATAGGAAAGCCATGGCAGTCATCAGGTCAAATTGAGTCGGTGCCGGTCCCTTGTCCTTGACCAGGCGTTCGGCGGCCTTTTCAATCCGGGCCATCAACCTGGCAATGGCTTCATCGGGGATGGCCCCTGCCGTAAAGTCATGGTCAAAGGCGGCCAGTCCCTCCGGCCCGTCCAGGACCCGGATGCGCTCATTGAACTGCTCCAGGTAGGGCGAGGTATACCAGCCCACCCTGTGGCCGGCATGACAGAGGATGTGGGTCAGATAGGAGCTGATGGACCCCTTGCCGTTGGTCCCGGCGATATGAAAGGCCGGATAGTCCCGCCAGGGATCTCCCAACTGGCGGTAGAGGCGGGCAGCCCGGTCCTGGCTGTCGTGATTGGCAAAGACCTTGGCCTCCTTGATGGTCTCCATGGCCCGGTCCAGATAGACCTGGGGATCGACCGCTTGATGAACTTTGGTCACTTCCTCCGGACCCTGAGGCTTGAAGACATAAAACTTACCCGATACCCGGTTGGCCAGAACAACAAAGATCAAGGCGATCAGTTTGCCCAGATCCAGGGTCCCGGGGATGATCTCAGTGGTATTTTGCAGGACATGACGGATGAAATAGATACCGGCATATTCAAAGAAGAAGGAGATAGCCAGGCGGCTGCCCGCAAAGCGGACAAATTCCTTGATCAAGCCTTCCCGGGAGCGAAAAACCCAGAGCCGGTTCAAAACATAGGCGGCCACCACTGACAGGAGAATGGCCGGCACGTCTGAGTAATACCAGCGATCCAGACCCAGCCAGCGGCTCATGGCCATATAGACCAGGAGATTGACCAGGGTGGCTACTACCCCCGAAACAAAGTAACGTAAAAACTCCACCGTAAAGAAGAGATCGACCAGGTGTTGCCTTATTTTTCTCATACTTCCTCTGTATCCTCCGGGTCGTCCCGCTCTATCCGCCTGTGGGTCAGGGGCCGGATACCGGGCGGACGATGCTTGGACCGGTTTTCCTCTTCTTTCTTTTTCTCAACCTCAAGCAGGGTCTGACTCAAGGCCGCCCAAGCGTCCTCCGGATCCTTGGAGGCTGGGACCTCTTCAAAAACAGCCTCATCGGCAAGGACCTCCTCCTGGTTTTCTTCCAAGGACAGATCCTGATCCTCCTCAATCTCTGATTCAGGCACTTCTGCCCTATCCTCAGGAAGGGAGGCTTCCTCAGCAGCAGGATCAGGCATCGCTTCTTCAAGCTCAGGATCCAGGTCAGCCAGGGTCAATTCCGGCTCATAGCTGGCCGCCTTGCGGGCCCGCAGGACAAGTCCAAGGACCAGGGCCACAAGGAGAATGATGACCGCAATGGCTCCAAGCAGGACATATAGAGGTATTTGGTAACCAAAAAGGCTGATGAAAGAGCCCGCGACCAGGGGCTCCGTTTCCAGAGGCTCTGTCTCTTCCGGCTGGCTGGGCAGGCTTTGGCTGGGCTCGGTGACCGGCGGCGCCTGGTCAGGATCCAAAATACTGCCAGCCAGGGGTACCAACCAGAGATCAGCCCGGATCAGGGAGTCAATGCCCCGGTCATAGAGATAAAGCCCCTTCTTCTCCGAGTCATTCATATGCAAGGCCAAGAGATAGATGTCCTGGGGCAGATCCCCCTCCCCTCCCTCTTCCTGGGCCAGGAAGGCATCATAGACTGCCTTGGTCAGATAGTAATCCCCTGACGGCCGGTAGGCCGGCACTTCCTGACCCCAGATCTGGACGGTCGTCATGTCAAAGCCCTGGGGCAACTCCTCTTCAGGCAAGAGGGTCAGGGTATAAAAACGGGATGACCATTCCACCCTCAAATAGGGCATAAAACATTCCAAATCCTGGTCATAGCGATAAAAACGGGTCTCCCCTTCCTCATCAATCAACCAAAACAATTGATAGGGCAGGGTCTCTGACTCAAAACC
>CAZKLG010000073.1:0-2797 GCA_964553675.1 uncultured Mageeibacillus sp. | reverse complement strand
ACCTGGGCCAGGCGGTCCATATCCAGGACATCCACCTGCTCAAAGGGGCCGCCTTCCAGGACTTGGGCGCTTCCTTCCCTGACAAGGTCAGAGGCGATGACCCTGTCAGGGCCGTAAATCTCCCGAAAATAAGTGGTCAGCTCGGTCCCGATTTGGCCCAGGCTGCCGGTAATCAGTATCTTTCTCATGAGCCCCTCATTTCTTCTTTGACTGACCGTCTTGAAAGCGGCTATATCCGCCAAGGGGAGAGGCTGATCAGGCCATGACCCCGATCTGGTCAGGAATGATCAAGATGGCTTCTGTCTTGGACTGGATCTCCTCCACCGTGACGCCAGGCGCCAATTCCTTGAGGACGATGCCGGCCTTGGTGACTTCCATGAAGCCCAGTTCGGTGACGATGATGTCCACCTCATGGACTGCTGTCAGGGGCAGGCGGCATTCGTGGAGGATCTTGGGCTTGCCGTCCTTGGTGGTGTGTTCCATGGCAATGATGACCTGGCGGGCACCTGCCACCAGGTCCATGGCCCCGCCCATACCGGGGACCAGCTTGCCGGGGATCATCCAGTTGGCCAGGTTGCCCTTTTCATCCACTTCCAGGGCCCCCAGGACGGTAGCTGCCAGATGGCCGCCCCGGATGATGGCAAAGGAGGTGGCACTGTCAAAGCAGCAGCCCCCGGGCAGGATGGAGACGGGCTGTCCGCCTGCATCCACGATGTCCGGATCTTCCTCCCCTTCCGGAGGCACCGGCCCCACTCTCAAAAATCCGTTCTCCGACTGGAGGACGATATGAACATCTTCAGGAATGAAGTTGGCGACCAGGGTGGGCATGCCGATACCCAGGTTAACCACATCACCGTCTTTAAACAGTTTGGCCACACGGCGGGCAATTCTCTCACGCGGATTCATCTTTTTTCTCACTTTCCACAATCAGGTCCACGAAAACGCAGGGGGTCATGACTTCATCAGGATCCAGGTCCCCTGTTTCAACCAGCTGGTCAACCTCAACGATGACCAGATCGGCCGCCATGGCCATGAGGGGGTTGAAGTTCCTGGCTGCCCGCCGGTAGACCAGGTTGCCTCCCCGGTCGGCCTTATGGGCCTTGATCAGGGCCACATCGGCCCGGATGGGTTTTTCCAGAAGATAGGTCTTGCCGTCCACGACCAGGGTCCGCTTGTCCTCTTCGACAATGGTCCCCACCCCGGTTGGCGTCAAGAAGCCTCCCAGGCCAGCCCCGCCTGAGCGGATCTGTTCGGCCAGGGTGCCCTGAGGGATCAGGGATACCTCCAGTTCACCCGAGGTCATCTTCTTGCCGGTCTCCCGGTTGGTACCTATATGAGAAGCGATGACTTTTTTCAGTTTGTCGCAGGCGACTAGTTTCCCCACTCCCTTGTCGGCAAAGCCTGTATCGTTGGAGATCAGGGTCAGGTCCTTGATATCACTCTCGAGCAGGGCATCCACCAGCCCCAGGGGTGTGCCCACGGTCATGAATCCGCCTACCATGACCGATTGTCCGTCCTTGATCCGGGACAGGGCTTCTTGCATCGTCACGACTTTATCCATCAGATGTCTTTCCTTCCTTACTAATGTGCTGAATCTTCCTTTTGCATTGTACCATCAGGCTTCGCCCCTTTTCTCCTGATAATTGTTAAAATGACAGGCAAGCATTGCCCCGGGGAGCCATCCATGACAGCCTTGATACTATCGTCTATGACCTTTATCCTGCTCCTGGTCATCCTGGTCTATCGATACAGATCAGGGATTTACAAGGCTTGGCCTAAACTGGCAGCCCTGGCCCTCATCTGCCTGCTCCTTACCGCCTGCCAGCCCAAAATCCCGCCCCTCCCAAACCCACCACTACCATCAGAGACACAGACAAGTGATCAGACCTGGCCGACAAGCACCCCTCTCACCAGCCCTGCAAGCAGCCCCAGCACATGGAATAAACCACCCGCTCTGTCAGCAGATCCCAGGATCCACCCCGACCCCCTGGCTGTCCGGGATGACCGCTATCCGGATAAACCCGTCTTCTTTTCCCAGAACCATGTCAGCCGCTATCTTCTCCACCAGTTCCTCCTGGGTCATTTTGACTTTGACTTCTACCTGGACAGCCAGTTGGCCCCGGATGAGGAGACAGGTTTTTTCATCCTCAACCAGGCCTGCCAGACCGCCTTGTCCTATTACCTTTTTAGCGCCTTTGACGTTCAAAATATGTATACCAAGGAAGATCCCTCGGGCAGGATCCAGGCCTTCATTTCCCTGGAATATTCCCAGTCCAATCTGGACCAGAAGGCCCGACAGGCAGCCGCCCGCTTTGTCCGGGAAAATCCGGTCCCCCAAGAAGGCTTTTCTGACTTTTATACTGAAAGGGCCTACGCCCTCAAAATCCATGACTTCATTGCCCGCAAGGTCACCTATTCGCCCCTGGGCTATAACCCTGAACTCATGATCGGCATGGACAAGTACCAGGCCTGCCAGGAAGCCTACAATGTCCTGGTCGCCGAGGATGACACGGCCGTCTGCGCCGGTTACGCCCGGGCCTTTGCCCTGATCGCCCAATACGCCGGCATCAACTGCGCCTGGGTCTATGGCAATGAAAATGAGGACCTGACCGAAAGCCACGCCTGGAACATCATCTTTCCCTGTGACGGCAGTGAGCCGGTCCTGGTTGACGTGACCTGGGATGATACCTGCGGCCTGGATATCCACGGCCAGGAAGAGGTCTGCCGGCATTACTTCTATGTTCCCCTGAGTGAATCCTTTGAACACCAGCCAGCTGATTATGTCAGTGATTTTCTT
>CAZKLG010000072.1:0-3099 GCA_964553675.1 uncultured Mageeibacillus sp. | reverse complement strand
GGTTTTGACGACATCAAATTCGCCGGCGCCGACTATGGCTCCGCCCTCAGTGTCAAGGTCACAGGTACACAAGTACAACAACCCCAGCCCTAAGGCTACCCCCTCTCTCTTGTAGACGAGAAGCCTTGAGCATAGGAGCTGCCTGTCCAACAGGCAGCTCTTTTTGTATCATGGACCTGTGCTAGTATGCCTGAAAGAGACCAGTTGAGGATAGCTCATGCCCGACAGCCGATTCACAAGCCAAGAAGAGATCGATGCCATGCGGCAGACCATCGCGCGTGCCAAGGATAAGCGTGTGGCAGGTCAGGCTTCAGCAGGCGCTATCTTTTTTAAACTTATGGGTTGGATCCTCTTCACGCTGGTGATCGCGGTCCTGATTCTCTCTTTAGTCTCCATCCAGATAGCCAAGAGTCGGGGAGAAACCCCCTCCCTTGGTGGCTTTTATCTCTTTCGGGTCACCACAGGCAGTATGGATCCCACCCTGCCTGTAGGCAGTGTTATCCTGGCCCGAAAACCTCAAGATCCCGCCGCCTTGTCCAAGGGCGATATCGTCAGCTTCCGGACGGCTTCCCAGGTCCTGGTCACCCACCGGATCATTGAAGTTGTGAAAGAAGAGGGTCAGGTCAGCTACCGGACCCAGGGGGACAACCCCATCAACGATCCTGACACCGAGCCCCTCTTCCCGGAGAATGTGGTGGCAACCTTCATCCTGAAGGTCCCCCTGACTTGAGGACTGACATGGGAAGACGCGTTAACAAGGGTAAAAGAGAACTCCTGGACTTTTTTGATACTGTCCTTCAATTAAAGGACGTGACCTCCCTTGAGCACTATCCCCTGGAAGGGGGCGCTTTTCGACCGGTCATCCGGGACCTGTCCCTGGAAGTAAGAAAAGGGGAATCCTGGGCCATCTACGGGGAAAAACCTTTGGATCTGAAACTCCTCTTGGAGATCATGGGAAATATAATCCCCATGGGCCAGGGCAGCCGGACCCTCCTGGAAGAAAGCTCCAGTCACAAGTTGCGCCGGATCCTGGACAGCGTCTTTTATATCGGGGGGAGCGGCATGCTGATCCCCAATATGAATGTCCTGGAAGCCCTCATGTTCGCTACAGCCCCGCAAAAGGGTGATACAGTCCTCCGCCAGGAAGACCTCTTTGAGACCCTGATCGATCTTGGCCTGGGACATCTTTCCTTAACCCCTGTCCACCTTCTGACCTCCGAGGAGAGCGCCCTGGTGACCCTTTTGACGGCCGCCTACTCCGACAGCCCCCTCATCCTCTTCAACCTGCCCCAGCTCAGCTTTGACGACCTCCTGCTCCGGGTATTAGCCAGTATCTCCGAGTTCATCACCTTGAATGACAAGGCCCTGGTTCTGTCAACCACTGACAGTCTTCTGGTGGAGCGGACCTGCGACTTTACAGTCTTCCTCCATGAAGGCCAAGTGCTTTTTGCCGGGTCTGTAGCAGAACTCCTGACCCGCTATGACAAAACCCTGATCATTCTGGAAGATGATGAAAGCTCATCCCTCCTGGACCCTTTGACCCAGCTTTTACCCCAACAAGCCATCAGCCTGGAAGATGGCCAGCTCATTATCAGCGACAGGGAGGGGCAGACAAGCGACCCCCTGGCCCTCCACCAGCGCATAGTGGAAGCAGGGCTGGCGCCCGGCGCCATGGCCATCAACCACAAGTCGGCCAAAGCGGCTTTCAAGGCCCTGGGGAGGTCCCATGATCTATAAGACCGGGAACATGGGCAAGGCCTTGAGAGAGGCCTACAGCAGCAATAAGCTGGCCAGCAGCCGCAAGATGGCCTTTGGTTTCTTCATGGGGACTTTGGCCTTCGCCCTCTTCTTCATGGCCCAGACCATGACCGAGAGTATCTTTGCCGAGAGCCTGCCCCAGATCATGCAGCCCAGCTTCTTTTCCACCCTGACCATCTACATCCACCTGGTCCCGGTCCTTTATGCCCTCTATCTCCTGGTCTACTATGACGCCCTCCTTTTTGGGGAGATCCGCCACAACAGCTGGTATCTCTTGATCAAGATGGATTACAGGCCTGCCGCCATGACCCGGGCCAAGATCCTCTCCCTTTTCATGTCAGCCAGCTTCGTTTATTCCCTGGGCTTTGCCCTGACACTCTTCTTAACCTTCTTTTTGAAGTACAGCCTGATCACGGCCTATCTGCCCGCCCTCTACCTGGCCGGCCTGCTGGATCTATGGGTTATCGTCAGTCTGGCTCTTCTTATCTCTTCCCTGGTCAAGACCACCACCTATGGCCGTTACCTGGTTCTCCTCTCCCCTATTCCTCTCTTCATCCTCCGGAGCAAGATGGGCTTTTCTGCCATCATCTCCAACCGGGTGATCATGCAGGACATCCGAAACCTGGTCGACCGGGAACGCTCTATTTATCTTTTCCTGGCCCTGGCCCTGATCCTGGTCAGCCTCCTGGTCAGCAGCCTTGTCGCCCGTTACCGGGCAGGTTTTTACCGCTTGGCTAAAAACCACTACCAGTCTGTCCTCCCCGCCGATCAGACCCTGGTCAGACTTAACCCCAAGACAGGCAGGAAGAAGATCCTGGGCGATCTCAAGGGCCAGGCCCGCCGCAAGAAGGTCCTGGATGCCCTCATTTCCTTTCTCCTGGTCGTCTTCATCCTGGCAGCCCTCCTCTTCAATGCCGCCATCCTCATGCTCAATGCCACCGCCAAGGGCAAGCATGTGGCCATCCAGGGCATCATCCCCTACGTCTTCAAGACCGACACCATGGCCCCCGACATCAAGGTCAATGACCTGGCCTTCTTCAAACAATATGAGGATTCTCAGCTTCTGGATGTCGGTGAAATCATCCTCTTTGACCAGGATGAGACCATGTTCGTAGAAAGAATCATTAAAAGAGAGGGGACGACCTATACGGTGGATATCGACAATTATCCCCCCGTCCCTGAACACGCCTCCATGGTCAAGACAGTTATCAATGAGGAAATTGTGGGGGTCTACAGCGGCCGCAGCCGCTGGCTGGGTGCGCTCATCCTATTTGCCAACACCATCTTTGGCAGGATCAGCTTCCTTTTGATCCCGGCCATTCTCCTCTTCTTCCAGCGCTC
>CAZKLG010000071.1:0-3244 GCA_964553675.1 uncultured Mageeibacillus sp. | reverse complement strand
CTTTGCTAAACTTGTAAGGAATGAGAATCAAGGCGCTTCTTGGCGCCTATGAAGGAGCCATGCTATGACTGTTGACTGGAAAAACCAGATCAGGCGATTGACGGACAAGGGCGCATCCTATGCCGACGTCCGCTACTATCCCCGTGAGGAAGAGGACGCCCTGATCATGAGGAACGGAAACTTCCTGGCCTTTGACCGTTCAGAGACCAGTGGCTATGGGGTCCGGGTCCTGGCAGACGGGGCCTGGGGCTTTGCGGCCTCCTCCAATATGACTGATGTTTCCCGGACCTTTGACCGGGCCCTGGAAAATGCCCGCTCGGCGGCCCAAAGGATCAAGTCCCCCATCCGCCTGGCCGACAAGGAGGTCTTGAAAGGCCGCTTTGAAAGTCCCTGCCAGATCGATCCCTTTGAGGTGCCCCTGGCCCAACAGGTGGCCTTGATGAAGGATCTGGATGGCTATCTCAACCAGGCCGGTGTCGAACAGCGCCGGGTCCGGATGAGTACGGTCAAAAAGACCATCCTTTACTACGACTCGGAAGGGGCGGAGATCGAAAAGAAGATCATCGACATCTTCCCCTCCATCCAGGTAGCCGCAGCTGATGCTGACGGCATGCTGCAAAGCCGCAAGTATCTGCCCCCCCGCCTGGGGCCCAGCCGGGGCTGGGAAGTCATGGACCGGGACCACTGGCAGGCCGAGGCCGAGCGGATCGTAGAGGAGTTGAGGCTGACCCTGGAAGCCCCCAAGTGCCCCCAGGGCCTTATGTCTGTCATCCTCATGCCGGACATGATGTTCCTTCAGGTCCATGAGACTATCGGCCACCCCCTGGAACTGGACCGGATCCTGGGCTATGAGCTTTCCTTTGCCGGAGGCTCCTTTGTCCGCCTGGAGGATTTTGGAAGGCTCCAGTATGGCTCGCCCAAGCTCAATGCCCGGGCTGATGCCACTTTGATTAATTCGCCGGGTAGCTTTGGCTATGACGACGACGGCGTCCCGGCCCAGGACCGGATGCTGATCAAGGATGGCATCCTGGTCGGCGCCCTGACCTCCCGCCAGATGGTCCTGGAAGCCAATGAAAAGGCAGGCCGGACCATTTTCGAGAGTTCAGGCGGCTCCAACCGGGCCTGTGCCTTCAACCGGGTCCCCATTGAGCGCATGACCAACATCAACATCGATCCCGGCCAGGACGGCAGCCTGGAAGACATTATCAAAAGCACCGAAAGGGGCGTGGTCCTGTCCGGTGAAAAGTCCTGGTCCATCGGATCAAACCGGGAGCAGTTCCACTTTTCAACTGACATAGGCTGGTGGGTGGAAGATGGGGTCAAGAAGCATGTGGTCAAAAACTGTGCCTACAGCGGCATGACCCTGGACTTCTACCGTTCCCTGTCGGCTGTCGGCGACCAATCGACCTGGGAGGTCCAGTATGTGGACAATTGCGGCAAGGGCATTCCCGGCCAGGTCATGCAGCTGGGCCATGGGGTCCCTGTCTGCCGCTTTGACCATGTGAAGGTAGGTGAGTGACATGAGAGCTCAATCCGTCATTGAAAGACTAAGAGAACTAAGAGACTATGCCCTGACCCTGGGCGTCCCGGTCCGGATAGACTGGAGCGCCGAAGACAGCCACATGGTCCGCTATGCCAATTCAGCGGTCTCCCTCAACTCCAAGGAAGAGATCACACGCCTGGGGGTCACGGTCTATGGGGACCATAAGCAGGCCTCGACCAGCCTGACTGTGGATGAGAAGGATCTGGAGGCCATGAAGGGGGCCATCGACAAGGCCGTGGCCATGCTGCCCTTTGCCTCCCCCATGACCTACCAGCCCAGTATCCCTGACATCCGGGAAACCACGATCTCAGAAGATAGCTATGACCCTTCCATTGAAAAGCTGACCAATGAGGAGATCATCGCCTTCGTCAATGAGGCCGTCCAGGGTCTTGAGACCGATGACATCCTCCTGTCCGGCAACTTTTCCTCGGGATGGGCCGAAAGTGCCACCATCTCCACCAAGACCCCGGAGCTGGTCTACTGGCGGGCCAGTGATGTGGGCGTCAGCCTGGTCCTGGCCTCAGAAAAACGTAAATGGGAGATCAATGCCGAGCAGTTTGTCTACCGTAAAGAGGACCTGGATGCCAAGGCTCTCCATGACCGCCTGGCCTGGCTGTCCGATCTTTACAAGACCAGGCCGGAGGTCCGCGTCCCTGAAGGCCCCTGCCGGGTGGTCCTGGGACCTGCCGCCATCGCCGAGTATGTGAATTTCCTGGAATGGGTCGGTTATTCAGGGGGCTCCATGAAAAGGGGTTTTGGCATGTTCAAGGAAAAGGATCTGGGCCACAAGGTCATGTCAGACCAATTCACCCTGGTCGAGGATCCCAGCCTCAAGGAAAGCTTTGCCATGCCCGTGGACGCCTATGGCCGCCGCCGGGAAAAAAGAGCCCTCTTTGACAGGGGCGTTCTGACCGGTTTTGTCTGGACCCAGCAGTCGGCCGACGAGTTCCAAAAGGAGCCGACCGGCCACGATATCAGCAATAGCTCCATCAGGATGGAGGGTGGCAGCATGGAGGTCAAGACCATCCAGGAATTGGCAGAAATGGAAAGGGACCAGGACATCCTCTATGTCCCCTTCCTCCACTATGCCAACATCGTCAACCCCACTGAAGGCCTGGTGACCGGGGTCTCCCGCTTCGGGGCCCTGCTCCTGAAAAAGGACGGAACCATTGAATTACCCTACAATGTCCGCTTCACGGAAAGGCTGGACCAAATCTTTGGTGACAAGCTGACCTGGCTGGCCAAGGAGACTGTCCCCTATGGCAGCTCCACCCACTACTATGGCCGGGATCCTTATGCCACCCTGGTGCCGGCCCTGGCCTGCTTTGACGGGATGACCGTAGAGATCTCCAACCAGAGCTTTGGCTAAACAAATACCCGACTCACAAAAAAGGCCGCCTGAGGGTGGTCTTTTTTTTACCAGGCCATTCTGTGAGAAAATGATCATAAGTAAACGTCCCAGCAAGAAATGAGGGCCGGCCATGAAAGACAGTATCCGTCTCATCAGCAGACAGGTTCAGGGAGAGAGTGCCCTGGCCTATGTCCGCAAAATCACCCCCTATCACCGGATCCAGGCCTCCACCGGCTACCGGGCGGCAGCCCATGGGGTCCTGGGCCTCCTGGAAAAAGAGGACATCCCCTGCCGGATCCTTTCTTATCCCTTCGATGAAGACCGCTGGTATCTCTCCCACAAGGCCTTTT
>CAZKLG010000070.1:1571-3325 GCA_964553675.1 uncultured Mageeibacillus sp. | reverse complement strand
CAGCTTGTAGCAACGGGGACAAAGATAAGCGTCTGAAGTCGACTCATGAACTGAGTTCTTTCTGAGTGCGCCATACTTCATTCTTCGCCTTACAACGGTTGTTTTAATTAAATTCATTTCAGCTAAACCTCCCTACTATTGTACCATAGGCGCTTTCAAGCCCCTTGGGGGTCTATCGCCCAGGCCTCAGATGCCCAGGAGGTTGACTGCGATGGCAAAGTAAATGACCAGGGCGGCGGCGTCCACAATGGTGGTAATCAGGGGAGCGGCCATGATGGCCGGGTCAATTCTCAGTTTTTTGGCGATCAGGGGCAGGATACCGCCGATGATGGCAGCCATGAAGACGGTAGCCATCATGGCCAGGGCCAAAACCAGGGCCGTGGTCGCATCCTTGTAGACCAGATAGACCCGGACAAAGTTGAAGAAACTCAGCACCAGGCCCATGAGGAGGCTGGTGGCTGATTCTTTCATGATGACCCTGAAGATATCCCTGAATTCGATCTCCCCCAGGGTCATGCCCCGGATCATGAGGGTACTGGATTGGGCACCCACATTGCCGCCCGTATCCGTCAACATGGGGATGAAGGAGACCAGGAGGGGGAAGGCCAGAAAGGCGGCCTCGTGTTTTTCAAGGATCAGGCCGTTGATCATGCCTGAGACCATGAGGATGACCAGCCAGGCGATCCGGTGGAGGCCATGCTGCCAGAAGGATGTTTTTAAATAAGGTTTCTCGGAAGGGGCCAGGGCGGCCATCTTCTGGAAGTCCTCGGTGGTCTCCTCCTGCATGACGTCCACGGCGTCATCGATGGTGACAATCCCCACCAGGCGGTTCTCCTGGTCGACAACCGGGATGGCCAGAAAGTCATATTTGTGAAAGAGGCGGACCACTTCTTCCCGGTCCATGGTGGTCTGGACGCTGATGACATCGGGTTCCATGATGTCACCGATCCTGTCCTTGTCATCGGCCAGGAGGATGGTCTTGATGGAGATGACCCCCTCCAGGAAGCGCTGGTCGTCCGTGACATAGCAGGTATAGATGGTCTCCCGGTCATCGCCGAAGGTCCGAAGATGGGTAATGGCCTGGGCCACGGTCATATCCTGTTTCAGTCGGGTGTATTCTGCGGTCATGATGCTGCCGGCCGAATCTTCCGGGTATTGCAGATAACGGTTGATGACCCGGCGCTTGTCAGGATTGGTCAGGCGGAGGATGTGGCTGACCATATTGGCCGGCATCTCCTCCAGAAAGTCCACCGCGTCGTCAACAAAGAGCTGGTCCAGCATCTGGGTGGTCTCTTCGTCCGTGAAGGCTTCCACCACCCGCCTTTGGGTATCGGATTCCAGGTGGGCGAAGACCTCGGCGCAGATTTCCTTGGGCAGCATGCGGAAGACGAAGGCCGTCTTATCATCGGGCAGGGTTTCCATGAAGAGGGCGATATCCACTTCATTGTCGTCACGGAGTTCGTTCATCAAGGCCGAGTAGTCGCGCTCATCCATCAAGTCGGTCAAATGATCGATATAGCGTTTCTCGTCCCGTATTTCGCTCATGACGCCCAGCTCTCCTTTTGCTGAAAAAAGAAGAGTCTGACGCTGGGTGGCCGGCGGCAGACTCTTTCCTTACTTAATGATCGACCAGCCTAGTCCATCTTTGCGATACATTCGATCTCCACCTTGGCGCCCCCTGGTAAAGCCTTGACGGCAAAGCAGGCGCGGGCGGGGTAGGGACTTGGGAAGTAGGCGCCGTAGATCTGGTTGAC
>CAZKLG010000070.1:0-1471 GCA_964553675.1 uncultured Mageeibacillus sp. | reverse complement strand
GACATAATCTTACCTCAGCAATCCTTTAAGGATGTTCCTATTTTAACACAGGCAGTGGCTTCTACTGGACCTGGAAAAGGGCCTCACGGACAATTTCACAAACGGTGGGATGGGGGAAAACCGTCCGCTTCATGGCCTCCATGGTCATGGCTTGCTCAATCATGATGCCAAAGGCCAGGATCATCTCTGAGGCGTAGGGAGTCAGGAGGTGACAACCCAAAAGTGTCTTGGTCTCCGCGTCAAAGAGGAGGCGGCAGAGTCCGGTTCCCCGCTCGGTCTCAGCCTGGTAACGGCCTGACCAGGCCATGGGCAGCTCGACTTCCAGGTAGTCTCTGCCTTCCTGGTCCAGCTGCTCCTTGCTGGCGCCCACACAGGCCACCTCAGGATCCGTGTAGATGACCGAAGGCATGGCCCGGTTGGACATGCGGTCTTCAATACCCAGGATATGGTTGACGGCCACTTCGCCCTCACGGCTGGCGGCGTGGGCCAGCATGTAGCCACCAATGACATCGCCGATGGCGTAGACACCCGGGCAGGAGGTCTGCATCTGGTCGTTGACGACAATGGCTCCCCTTTCGGTTTCGACAGACAGCTTGTCCAGGCCAAAGCCCGAAATGACCGGCCGGCGGCCGATGGAGAGAAGGACCAGGTCTCCTTCTACCTGACGGGATTCACCCTCTTGTTCGAAGTGGACGATCCCGCCGTCCAGGCCCGTGACACGGGCGGACAGGTGGAAGACCATACCCATTTTTTCATAAACCTCTTGCAGGCGTTTTCCGATTTCCGGATCCACATTGCCGGCGATATGGTCCAGCATCTCCACCACCACCACCTGGGAACCGACAGCCTGGTAATAGCAGGCCATCTCCAGGCCGATGACCCCGCCCCCGATGACGATCAGGCGCTCAGGAATCTCAGTCAAGTCCAGGATTTCCCGGTTGGTCAGGACCTTGTCGCCCAGGCCTTCACGGACGCCGGGAAGGGGGAGGATGATGGCTTCGGAGCCGCTGGCAATGATGAGCTTTTTGCCTTCATAGACCTGGTCACCAGCCTGGACCTGGAAGGCGCCTTCCTGGCCTCCCAGAATCATGGCGGCTTCATGGACGACTTCAACGCCGGCCTCGCACATCTGGTTCTTGACGCCAGCCACCAGTCTGCGGACGACTTTTTTCTTGCGTTTGATGACCGTGGACTGGTCAAAGCTGACCGCTTGGGAGACCACGCCAAAGGCCTTGCTGTCCAGGGCATGCCGGTAAAGTTTGGCTGAATTGAGCAGGGCCTTTGAGGGGATACAACCCTCGTTGAGGCAGACGCCCCCCAGCTTTCCCTTCTCCAGGAGGAGGACGGACAAGCCAGCCTTGCCGGCCCTTTCCGCGGCGACATAGCCGCCCGGGCCACCGCCGATGATGATGAGATCGTACATATGATAGACTCCTTCAAGATTTTTATCCTGAATTACTATAACAGACAG
>CAZKLG010000069.1:0-3437 GCA_964553675.1 uncultured Mageeibacillus sp. | reverse complement strand
TATTTAATTCGTTAGGAATTGCATCATATAGAGCAGAGATTTTCCCTTTACTGTCAATCTTATAGAAGTCTTTTTCATACAAATCAATGATATCCCTTTTGACACGGTCTACCTTCTCCATGTTGTTGGAAGCCAGGTATTCTAGAATGGCTTGTGGCATCCCCCCGATCAGCATATATAGACGAAATTTTCTGAGTAACTCTCTATTAAGCTCTTGCCCTAGCTGTTGTCTTTCCTTGTAAAAGTGCTCCAAGATCGGAATAGTCGCCGTATCGTCGAGTGCCCAAAGAAACTCTTCAAAGTCAAGCGGGTACATTGAAATTCGTCTTTCCTCGCTGGGAATCAAAATATCTTTTACATTCTTATTAATCGAAATCAGGGAGCCTGTCTCAATATAATCATATCTACCATCTGCTACCAACCTTTTGATCGCCTGTCTCGCTTTAGGGTTGAACTGAACCTCGTCAAAAATAATGAGAGAGTTACGCTCATGCAAGTCGACACCGTAGAAAAGCTGCAATTGCATGAATAAGAAATTTAAATCGTTAAGATCCGAAAACAGGCTGTGAATAGCCTCATTAGCAAAGGCAAAATCGATTAAAATGTAGCTGGCATATTCGTTTTTACCGAAGGCCTCAACGATTGTAGACTTTCCAACCCGCCGTGCACCTTCAATGAGCAAAGCTGTCTTCCCCTTGGATGATTTCCACTCCAACAAATCATCATAAATCTTCCTCTTGAGCATACAATACCTCAAATACGCGCATCTTTTTGCCTCATTTTACCACAAATACGCACATAGCATGATGTCGAAATACTGCAAATACGCCTCTTGAACAAGGCGATATTAGTGCAAATACGCAATCAAGATATCGATAGTCAGATGAACAAGAGCTAATCGTTATTCTTTCTAAACAGTAGACTGCGGTGAGAATTCTGGACCAAACGACTACTCGTGATTATCATAATCTAGCGTGGAACTCTTCTATTCTCCTACATAGCCGGCAAACTGATGACCGATTAATTCTTCAAGGGTGCTTGTAATTTGACGCTTGTAATTTCATTATCATCAGCTATGACGGAAAAACCTTTTCCTTCCAGTTTGATAATGAGCTTTTCATAGGCTTTCTCATTTATGGCCTTCTCATCCATGTCTATAATTTGTTTGGTAGAGCCAATTTATAAAACTAATATGATGCTGAAGACAAATAACTGAAGCAAGAATTTTTATATGGCGCCTCAAAAGGGAAGATTGTCTGCATCGTCCTCAAAATCCGCAGCCAAGGATTGGCGTCCGCCTTGATGAAGGTCAGGTTGGCCAGTTCATTGATGTCGATATTCGGCGGGGCATCCATGATGGCCTGGTCCACCTTATCGACACCGCTGAGGTGTCATACACATAAACTCGTATCCTGCCTTTAGCGATTGTCTGAACAGTACTTGTATGAAAGAGAATCAGTTGTCGTATCAAGAATTGAAAAATCAAACTCTTTCTTTGAGATGCCTATCGAAGACAAAAATGTCTTGTTTCTCTTGAAGGATTTCCACAATAATTTCTTGTCTTTATCATCGAGATCTATTCCATACAAAAGGTTGGCAAGATAAATAATTAGAGCTGACCGATTGTCATCTTCTTTTCTATTGTTGAGACTCAAAAATTGTATTAAGTCACTTTCGTCAAATTTTGACTGTAATCCAGCAATCGGATTTACCAGTAATTGTATCGAGGCATTCATCAGGTTCAAATAGGACCCTAATTCATACTGCTGTGCCTCTGTCATCAAATGGTAGTCACGACCAAATGTTTCAATTTTTTCAATCGCAAGTTCGAGTTTTTGACTCTCATCGACAATGCGGTCTATACGCTCATTTAGCTCAAGGTATGTAAGTTCATATGATTTAACATCTCGTTTACTAATGAGATCGAAGATATCTTCAAGACGGTTCTGGTCGCTCTTTCCTAGCCACAAGAAGAACCCGCTTCCCAAAAGCGCGACTCCGGCGATTGCCCAGCCAACAGGTCCCGCAAGAGCCAGAAATGCGTTTCCAGCAGCTATTCCTCCGCCACCAGCGGCAAGTGTACCTCCGCCCAACCAAGCAAGTGCAGCCTTGGTGGCAGCCACACCGGATAATGAGGATATAGCTGTTCCTGTCGACGCAACACCAAATGAAGTGGCAATGCCCATGGCAGCAGTCGGTCCGAGGCTAGCAAGTGCGACGCCGGACCCTAAGCCGGCAATACCTTTGCCAGTATGCTTCGAGGCTGTATTTTTGTAATCCAATTCGATCGTTTCAGCATGTTGCTTCCAATTCAGACGAATTGTGTTCAGTTTTTCATACGCTAATTGTTTTTCACTTGGGACATTTCTTATGTCGTCGAAGAGATCTTGAATAATGTTCAATACATTAAATAGTTGGCTCGTATGAATGCCTAACTCGCCAATTTTCTCATTTGTTTTCGCAACTGCTGATTCTGCCAGCTCCTGGGCAAGTTTTAATCTCGATTTTCTTTTACTCATGATTCTTTACCGCCAAAATATGAATCAATATCTGCTTTCGAACTAAGAATATTTTCCTTGGGGACTTGCCTGAGATTTGCCAGACCAGCAGATTTATTGAATGCTCGAAGGAACATGTCGCTATTTTTGAAATGATCAACGAAATCGACGAGCTCTGCGTCCTTGTATAACTCGGAGATTAGCAGGAGTCCACTGAGATAGTCTTGCACGATAGTTGCTTCTTTTTGCATAAACAGGGCTTTTGACCCGGCTCTCCGTATCACCATTGTCCGCTTTGCCTCACCATACAATGATAGGGTAAGGCGTCCCACCCCCACTATGTTCAGCCGAAGAAAAAACTCAGTCACATCGAAAGAGTTACCTCCCTCTATAAATGAACGCATAATGGCGTCGCCGAGATCTGTCAGACAAAATGAACCATGCGCCACTGTAAGCATTCTTTTCACAGTGGGATTTGAGAAAGGTTCGCAAGCATTCCACATAGAAGTTGCTGAACGATCTTCTTTTCCAACCCTTGCGAAATACTGAAATAATCGCCTTATCGCATATATTAGCCTGACAATGGTTTCATTGATGAAGACTGGAATTAGTTGGGTTGCCTGAAAACGTATGTCATATCCTTTTTCATAAATGTTAAGAGCGAGTTCATTCAAAGTCTCAAAAAATTGTGGAAGCGGAATCTTCAATTCCTTTCCAATTGCGATAATATCGTTTGTCCACGACCAAAAAGGGGAAGGTATACCCATACCTCGACCTTTACTGCCAGATGACCCTGACATATCGGAAACCAAATGACCAAACCAATTGACAAATCCGCAAAATAATTTTGCTGAGACATTATTACCACGAAGTTGGAAATTTCCATCAGCATCTTGTAAAGAGATCAGTTCTCCTCCAGAAACAAAGTGTGATTGATTG
>CAZKLG010000068.1:0-3691 GCA_964553675.1 uncultured Mageeibacillus sp. | reverse complement strand
CCCTGACAGCCTCCATGGCCAGGGCCTGGGGATAGCGGATGGTCTTGTAGGGCCTGGCATTGCTTGCATTTCTCAGCTTCTGGATGAAGCCGTAGTCGTCCATGACCCGGTACTGGACCGTGGAGTTGTGGGCGTTATAGGGAGGCCGGTAGGCCACGGGTTGACCCAGGCCCTGGGCCTGGAAATAGGCCAGGGTCCCCTCCCGGTTCTCCTCCTGGTTTTTGGGGGTCCGGATGTAGGGGTTCTCATAGCGATAGCCCCCGTCCTCGAAGGTCCAACCCTTGGCCAAAAGCTTTTGCATATCTTCATTTTTCAGGGCCGCCAGTGATGCCTTGGTCTGCTCTTCATCCGATTCTCCCAGCTCGATCTGGGCGGCATTGACCAGATTAACGGCCGTAAATCCGTAGTCTTCCAGTATTCTTTGAATGTAGAGATTTTTCTTGTTGCTGCCCACACTGATAAAAAGCAGGGAAGGTTTTTCGATCTCTATGGTCTTGTAGTGCTGCCTGGCCATGTCCTCCCGGATAAAGAGACCAAAGGCCACCAGGCTGGCCATAAAGAGGGCAGCCAAGGTGCCCAGGCGGACTTTTCGATTCAGCTTAGGATAAAAATCCAGCTCCAGGACCAAGAGGCCTGACAGCATCCAGAAATGTTCATTGAAAAGATAGGAATCCGAGACCAGAAGCTTGGCACACATGGCTACAAGAAGGATATAAAGCAGCTTCTTTTGAGGATTGGACTCCCTGATCATAAGCCGGGCGGCATAGAAGATATAGGCCAGGATAAAGGCCAGACCCAGGAGGCCGAACTGGCTCATCATTTCCAGGACAATATTGTGGCTGTAGCCCCAGACAAAATTCTGGCCCACGAAAGCCCGGTCTCCAAAGACCCCTTGTCCCAGTAGCGGGCTGTCCGCAAAGGCACGCAAGGAAAGCTTCCAGATGGTTAAGCGACCACTGGGCTCAAAAAACTCTCCATCCACGATGGTCTGGACCGTCCGGGATTCATCGTCAGTGGGCTTGAGGACCATTTCGCCCTCAGGGGTCATATAGCTGGGCTGGATCCAGTCCACCAAAGACCGGGTCAGGGGCACAATCAGGATGATGGTGATGACCAGGACCAGGGCCAGGGCTGCCAGGGCGGCCAGATGCCTGGCCTTGATCTTCAGGTTTTCTTTCTTGATCTTCCAGCTGCCCCCGCTCCAAAAGCAAAGAAGGAGAAAGGCAAAAGCTGCCAGGGGGAGGATGACCCCCCGGGAACCATAGAAAATGGCCATACCTGCTGCCAGCCCCGACAAGAGGAGGAGGCTGATGGACCGGCGGGCCATGGCCACAGCCAGAAAGACCAGGGCCACCAGGATCATTTCATAGCCATAGGACATGTTGTAGCTGGACTTGCCATCGACCAGGCTGAAATAGGCCTGCCAGGAATTGAAATACTCAAAGAGGAGGGCCTGGTAGACCAGGTAGGCGAACATGGCCAGGGAGGCCCAGTAGACATTGCGGAAGATTTTTTCCCGGTCCCTGACCAGGAGGACCAGGAAAAAGCCGAAAAGCGCCTTTCGGGGGTCGGCCAGCTGGGTCATAAGGTTCCATTCGGAGCCCAGGACCCAGAACTTGAGGGAGGGGTTGCGGAGCATGGCCACCAGGACTGAGGCCAAAAGGAAAAAGAGAACAATCAGGACAAGGTAAAGGGCCTGACGGTCGCCCTCCCGCCAGCGCTGGATGACGACCACAAGATAGAGGAGGGCCAAAAGGCCCATGAAAAGGACAATACCCTTGACGCCCAGGAGGCTGGAAAAAAGGTAGGTGACCAGGCGCTGGGCCATGAAGAGAATCATGGCCAGGTCGGCCAGATCCATCTTAGGCTTAAGCTCCAGGCGGGGCGCTTGGCCAAAGAAAAACTGCCTTGTTTTCCCCATGAGGGAAGTCATTGTCTTTCCCATAACTTATCCGGACCTAGCCCTTGTCAGGCTGGAAGATGTAGTAGCCCACTTTTTCCAAAATATCAGTGATCTTATTGATGGTTTGACCTTCCTGATAGTACCAGTAGTTGTAGACAGCTTCCGGATGGACGGGGTAATTGGCGTAGTCGACCAGGACACCTGCCTTGTCGGAGTTGAACTTGAGATGATAGGGATGGCGGGAGAGATCCACCGGCTGGTAATCCCTTAAAGTAGGAGAGCTGCCCTCCAGGAGGTTTTCAAGGGTGACCTGGAGGAGGTCCAGGCCAGTCACCGTCCGGATCAAACGCCACATATGGCAACCGTCAAAACGGGGTGTAAACTCAATCAGCGACAAATCCTGGCCATGGATTTTCATCTGGAAGTAGATATGGCCATTCTCAAAGCCCATGACCTGGTTGACCCGCTTGACCAGTTCCAAAATCCGGCCTGACAGGGGGGGGTGGTCATATTGGGAGGGGATATGGTGCTCCTTGATGATGCCGCCTGGCAGATCCTGGTAGGAGAGTCGGTCGGAGATGATGGCAAATTTCAGCTCCCCGCCCTCCATGAAGGAATTGACCGAAATCTCATCCCCCTGGGCATATTCCTCCATGATCATGAGGCCACTCTTGGAGTAACTTTGACTCTTGGGGAAATAGGCCTGGACTTCATCAAAATCCCTGACACGGAAAACGCCACGCTGGCCCGAGCTGTCAGAGGGTTTCAGGATGGCCGGATAAAGATCCCAGTCAGCGAAATCCTCAGGCTTATAGCCTGAATCATAGCGGAGGTTGCCCTGGACCTCTTCCAGTTTTTCACGCCAGGTCACCTTGTCCTTGAGACGGTTGAGGGTGTCCATGCTGTAGAAGGTGTTGATGCCCAAACGCTCCGACGCCAGGGCCATGGGTTCCAGGGCCATTTCCAGGCCCAGGGTAAAGATGGCATCCGCCTTGATCTCCCGGCCATAGTCGACGATACCGTCCACATCCGTGATGTCGATCTCCCGGCAGCCGTCTACAAAGGGTCGTGCAGGGCCGTCCAGATTCCTGGCACAGGCAAAAATATTGGCCCCATATTGGCGGGCTGCCATGGCCAGGTCAACTTGGGAATGCCCCATACCCAGCATAAGGACTGTCTTTTTTGTCATCTAAATAGCCTTTCAAAGTCTTGTCTAAGGGCCGTCTCCAGGTCTATCTCAGCCCGGAGCCCGAAATCCTGGTCCAGCCTGTCCAGGACCATACGGTTATTGTAGGCCGGTCCCTGGAGAGGTTCGTGGATAAGTTTCACTTCTGCCATCCCCTGGTCCAGCAAGAGCTGGCTGATCACCCGGGCCACCCGCATCAGACTGTAATATTCACAATTACCCACATTATATCGATCATACCGGGCCTGTCCAAGACGGGAGAGAAGCTGGCCCAGCATACGGGCCGCATCAGACAAATGCAAGTAGGAGAAGGCCTCCCCTCCACTTTGGACACGGATGACCCCTTCCTGGACCGCTGACTTGAGCAGGCGGGTGGTAATCCGGGCTTCCATGCCCGGGCCCATGAGGCTGGCCAGGCGGAGGTTGATGACCTTAAGGTCTCCCCTTCCTGCCAGCTCCTCCAGATAAGACTCCCCATAGTACTTGAAGATCCCGTAAAGGCCTTGGGGGGCCGGCAGATCTGTCTCCCGGGCAGGCTCCGCCCGGTAGGGGTCATAGATGCTCTGGCTGGAGATATTGACAAAGGTCATGGCCTGACGGGC
>CAZKLG010000067.1:0-3789 GCA_964553675.1 uncultured Mageeibacillus sp. | reverse complement strand
CGTACATATGATAGACTCCTTCAAGATTTTTATCCTGAATTACTATAACAGACAGAAGACGAAAAAAAGCCCGCCTGCGGCTGATCGTCGCAGGCGGGCCCCCTTTTAGCTTGACAGGCGTCAACGTTCCTCTCGGAAGTAGTTGAGTCCGGTGCCTGCCGGTTGTGCATGCTCCTTGATCTGCATCATGCTGGTGATGATGAGGACAATGATCGTGGCAAAGTAGGGGAACATACGGTAGATGGGGATGGGCAGGCCCTTGATGGGGATGTACATGTACATGACCGTCAGGCCGCCGAAGATAATGGAACAATAGATGGCCCGCAGGGGATTCCAGGTGGCAAAGATAACCAGGGCGATGGCCAGCCAGCCATAGCCGCTGATGCAGTCATGGACCCAGATACCCTTCTGGTCCACCATGGACATGTACATGCCGCCCAGGCCGCAAAGGCCGCCGCCTACCAGGGCTGCCAGGTAGCGGTAGCGGGTGACATTGATACCGGCACTGTCCGCTGTGGCCGGGCTTTCACCCACGGCCCGAAGGGACAGGCCCTTCCTGGACCGGCTGAGGAACCATCCCAGGAAGATGGCCACGGCGATGGCGAAATAAACCAGCCAGTTGTAGCGGAAAAAGAGGGTGCCCACAATGGGGATCTCCGACAGTTTCCCAAAACCGATCCGGCCGTACATGGCCTTGGTCTGGTCCGTGACTGTGACATAACCGCCGGCCTTGTGACCCAGGACTTCACCGAAGAACTTGCCAAAGCCTGTGCCGAAGATGGCCAGGGTCAGGCCGGTCACGTTCTGGTTGGCCCGGAGGGAGACGGTCAGGATGGCATAGATCAGGCCGCCCAGGGCGCCGCAGAGAAAGGCGAAGATGAAGGCCACGATGACGGCCAGGAAGCCGCCCTGGCCAAACCACTGTTCCACGTACCAGGCGCCGGCCAGTCCGGCGATGGCACCCATGTACATCATGCCTTCGACACCCAGGTTGAGGCTGCCCGATTTCTCGGTCAGGATCTCACCGCAGGTGGCCAGAAGGAGGGGTGTACCTGCCAGGATGGCCGCATTCAAGAGATTGATGAAATTGTTCATGCTGACACCTCCTCGAGCATATCGACAGTCCGGACCTTGCTGTGTCTGAAGATCAGGCGGTATTCAATAAAGAGCTCGCAACCCAGCATGAAGAAGAGGATGATCCCCGTCAGCAGGTCAGCGGCTGAGGAGGGAATCTTCATGGTTGACTGGATGGCCAGGGAACCCTTCTTCAACATGGCGATGAAGATGGCCACAGGGACCATGACGAAGGGATTGAGCTTGGCCAGCCAGGCCACGATGATGGCGGTAAAGCCCACGCCTCCTGCCGTCGTCTCGGTCAGGGTATAGTCGGCCCCTGCCACCTGGAAGTAACCGGCCAGGCCACAGAGGGCACCGGAAATCATCAGGGTGCGGATCTGGACCCAGCGGGTGTTCATCCCCGCATAGCGGGCTGTGTTAAGTGAGTCACCGATGACGGCAATTTCGTAACCGTGCTTGGTCCGGCAAAGGTAGAGATAGGCCAGGACAGACAGGGCCAGGGCGAAGATCCAGCCGATATGGACCCCGAAGACCTTGGGCAGGACGATCTGGCTCAGGGAGTCCTTGAAGTTGATGATCTTGGGGAAGGTGGTACGGGGTGGTTTCCAGCTCTCCAATTGCTTGAGATAGTTGATGTACTCAATGGCAATGTAGTTGAGCATGAGGGTAAAGAGGGTCTCATTGGTTCCCCACTTGGTCTTGAAGAAGGCCGGCAGGAAGCCAAAGAGGGCACCACCTGCCAGGGCGGCCACAATCATGAGGGCCTGGAGGGGCAGGGTGGGCATGTCGCCTCCGTTATGGATGGCATAGATGACCACATGGGAGGCAAAGATGCCGCCCGCCAGGATCTGCCCTTCACCCCCGATATTCCAGAATTTCATCTTGAATGCCAGGGCGATGGCGATACCGGCAATCAGCAGGGGGACTGCCAGGCGGAAGGTTTCTGCCGAAGCCGTCTTGGTGCCAAAGGATCCGGTCACCATGTTGACATAGGCAGAGACGGGGTTCTTCCCGATAAAGAGGAGAAGGAGGCCGCCCACCAGCAGGGCCAGAAGGAAACCGATCACATAGACCAGGACCTTGTGTTTAGTCGTAATGATCCCTCGTTTTGCGATCCGGACAAAGGGCTCGCGGACCTCACAGACCAGTGGATCGACCGGCGGAGGGGGGCATTGAGGAGGCACTTGCTCGGGCATGGCCTCTTGATTGACTTGATGATCTGTCATACGGCGGCAGCTCCTTCCTTGTCGTCCATCTCATGGCCCAGCATCATGAGGCCGATGGCCTGCTTGGAGGTCCGGCGGGGGTCAACCACCCCCATGACCTTGCCGCCACTCAAAACCATGAGGCGGTCAGAGATCTCCATGAGCACATCCAGGTCTTCACCGATAAAGATGACGGCCACCCCCTTCTCCTTTTGTTCATTGAGGAGGCGGTAGATGGTATAAGACGAGTTGATATCCAGGCCCCTTACCGGATAGGCCACGATCAGGAGCCGGGGGGCCGAGTCAATTTCACGTCCCACCAGGACTTTTTGAACGTTGCCACCCGATAGCCTGCGGATGGGAGTGAAGACGTCAGGGGTGACGATCTCTAATTCTTCCACCAGGCGTTCGGCCACCTTCTGGGGTGTCTTGCGGTCGACAAAGAAGCTCTTGTTCTTCCGGTAGCTCTTGAGCATGATGTTGTCGACCATGTCCAGGGAGGGGACCAGGCCCATGCCCAACCTGTCTTCAGGTACAAAGGCCAGGGCTACCCCTCTTTTGACGATGTCGCTGGGCGATTTGCCTACCAGATTCTCTTCCACTTCGAAGCCGTTGACATAGTTATGGTAGAGGACAGCGCCTCCGGCAACCGGGTAAAGGCCGGTAATGGCCTCACAAAGCTCCTTTTGGCCGCTGCCTGAAATACCGGCAATGCCCAGGATCTCTCCCCCATAGGCTTCAAAGGTGACATCGTCCAGGGCCAGAGCCTTGTCAGGGGTCATGGTGGTCAGGGCGGTGACCCGAAGGATGGGCTTCTTGTCACCGATAATGGGGCGGTCGATCTCCAGGGATACGGAACGGCCCACCATCATGTCAGTCAAGGACTGGATACTGGCATCCTTGGTGTCGACGGTATCAATGTACTCGCCTTTTCGAAGGACGGTGACCCGGTCGGAAACGGCCAGAACTTCATTTAATTTATGGGTAATCAGGATGATTGATTTATTGTCTTCTTTCATGGCCCGCATGATCTCAAAGAGTTTTTCGGTCTCCTGCGGGGTCAGGACAGCGGTGGGTTCGTCCAGGATCAGGATGTCGGCGCCCCGGTAGAGGGCTTTGACGATCTCGACCGTCTGTTTTTCGGAAATCGACATGTCATAGACTTTTTTATTGGGTTCAATATTGAAGCCGTAACGGTCGGCGATTTCTTTTATATGCCGGGCCAGAGCTCGTCGGTTGACGGTGGTGCCGCCCGGAAGGCCGAGTACGATGTTTTCCGCTGCTGTAAAGACCTCGACCAATTTATAGTGCTGGTGAACCATGCCGATATTGAGGGCGAAGGCGTCTTTGGGTTCACAGATGGCGACCGGTGTTCCATTGATGGCGATTTCCCCCAGGTCGGGGAAGTAGATCCCGGACAGCACGTTCATCAAAGTGGTCTTGCCACTGCCGTTTTCGCCCAGGAGAGACAGAATCTCGCCGCGCCGCAATTCCAAATGAACGTCCT
>CAZKLG010000066.1:1936-4066 GCA_964553675.1 uncultured Mageeibacillus sp. | reverse complement strand
TCCCCGCAAAGGAGGGAATGGTCTGGATCAGCATGATGGCCATGAGGGAGGCCTTTCGCCCCTTGAAGCGGTAGCGGGAATAGGCATAGCCGGTAAAGGAGACAAAGAGGAGGGTCAGGGCCGCCGTAGCCAGGGCAATGACAATGGTGTTGACCACCCAGTTGAGGAAGTAGGTATTCTCAAAGAGATAGGAAAAGTGCTTGGTTGAAAAGCTAAAGGCTACCCCGATCTGGATATAGGAGCCGTGGTTGCCGTTGAAGCTGGCAAAGAGGATCTGGGCCAGGGGCCAGAGGATGATAAAGACATAGAAGAAGAGGAGGACATAGGAGATGCCCAGGAGGGCCACCTTGACCGGGGTCAAAGGCGGTCTGTCGGATAGATAGAGGGTTTTTTCCTTTTTCCGGCTCATAGTTTCTCCTCCCTGAAGGCCTTGGATCGGCTGAATCCCAACCAGGCGAAAAAGATCAGGACCAGGGACACGATCATGGTGATGGCCGAACCGATGCCCTGGTATTGCTTCTGAATAGTCAATTTATAGATATAGGAAATCAAGAGGTCCGAGGACCCGGCAATATTGCCGTACTTGGAGGGTTCGAAGGGACCTCCCCCATTGAAGAGATAGATGATGGAGAAGTTGTTGAAATTGAAGGTGTACTGGCCGATCAGGAGGGGGGCCGTCTGGAAGAGGAGGATGGGGATGGTGATATGGCGGGTGGCCTGAAAACCCGTGGCCCCGTCAATCTTGGCCGCCTCATAAAGGTCATGGGGAATCCCCTGGAGGATGCCCGTACATAGGAGGAAGACATAGGAGGACCCCAGCCAGCCCTGCAGGAGGATGAGGACAATCCGGGTCCCCCAGGGCGAGTACTTGATATTGGTGATCTGGCCGGTCATGGATGACAGAAGGCTGGTCAAGGGGCCTTCGGGCGAGAACATGATGGAAAAGAACATGATGGTGATAAAGGCCGGCACCGCCCAGGGCAGGAGATAGACTGTCCGGAAAAGCCGCTTGCCCTGGATCCGGTCCTGGTTGACCAGGAGGGCCAGGACAAAGCCGATCATGATGGCCAGGGAGGTGGCAAAGAGGGTCCAGATGATGGTCCAGCCCGTGATCCGCCAGAAGGGACCGCCGGCGATCCCCTGGCCCAGGATGATCTGTTTGTAGTTGGCCAGGCCCGCCCAGTTGAATTTGGACTGGTGGGAGGGATCATAGTTGGTAAAGCTGATCAAGATGGTCACAGCGATGGGCAGGAGGACGATGAAAAGAGTGACCAGGGCTGCCGGGGCTGAGGCGAAGAAGGGGAAGCCTCCCCGCCTGACCGCTGTCCGGGTCTCATACCAGTTATGGTGTCTCACCCCCCGGATCATGCCCTTCTCCACCCGCCTGACATCCCGGAAGGACTGGTAGAGAAGAAGGAGGCCCATGACCAGCAAAATGATGGCAATGACCCCTTCCACCATGAAGATGACCGACCGGTCCAGACGACTGCCGTCCTGGGCCAGGGAGATGAGGCCAAAAAGACCCTTGCCCCGGTAATTGCCTCGACCCAGGGCATAGGGGATGGCCACCAGATAAAGGTATAAAGATCCGATAAAAAAGAGGATGGCCTTCATGTACTGACCCAGGAGGAGTTGGCCCAGGCCGGGAAGCGGCCAGGTCAGAAGGGAGAGCCAGGGCCTCTGCTTGGGGGTCTCCAAGGGGGTCTTTCGCCGGATGTCGGCCAGGTCTGAATGGAGGACGGCCAGGGCTGTTTTTGTCTCATAGGTCAGCCTGTGCCGGGCATAGCGGACCCGGTCTTCTTCCACCCGGACCGGCAGCCGCCGCCTCATGGCCCCGATGTCATCCCGGGCGGCCAGCTTGCCTTCTCTTTTTTCGTTGACATAGGCCTTGGCCGAGATCAGGCCCTCTTTTTTAGCCTGGCGCAAGGCCTGCTCTTCTTCCTTTTTTTGCAAAAGGCGGGCCTTTCGAGCCTCCTTATAGGCCGCTTCCTGGTCCGCTTGACCCGCGGCCTGAGCTTCCTTCAAGGCTTTTTCAGCCTCCACCTGCTCATCCAGGATGGCCCGGCGCTGGCCGGCAATCTCAGGCAGCTGGGCGGCCTTTTCCCGATTGCTTTCATAGGCCAGCTGGAA
>CAZKLG010000066.1:0-1836 GCA_964553675.1 uncultured Mageeibacillus sp. | reverse complement strand
GGGTCCTCCTTGAGCCGTTTGCCCGGCCCAGGTGCTGGATGTTGATAACAGTCAGGAAGAGTCCCGTCCACAGGATCAGGGACAGATACCAAAAGGGGGATGAAGTCTCAAAGGTCAAAAATTTCCACATGGCGCCCAAGAAGACAATGGCTCCCCAGACCATGCGGTAGAGGGGCGGGGTGCCCAGCTTATGGATAGTCAGGTAAGTGTAAAGGGAAAGACTCAAAGGGACCAGGATGTCAGCCAGAAAGCGGGTCAGGACAAAGGCCGTGTAATCAGAAGACCCTGTCCCCGGAAAGAGATCCTGCCAAAGTGCCAGCCCATCAGGGCCTGCCAGCAGGATGGCTTCCAGGCTGGCCAGGACAATATGGCCGGCGGACCAGGCCAAGAGAATGGTTAAGGGGCGCTTGTGGGGCGCCAGCTGTCTCCTATCATCCGCTCCCATCATATCCTCTCCATCTTTTCTCCTCCATGATAAGGAAAAATGGCCCTATATGAAAGGGGCAGGGAAGCCAGCGGCCCCCTGCCCCGAGTTCATAGAATGTAATCCAACTTATTTCAGATCGGCCATCATGGCGTCAAAGGAGGCCTTGAGCTCCCCATAGGCGGCATCAACCGATGCGGGGACCACGCTGTTCCAGGACAGGATGGCATTCTTCCAGGTATCCCAGACAGGTCCGAACTCCTGGAAGAGGGGACGGCCGGGTGAGACGTGGAAGGAGTCGATGACGGCCGCAATGACCTTCTTGTCGATCTCATCCAGATCCGAAGCCGCATAGGCGTCGGCAGTCACATTTTCCAGAATCTTGCCAGTGGCCTTGAAGAGGTCAACCGCATAGGCGGGATTGACGATCTCCCCGATCATGGCTTCTGCCAGGGCAGTCTTGGCTGCATCGTCCTCAATCCGGGGATTGATGGCCAGGCCCCAGCCACCCTGCCAGTGCCGCAGGGGCTGTCCGGCAACCGTGATCTGGCCGATGGGATAGACACCCAGGTCTTGGCCGTCATCGGTCTTGTCTTTCATGCCTCCGGTCTCCCATGGGCCCCCGATACGGAGGACACCCACGTCGCCATTGGTGAAGCGGTCATCGATGTAGCCCCAGCCGGCGTCGGGATCAAAGAGGGTGGTGTTCTTGTCGTAGTTGAGCTTCCAGTAGTCGTAAAGGACCGTGAGAGCGGCCTTCTTGCCCGCCTCCAGCTCAGCCCAGTCGGCTGTCAGGTCGGAGACGAAGCCGTCGCCTTCTTCTTTAAGAAGAGCGATATCGGCCGAGTTGGTCAGGGCCACGCCAAACCAGGCGTCAAAGACCGGCAGGAGAATGGTGGCCGGGTCGGTGACTGACTCCAGTTCAAGAGCCTTGTCCAGGTCAATACCCTGGTCCCCCGCATTCTTCATGTTGGCGAAGACCACCAGGGTCTCGATGTTGAAGGGGAAGGCCAGGTATTCGCCGTCCAGTTTAAAGAGGCCGCCCAGACCGGCATCAAAGTCAGCCCAGCCGCCCAGTTGGCCAGCGATCTTCTTGGCGTCAATGGCACCCAGGAGGTCTTTGCCGGCAAGACCGGTCAGACGGTCGGCAGGCAGGGCGAAGACATCAGCTACATCCTTGTTGCTGGCGTCGGTCTCATCCAGGATCCCGATATGATCAAAGGATCCGATCTCCTGTAGATTAATGGTGACGTCGGGATTGTCATCAGTAATTCTTTTGGCAGCTGCCTGGTAGTAATCCATCCAGTCTGTTTCTACCTGGACGGTGATCTCGGCGGCGGCCAGACCCGTCGGCGGGTCACCTCCACCCTGGCTCTCTGTCGGTGGCGTATCCTTGGGGGCACAGCCGACAA
>CAZKLG010000065.1:0-4101 GCA_964553675.1 uncultured Mageeibacillus sp. | reverse complement strand
CCTGTTACCGCAAAGCGCTACGATACTGGCGAGCGCATGTTCTGTCTTTGCCATTAAATCTCCATCTTTCTTTCGGCTTGTCTTTGATCGGGTCAGCGACCTGGTCAGTCCTCGTCCACCGTCTCAGGGTCAGCCTGGTCGGCTTCTTCCAGTGATGCCTGGTCGCTTTCAGACTCTTTTGATGCCTCCAGCTCCTGGCGTTCCAGTTGGGCCACGTGGCTGATCAGGCGCTCGGCGATCAATGAGGCATCTTCGGCGGAAATACCCACCTGCTCGAAGACATCTTCCCCTGGCTGCCGGTCAATCTGCCGCATGATACGGCTTTGTTCTTCCAGACGTTCCTCCTCTTCCTTGGCCCGGGCCTCACGGAGGGCCGCCTCGCGGGCCGCAATGATCCGGGGATGTTCGGGGATGACAACGTCCAGTTTTCCATGGCGGTAGACCACGGAACCGGCACCGATTTCCTCACAGGCCAAGGTGACCTGGTTGGGTGTTTCGGTCTCAAAGGTGGGGCAGGCGCCGGAGGTCAATTGACGGGCCCGGCGAGCCGCCAGCATGGACAGCACATAGCGGTTTTCAGCCATGGGCAAAAGGGATTCAGTAGAAGGATGTGTCAGCATGAGTTCTCCTATCAGCTAAGACTTTTTCTAAAAAAGTCGATTATTCTCTCAGATTCAAACAACGCTGTAAATTATAGCCTTTAAAGCTTGCATTCGTCAACAAAAAACCGGCTGGTGCGCCGTTTCTCAGCCCTTATGATGGCACTGACATCGGCGGCAGCATGGGCAATATGGTCATTGATGACCCAATAATCGAAGCGATGGATCTCCTCCAGTTCCTTCCGGGCCGTCTTCAAACGTTTTTCAATGGCCTCAGGGGTCTCGGTGGCCCGGCTCAGGAGCCTCTCCCGCAGGGCCCCTTCTGTTGAGGCTGTAATAAAGATAATGACAGCGTTGGGACAATTTTTCTTTAACTCCAGGGCCCCTTTGACCGTCAGATCCAGAAGGATATCAATATTGTCAGCGGTCATCTGGTCCACGGGAGCCCGGGGGGTGCCGTAATACTCCTCGCAATAAGAATCGTATTCCAGGATCTCCCCTGCTTCTATCAGGGATTCGAAGTGGGCCTTGCTGGTGAAATGGTAGGATTGACCGTCGATTTCTCCCTTGCGGGGCTGGCGGGTGGTCATGGAAACAGAATGATAGCGGCGGGGATCCTCCAGACGCAGGGCGTCGATGATGGAATTCTTTCCAACCCCCGAAGGACCCGAGAGGACGATGAGCAGACCCCGTTTTTCCAAAGCATTTTCATAAGTGACCATGCCCTAATCCTCCTCTGGGGCCGCTCCCTGATCAAAGAGGAGCGATTCAGGGCCCATGGCAGAAAGGACCACATGGTCACTGTCCATGATCAGGACTGACCGGGTCTTTTTGCCACCTGTTGCGTCTATGAGGGCAAAACGTTCGCGGGCGTCCTGGACCAGACGGCGGGAAGGAGCCGAATCGGCTGTTACCACAGCGATCAGCCTGGATTGTGCCACAAAATTGCCATAGCCGATGGGGATCATCTGGTAAGTCATGGGTTACCTCTATTCAAGATTTTGAACCTGTTCGCGGATTTTCTCCAGCAGGGTCTTAGCCGCCACCACAATCTGGGTCAATTCCAGGTCATTGGCCTTGGATCCGACCGTATTGACTTCACGGAAGATTTCCTGGATCAAAAAATCCAGTTGCCGGCCAACTTGTCCCTCTGTCTTCAGCAGATTCTTCAAGGAATCAAGATGGACCTGGAGGCGGGTGACCTCCTCGTCAATGGAGGCCCGGTCGGCAAAGAGTGCCGTCTCTGCAAAAAGCCGTTGATCGCTGTACCATTCAGGCCGTTCCTCTTCAAAGAGTTCCTCGGCCCTGGCCAGGAGCTTGTCCCTGTAAAGGAGGGGCACCTGTGGGGCCCGGTCCACCAGTTCTTTAACCAGTTCTTGCAAGTCCCCGGCCTTGTCCAAAAGGTCCTGGGCCAGGCGGTCGCCTTCTTCGGCCCTGGCCTCATTAAGCTGCCCGATGGCGCCTCTGACAGCCTGGCTGATCTGTGCTTCCAGAAGATCCTGGTCCTGGGTCTTGTCAGACAGACTGAAAATCCCGTTTTGCGAGGCCAGGATAGCCAGAGGATCTGAGGATTCGGCACCAGTGATCTCTTGGAGTTTTTTCAATTGCCCCACATAGGAGATGGCCAGGTCCTCATCCAAAAGGACCTGACGGCCTGCCAGGCTGCCTGACTCATCGGTCAGGCGGATCTCCACGCGGCCACGGCCCAAGGCCTCCTGGGCAATGGTACGGACCAGGGTCTCATAGGCAGAGAGCCAGGAAGGCAGGCGGATGGACAAATCCAGATAGCGGTGATTGACCGAACGGCACTCGGCACGAATGGCCAGACCCTCCTCCTGTGACACAAAATTTCCGTAACCTGTCATGCTTTTTGGCATATCAAGTCTCCTTTAGGGCCAGATCAGCTAACTGGCCTTCCTCACCGATCAGCAAGGGTTTGAAACGTAATTGATCCGACGCCACCATTATATAACGGATCCCACCCAGCAGAGGCCGGCTCTCGTAATAGGGCGCCCGGTGGTGGATATGGCCGAAAAGGCAGACCTCAACCCCGGCCTCTTCCAGAAGACGGCAAAGCTCCGAAGGTCGACCCTTTTCATCCAGGGGCGGATAATGCATGAGGGCAAGGGCCGGCCGCCTGACGGTATCTTTCTTCCTCAGCCTTGCCAGGCTCTGGAGGGAGAGATCCAGACGGATCATCTCCCGCTTGAAAACCTTGCGGTCACTTTCCGTAAAGACCTCATCTGTAGGCAGGAGCCAGCCCCGGCTGCCACAGATATGAAAACCGGCCGCTTCCAGGGCATCATTTCGTAGAAAATCAAGGGTCAAGAGGCCATGGGCCTGACAAAAATCCTGGTTCTTTCTCATGGTGGCCCACCAGTAATCATGGTTGCCGCGCAGTAGGATTTTCCGCCCTGGCAGTTGGTCCAGGAAGGTCAGGTCAGGCAGGGCCTCCTCCAGGGAGTTGGCCCAGGAGATATCGCCGGCTACCAGGACCGTGTCGCCAGCCTGGACTGTACTTGCCCATTTGTCCCGGATCTGCTCCACATGGTTTTCCCAGCGCTGGCCAAAGATGGCCATGGGCTTGTCGACGGACCCGGCCAGGTGCAAGTCCCCAATGGCAAAAAGTCTCATGTCTCCTGGCCTCCCTCCTCATCCGCCTGACCGTGAAAGTGCTGGTAGACCGCCTCTGCCACCTGGAGGGGCAAACCTTCCAGGGCCGACAGGTCTTCCAGACTGGCCTCAGAAATCTTCTTGGTCGAACCAAAGGCCGACAAGAGCAGTTTTCGTCTGGCAGGCCCCACTCCCTTGATGCTTTCCAGTTTATAGCGGGTGGCCCGTTTTTGCCGTCTTTGGGCATTATGGCGGAGGGCAAAACGATGGGCCTCGTCCTGGATGGAAGAAAGAAGGTGGAGAAGGCCCATCCTCTCCGCCCTTTCTTCCTCAGTCTCCTCAGCCAGGGCCTGGTCGGTCATGGCGCCCGGTGCAAGCTCCAGGATCCGGCCATCGGCCAGGACCAGGCCACGGGTCCGGTGGCGGTCATCCTTGACAATGCCAGCCAGTGGCAGGCCTGCTTCACGTGCCAGGGCCAAGGTGGCGGATACATGGCCCCGCCCCCCATCCACCAGGATCAAGTCGGGGCGGCTGCCAAAGGACTCCTCCCCCAAACGGGCCAGGCGCCTGGTCAGGACCTCCCTCATGGACTGATAGTCATCGATCCCCTCAAAGCCCTTGATGGTGAATTGCCGGTAGGCAGAAGGCCGGGGCCGGCCCTGGAGAAAGACCACCATGGCGCCCGACCGGTCACCCTGACCCAGATGGGAGATATCGTAGGCTTCAATGCGGACGGGTGCCTCTTTTGCCCCCGTCAAACGGCCCAGATATTGGAGAGTGGCTTCAATGGCCCTGGGATCCGAACCTCTTGATAAGGAACGGCGCTCCAGGGCCTTTTCAGCATTATGGCGGGCCATATCAACCAGGGCCTTCTTTTGCCCCCTCTGGG
>CAZKLG010000064.1:0-4181 GCA_964553675.1 uncultured Mageeibacillus sp. | reverse complement strand
GTCTCCCGGGTGGAATACTGCGGCCAGGTCCAATTGGGGGACCGCCAGGGCCTTATCTTGAAAAGAGTGGCCGGCAAGACCCTGATCAGCCTGGCGGCCGGCAGACCCCAGACGGTCTTTTCCGTCCACCGGCTTATGGCCGATCTGCAGATCGCCCTCCACCAGGTTGAAAGTGACCGGATCCGAAGCTACAAGGGCTTTGTCAAGGAGGCCCTGGACCGGGAACCCATGCAATTTCTGACCCCGGAAGAAAAGGCCCATTGCCTGGACAGGCTGGAGGCCTTGCCTGAGGGCAAGCATATCCTCCACTTGGACTATCACCCCGACAACATCATGTCGGACGGCAAATCCCAGACCACCATCATCGATTGGATGACGGCCTCAGCCGGCGTCCCGGCGGCCGACGTGGCGGCCACCCTCTTCCTCCTCAATGAGGGGGAGATGATCCCTGGCATGAGCAAGCTGGCCGGGGCTGCCCTGGAAGCCATCCGCAAAACGGTCTGCCGCAAATACTATGCCGACTACAAGAAGAAGACCGGCATGACCGACCAGGAAGTAGCTCGCTGGCGGCTTCCCTTCCTCATCTTCCGCCTGACCATCTGGAATATCGACAGCGAGATAGCTGGTCTGCAAAGGAAGATCAAGGAAGAATTGGCCAAATAGCGGGGAAATACATTCTTGTTCAGTCCATTAAAGCGCATTAAAAGAAAGATCAAGAAGCTGTCTCCGGCCATTGAGGTCCGGGAGGACCGGGGCTGTCTGGTCCTGGAAGGCCAGCTGGATGACTGGGAGATGGTGGTCAAGGCCGGCTATCTGGCCGTAGACAAAAAACATTACCATGGGGTCATCAATGACATCAAACTCAAGGGCTTTGAGGATAAGGCCCGCTTGCCCCGGGACCAGGATCTGAGTCTGGAGGGGGAGGCACCCCAGGTCCTCATCATTGGTGGCGGTATCACCGGCTGTGCCATCGCCCGGGAACTGTCCAGGTGGAAGCTGGACACCCTCCTCCTGGAAAAGGGACCCGATGTGGCCTCAGGGGCCTCCAAGGCCAACGGGGGGGTCATCCATGTGGGCATCAATTTCCCCCGGCATTCCCAAAAACTCCACTACAATCTGCGGGGCAACAAGCTCTATGCCGGCCTCGCCCGAGAACTGGACGTCCCCTTTGAGCAGAAGGGCCAGGCCCTCCTTTGTAGCCGGCCCTGGGAGAAACTCCTGGTCAAGGTCCTGGCCTGGCGGGGCAAGAAAATGGGAGTCCAGGGGGTTGTCTGGCTGGACCGGCCTCAGCTCCTGGCCCATGAGCCCTGCCTGCCCCCCTATGTGATCGGGGGCATGTATATGCCCAGTGGAGGCCTGACCAGCCCCATGGAGATGACCGTGGCCCTGGCCGAGAATGCCATGGAGAACGGGGTCCGGATCTGCCTTGAGACAGCCGTCCTGGGCATGGAGACAGAGGGGGGCCGGATCCGTTCGGTCACCACCAACCGGGGCAGGCTCTACCCCCAGCTGGTCATCAATGCCGCCGGTGTCTATGCCGATGTCATGGCCGAGATGGCCGGGGACAGGACCTTCACCATCCACCCCCGGCGGGGGACCGACATCATCACGGACAAGAAGGCCGGCTATATGGTTAGGACCAGCATGGAAAGGTCCCCTTTCAGCCTGCCGCCCGACCAGAGGTCCAGGGGCCTCCTGGGGGCCTTCAAGGACATCCGCAAGGCACTGACCAGCACGACCAAGGGCATAGGCCTCATCCACTCCCTGGCTGGCAATATGCTCCTGGGCCCCAATGCCGTGGAGACACCCTGCCGGGAAGACACGGCCAGCTACCGGCAGGAGGTGGAGGCCATCATGGAGGTCCAGAAAAAAGTGGCCCTGGACCTGGATGACAGCCAGATCATCGCCTACTTCACCGGGGTCCGGGCCCCCAGCTATGAAGAGGATTTTGTGGTCCGTAAGGGCCTTTTCACCGACAACATCATTGAAGCGGCCGCCATCCAGTCGCCGGGCCTGACGGCAGCCCCCGCCATTGCCCAGGATGTGGCCGCCTGGGCTGTCGATTACCTGTCTGCCCGGGAAGACATCCAGGAAAACCCCTCCTTCCAGCCTGGGCGCAAGGCGCCCCCCCGTCTGGCTAGCCTGCCCGACGAGGAGCGGGCGGCCCTGATCCGGGACAATCCCGACTATGGCCTCATCATCTGCCGCTGTGAGGAGATCAGCAAGGGGGAGATTTTGGACGCCCTCAGATCCCCTCTCCAAGTTCCGACCCTGGACGCCATCAAAAGGCGGCTGCGGCCGGGTATGGGCCGCTGCCAGGGGAGTTTTTGCGGCCCTCTCCTGGCCGACATCATCGCCCGGGAGACGGGTATGAGCCTGGACCAGGTCCGCAAAGAGGGCCCCCTGTCCGTCATCACTTACGGGGAGACCAAGGAGGCCAGGCCATGAATCTTTACCAAGTCATCGTCATCGGGGGTGGTCCTGCCGGCATGGCGGCTGCCCTGGCCGCCCAGGATGCGGGCGCCCGGACCCTCCTGATCGAAAGGGAGGCCCGTCTGGGTGGGGTCCTCAAGCAGTGCATCCATGATGGTTTTGGCCTCCTCCGCTTCCAGGAAGCCCTGACCGGGCCTGAATATGCTGACCGGGACCGGGAGGCAGTGGAGGCCGGGGATATCCAGACCCTGACCCAGACCTTCGTGACCCGGATTGAAAAAAGAGATCCTGGCTTCCGCCTGACTGCCGTCAATCGCCAGGGCCTCCATTATTTTGAGACCAGGGCCCTGGTCCTGGCCACCGGCTGCCGGGAGCGGACTGCCCGCCAGGTAGCCATACATGGGACCCGGCCCTCAGGCATCCTGACTGCCGGGACTGCCCAGTACTATGTCAATCTCCTGGGCCAGATGCCTACCCGCCGCTGTCTGATCCTGGGCAGCGGGGATATCGGCCTCATCATGGCCCGCCGCCTGACCCTGGAAGGGGCCCGGGTTCTGGGCGTCTACGAGGCCAAATCCAGGCCCTCGGGACTGGCCCGCAATCTCCACCAGTGCCTGGACGATTTTGACATCCCCCTCCATTTATCTTCTACAGTGACCCGGGTTTTCGGGGAGGACCGGTTGACGGCCGTGGAAGTGGCCCGGGTCGACCAGTCGCTCCGGCCCATTCCGGGCAGTGAAAGTGTTATTGAATGCGACTGCCTGATCCTGTCGGTGGGCTTGATTCCGGAAAATGAATTGGCCGAAAGCCTGGATATCCAGCTGGACCCCAACAGCCTGGGCCCTGTCTGCGACCAGGAGGGCATGACCTCCCTGGAAGGGGTATTCTCCTGCGGCAATGCCCTTCATGTCAATGACCTGGTGGACTATGTCTCCCAATCAGGCCAGGCGGCGGGGAGGGCGGCCGCCCTTTACCAGCCGGGCCCCCGGACCTGTCTGACCCTTGAAAAGAGCCAGGCCCTGCAGACCCTGGTCCCCCAGACCATCCGCCTGGAGACCCTGGGCCCGGAGACAGTTTTTTATTTCAGAAGTCGGGAGGATTGGGGCAAGTCCGCCCTGGTGATCAAACTCAATGGCCAGGAACTTGCCCGCAAGGCCTATACGGCCCTCCACCCGCCCCAGATGGAAAGCTTGACCCTGGATCTGGCCGCCTGGGACCTGGAGCCAGATAGCCGGCTGACTATTGATATTGAAGGGAGGCCTTTATGAGACGGATGACCTGTCTTGTCTGCCCTCTTTCCTGCCTGTTGGAAATTGATCAGGAAGGGGACCAGTACCTGGTTGAGGGTAATCTCTGCCCAAGAGGGCGGGACTTTGCCCTCAGTGAGATGACCCGACCCATGCGGACCCTGTCTTCGACTGTCAAAACTGATTCCCCCCACCAGCCCGTCCTGCCTGTCAAGCTGTCGGGACCCCTGCCCAAGGACCGGATGATGGCGGTCATGGAAACCATCCGCCAGGTCCGGGTCCAAGCCCCGGTTGAACGGGGCCAGGTCCTCCTGTCAGATGTTCTGGGTCTGGGGGTCGATCTTATAGCCAGCACTTCCCTGGCCAGGGAAGATAGAGAAGCTTAAAGGCCCTTGAGTGGGCGGACCTTCGAAGGGGGAGTCGGCCTCAGGTCGGCGCCCGTCTCCCGGGGCTCCACCTTGTAGTGGATCTCGAACTCATGGGCCAGGCGGTTGAGGCGGA
>CAZKLG010000063.1:0-4589 GCA_964553675.1 uncultured Mageeibacillus sp. | reverse complement strand
TGCGATGCAGGCCTGTGAACCCCGTCAGATCCGGAAGGAAGCAGCGGTAAGCGGACCCCTGCAGGCGCCGCGGGGAAACCTGATTCGGTTGCGGCTCAGGTACGGTTTTTTCTAGAAACAAGATGAGGTATCAGCATGGCGGAATCGGATAATCTGGCCCTTTATCGTCTCTGGCGACCCCAGACCTTCTCTGAGATGGTGGCCCAGGAACAAGTGGTCTTCCCCCTCCGCCAGAGTGTCATCACGGGGAAGTTTTCCCATGCCCTCCTCCTGTCAGGCACCCGGGGTACGGGCAAGACCTCTCTGGCCAAGATCTTTGCCAAGGCCATCAACTGCCTGGACCCCCATGAGGGGGATCCCTGCAATGCCTGTGAGATATGCCTGGCTGCCAATGACGGCTCCCTCATGGATATCAACGAGATAGACGCGGCCTCCCATAACAGCGTGGACCATATCCGCCGGCTGACCGAGGAGATCATCTTCACCCCGGTCCGGGCCAAATACAAGGTCTACATCATTGACGAAGTCCATATGCTCTCCCAGGGGGCCTTCAATGCCCTCCTGAAGACGCTGGAGGAGCCGCCCTCACATGCCGTCTTTATCATGGCCACAACGGAACCCCACCGGATCCCGGCCACCATCATTTCCCGGAGCCAGCACTTCCAATTCCGCAGGATCTCCCAGGAGGAGATGGTAAAAAGGATGCGGGAGATCGCTTCCAGCATTGACCTGGCCATCGAGGATGAGGCCCTGGAGGTCATCGCCCTCCTGTCAGGGGGAGCCCTCCGGGATGCCATCAGTCTCCTGGACCAGACCCGGCAGGCAGGGGCCGAAGTCATCAGCCGGGACCAGGTTCTCCAGCTGGCAGGCCGTGTCCCCGACCAGTTCTTGTCGGAGACGGCCCAGGCCATGATCGACCGGGATCCCGAAACTCTCCTGACCCGGATCCAGGAACTGGTCATGTCCGGCCGCGACCTGGCCCGCTTTGTCATCGACCTGGGTGGCCATTTCAGGAATCTGCTGGTTTGCCGGGTATCCAGCAATCCCCATAAATTGATCCAGATGCAGGGCAAGGATATCCAGGCCCTTCAGGCCACGGCGTCAAAAACCAGCCCGGCAGTCCTGACCGACTTCATCGCCGGCCTGGCAGAGCTACAGACCTCTTTGCGTTTTTCACCCGATATGCGGACCTCCCTGGAGATCGGCCTCATCCGCCTATCCTCCCTGTCGGCGGGAAGGCCAAAAGAGGAAAAGATATCTGAGCCCGCCCAAAAAGAACAAAAAATAGCAAAGGATCCGCCCCCCAAGGCTGATCCGATTGAACCTGTCCAGGAAGAGAAAAGCTCTCTTCCCCCGGCCCCGCCTCTCGCTCCCCTACCGGTCCAAGCACCGGTCCAGACTGAAGCGGCCAGCCCCTCCCATGACACCATCGCCACTGACAAGGGCGATGAGCCCCTCCTGGACGTCTGGCGGGATATCCTGGAACTCCTCCAAAGGGAAAAGCGGATCGACATTTCCCTTTGTGCCCGGCCGGCCCGGGTCTATGTCAACAAGGGGACCTTTGAGATCCGTTTTGAAAACAAACTCTTCGGGCAATATGCCTGTTTGAATAAGAAAGAATGTACGGCCCTGATCGAACAGCTCTTGGGCCAAAGAACCGGCCGCCATTACCCGGTCCGGGTAGCCTTGGATGAGGCCCAGGACAAGGCCGTAGGAGCCTCTGCCGAGTGGGCCTGGCTGGCCAAGGCCAGAGAAAAGGCTTTGGCGGACGAGATTCCCCCGCCTCATCCGGCGGAAGACTGATTATAAAGGAGATTAAGATGGCAAAAGGAAAACGGGGCGGTTTCCCCAGAGGGGGCATGCCCGGCGGCAGCCAGATGAACCAATTGATGAAGCAGGCCCAGAAGATGCAAGAAGAACTGGCCCTGGCCCAGGAAGAAGCCGCCGAGATGAAGGCTGAGGCTACCGCTGGTGGCGGTGTCGTCCGTGTCGTCATCGGGGCGGGGCACCAGATTGAAAGCCTGGAAATCAATCCTGGCGTGGTCGATCCAGAGGATGTGGAGATGCTCCAGGACCTGGTCACCGCCGCTGTCAATGAAGCAGCCCGCAAACTGGACGAGATGACAGAAGCCCGCATGGCCCAGGTGACGGGGGGCGGCTTCGGCCTGCCCGGTTTCTAAGTATGGCCTACCGTTTCTCACCCGCCATCGCCAAACTGGTCAATGCCCTGGCCAAGTTACCCGGCATCGGCCAGAAGACGGCCCAGCGCCTGGCCTTTCATATCCTGGACGAGTCCCGGGAAGACGCCCTGGCCTTGGCCCAGGCCATCAAGGAAGCCTGTGAATCGGTGGTCCTTTGTTCCACTTGCTGTAATTTGACCGAAGAAGATCCTTGCGACATCTGCAGCTCATCCTCCCGGGATAAGAAGCGGATCTGCATCGTAGAAAATCCCCGGGACGTGGCCGCCATGGAGCGGATTCACGATTACCGGGGACTTTACCATGTGCTGCACGGGGCCATCTCCCCCATGCACGATCTGGGTCCCGAAGATATCAAGCTTCGGGAGCTCTTCCTCCGCCTCCAGGAACACCCGGAGGTGGAAGAGATCATTTTGGCCACCAACCCCACCATTGAAGGTGAGGCCACGGCCCTTTACATCGCCCGCCTGCTCAAGCCTTCCGGTATCCGGGTCACCCGGATCGCCCACGGTATCCCCATGGGGGCTGCCCTGGAATATGCCGATGAAGTGACCTTGGCCCGGGCCTTTCAAAATCGTCAGGAGGTCTGAGATCAGGCCTCCTCTGCCTCTCTTTTCAAGTGCTTTTTCTGAGCACTGAAGCCCATCCAGACAGCCCAGAAATAAGCCACCGTCTTGGGGATCATGAGGGTACCCACGACGGGGTAGCTTTCTGCCCAGAGGACAACAGGAATGTAACAGGCAAAGCTGATCAGGGCCGCCAGCCAGACATAGCGGAAGTCCTTGTCCTGGTGTTCCCTGGCGCTCTTGAAGTAGAGGACGATGATAATCCCTCCCATGATGACAAAGGGAATATTGCGGTAGATTCCCCAGGCCAGTGACGGATTAGGTGTGGCCAGGGCATTTTGCGGATAAAGGGAGAGGACAATCCGGTAGAAGGCCAACATGTAAAAGAAGACCGTCAGATTGAGATTGTCCTTGATCTGGTAGCGCCTCTCCCAGATATGGTAGAGGAGGATATAGAAGATGGTCATGGTGATGGAGGTAACCAGTTTACCCATCCCCAAGGAGACCACATAGTCCTCCATACCGGTGGTATTGACCGCGATTAGGCGGGGCACCAGGTGGAAGGAATCACCCGCAGCCAATGAGACTGCCATGATGCCGAAGAGTATAAATTGTTTGTCCCCCTGAGCCCGCTTGATCATCAGCATGCCCATGACGGTGACTGAGATCAGGTAGGTAGGGTGGAAGATGGTTTCAATAATTGCTTGCATAATAGCCTCCCAGGCATATTGAACCTTGTTCATTTTTCCGCCTGATCATGCCCGCCATCTGGCGGGCCGGGTCAGGCTAGTAGACGGATCGCTTGACGATTTCCAACAAAAGCTGACAGTTATCTTCTTTGGACATGACTGCCATGACAATATTGGAAAAAACCCAGTCGACGAAAGCTGCCCTCGTCATCCTTTCTGAGAAAGCCTCCTTTCTAACCTGCCCATCGGCCTTCATGGAGTCCAAGAGGCCCTTCTTGATATGGTCAAAATACTTGTCCATGAGTTGCCGGCCCTTGGCCCGACCGCCCTCTCCCACACCCGCCTGGTGCAGGCTTAAAAAATCCGGATAGATTTGACAGCCCTGGTAGATACTGTCAAAGAGGGTCTGGATATTCTCCAAAAAACCATCAGGGGAATAATGATGACGGGAGTCACGCATGATCTCCAACCAGACAGCCTCAATGGTGGCAATGACCAAATCATCCTTGGAGGGGAAATAGTTGTAGACCGTTCCGACGGAGATACCGCTGGCCCTGGCCAGTTGCCGGATATTCAGGGCTCGTAAACCTTCCTTGGCCGCAATCTGCTTGCTTTGGTCCAGAATCGCTTCTTTAGATGTAACTGACCTATTCATACAAATCCTCAAACTGAACTATGTTCATTATAACGGCAGAAGCTCGCTTGTCAATCAAAATACCAGCTATTTGCCAAAATACACTTAAGATAAGCAGGCCTATTTCCTCCAAATCAATCCCTATCCGCTTGGTAACCGCTGTTCGCTTTTTTCCTTGACAGTTAGCTTTTCCCATGCTAAAGTAACTAAGCGTTTCACATGCTGCTCGTGTGGCGGAATCGGCAGACGCAGCGGACTTAAAATCCGCGGGATTCCAATCCATGCCGGTTCGAGTCCGGCCACGAGCACCAGGAAACACCTACACCGCGGAGTGGAGCAGCTGGTAGCTTGTCGGGCTCATAACCCGGAGGTCGCAGGTTCGAATCCTGCCTCCGCAACCAAATCGGATACCGCTAGTTGATCCAATCAGCTAGCGGTATTTTTTGTTTTCTGGCTTGCACATAAAGGAAAGGACTGGAGCATTTGTCTTTATCCAGTCATT
>CAZKLG010000062.1:2319-4813 GCA_964553675.1 uncultured Mageeibacillus sp. | reverse complement strand
TGTCGTTCTCATTGGTGTAGGAAAGCTTGACCTGGTCCTTGCCTCTGTCTACCTTGAAATCCGTCATACCAAAGAAGCGGCCTGTCTGCTCGACAACGCCTGTATCATCCCAGAGGATAATGGCCGCCCACATGATGGCGTCCACCTCAAAGATATTGCCCAGGGAAGGGTCATAGGTGTAGCCCAGTTCAGGGTCATTGTTGATGGCCCCATTGATATTGAAGATCAAGTTGGTTTTGGCATCCATATAGTCGTCATAGAGGGCTGCAGGGGAATGCTGGCTTACTGGATCCTGGGGAGGTGTTTCTGTTTTTTGGGGCTCGGTCTTGTCTTCGCCGACAATGCCCTGGAAGACATCGGAGATATCATCCTTCTGTCCCTGGACGACCCCGTCGACCAGTTTTCCGATTGTTCCAGTATTGGCACAGCCGACGGTCACCAAAATGGCGGCGAGCACGAGGGCCGTAAGGGTAATAATCTTTTTCATGGCTTAACCCACCTTTCAAAGCATTACCTCACTCATGTCTCCCGCCATATAGCTGTTTTAATTATACTGGCCCAAAGGCTGAATATGCCCCCTTATCGCCTGTGTTACGGTTGGGGCGCATAAAATGGCAGTCGAAAGAAAAATAAGTGATATCGAATTTTGGTTTTTCAAGAAAGCTGGAAGCCTCTTTATGACATAATGGCGATGGAGTTTCTCATGATCTATTTTGACAGCAGTGCCACCAGTCTCATGCGCCCTCCCCAGGTGGGAGAGGCCTTCCTTTATGCCCTGGCGCATTTTGGCAATGCCGGCCGCTCCTTTTACCAGGCGGTCATGGAGGCCAATCGGGCCATCTACAGGACCCGCCAGGAGGTGGCCGCCCTGATTGGCCTGGATGATCCCCTCAAGGTGGCTTTCACTTCTTCAGCAACAGAGAGCCTGAACCTGGTCATCCGAAGCCTGATCCAGCCCGGGGACGGGGTCATCACCACAGTGACCGAGCACAATGCTGTCCTCCGGCCCCTTTATCTGGGGGGATGTGATCTTAAATTTATAGAGGCCGACGACCGGGGCAGCTTGCTTTTGGATGATCTGGAATCCCTCCTGACGCCAAATACCCGCTTCCTGGTCGCCAACCACAGCTCCAATGTCACCGGCAATGTCAATGATATCGGCCGCCTTTACCGTTTTTGTCAGGAACACCAGCTTCTCTTTATCCTGGACATAGCCCAGACCTTTGGTATTTATGATTTGGCTATCCATGAAGCGGATATCTTTTGCTTTACCGGCCACAAGGGCCTCCTGGGCCCCCAGGGGACAGGGGGGATCATTGTCAATGGGGACATCCACTTTCCCCTGGTCAAGACGGGAGGAGCCGGATCGGGGTCCTTCAACCGCTTCCAGGGGGAGACCATGCCTGACGTCTTTGAGGCCGGCACCCTCAACAGCCAGGGCCTTTACGCCATGAAAAAGGGCATCGAATATATCAGGGACCAGGGGCTTGAGGCCATCCATGAAAGAGAGATGGGCCTGGCCAGGCGCTTTTATGAGGGGATCTGTGATCTGGAAGGCTTGACCCTCTATGGGGACTATGCCAGCCAGGACAGGCTGCCCCTCCTTTCCCTTAACCTTGAAGGCTGGGATTCGGCCGATCTGGCCTATAAGCTTTGGGAGGACTACGAGATTGCCACCCGGGCCGGTGCCCACTGCGCCCCCCTCCTCCATAAACACTTCAAGACCCAGGCCCAAGGGATGGTCCGCTTCTCCTTTTCTCAATTCAACAGGGAAGAAGAGATCGACCAGGGCATCCGGGCCCTCCAGGAACTGGCTGCCCTATGAAGACCTACCTGATCACCTTCAGCCAGACCAGCCAGGCCATCCGGGGGGAAGGCCTCCTCCTGGACAGGGGCCTGCCGGTCAGGGTCATCCCCCTGCCCTCCCGGATAGGGGCGGGTTGCGGGATCTGCTTTCGGATCCAGGGACCGGACCTGGAAGAGGCAAGCCATATTTTGCAGGAGGCAGGCATAGAGGATATAGGTATCTATGAAAAGAGCCAGGAAGGCTATAAGGAGATAAAAAGATGACAGAAGCCAAGGATAGATTTGTCGTTGCCATCGGCAGTGACGCCATGGGACAGGGATCGGACGACTTGGGGCGGATCCTCATGAAGAGCTTTCTCGGGGCCCTGACAGAACTTGAGACCCCGCCCGATTACATCCTCTTTGTCAATGCCGGTGTCCGCTTGACCTGCAAGGGATCCAATACCCTGGAAGACCTGGATGACCTGGAAGCCAGGGGGACCCAACTCCTCTCCTGCGGCACCTGCCTCAACTTTTTCGAGCTGGGCCAGCCCGAAAAGGGCAGTATCTCCAACATGATGACCATTCTGGAAGTCATGGCCTCGGCCGACAAGCTGATCAATCTTTAAAGCCGACTGTCAGCCCATCAAGAAAAAAGGGGGAAGAAGCTGATCCCTCTTCCCCCTCAGGCTTGATGAAAGGCCTGAAT
>CAZKLG010000062.1:0-2219 GCA_964553675.1 uncultured Mageeibacillus sp. | reverse complement strand
CCTGAATAAGGGTTTATACTACTTGACATATTCATTCAAAGGCTTGGTGGGATAGACATTGTTGGGCATCTTGTCGGTGGAGATGTAACCGGGCTCGGCATTGATGAGGGCCGGGATCCGGTTGACCAGATTGGCACAGGTCAACTCCACCGTAGCGGGTCGATCCACATTGATGGTGGTTTGGGGTTCGCCGTAGAAGGTCCAGTCATTCTTGTCAAAATCGCCAGGGGCATAGACCTTGCCGATGCACTCGGTCTCGATGGTGATCCCCTCCGCCGTTTCCGTGGTCACGATAGCCGACATGCCGGTTGGCTGCCCTGCCTTGACGGTCATGCCCAGGGTGGATGAATGCAGGTCCTGGTCGTGGGTGGTGGGTACACACTTCTGCACCTGGGTCAGGGGGGTCAGGCCCATCTTGCTGCAAAGCCAACCATTTTGATTCCACATATAGCTGGGGACATATTGGCCGCTTTCCACCAGCTCTTTTTGCTCCTCAGAAGACAGGTCATTGTACATGCCGATCTCCAGGTCGAACTCCTCGGTGCTAAGTCCCGCCCCGTGGCCCTGGGCCAGGGCAATGCCGTAGTCTTCCACATTGTAGCTGCTGCTGCCTGTGATCTTGGTGATTTTCTGCATGGAGCCTGCCAGGGTATCGATGAGGACGCCCCAGTACATATCGGGATAGCCGCTGCCAGCCAGGGAGACCCCGTTTGCCTTGGCCAATTGATCCAGTTCCTGGGTGATGGCCGGGGATGAATTCCAGGGGAAGATGGCCTCTTCACAGGTGGAGATGGCATTGACCCCGCTTTGGGCGCAGACCGTGAAGGCTTCCTTGATGTCGGCCATGGTGCTCATGGTCGCCACCACACAGACATCCGGCTTCAGGGCCTTCATGAGCTGGCCTGCCTCCCTGGCGTCAGAGACCAGGACCCCTTGTTTCTCCATGCCCATGATGTCGCCGATGTCCTGGCCGATCACCTGGGGATTGACGTCAAAGGCAGCGACGATGTCGACGCCTTTTTCCAAAAGATAACGCATCAGATAAACGCTCATCTTGCCGCAACCATACTGGGCTGCCTTGATTTTCCGATCCATAAAATACCTCCAGACCATGAATCATAAAAGGATGACAATAAGGGAGGGAAGACAGGGCTTGTCCGCCCTCAAGTCAAGTGTAAAGTCTGGTGCGACAAAAGAGTCAAGGGCCAAAAAAGCGGACAGATTACTGGCTGACCGGTATCTGCATGGTGAAAATCAGCTCCCGGGGCGCCTTGTTGAAGCCGGGAAACTCCTGGATGACCTCACAGACATAGTCGCCGGCAATCCGGTAGCCTTCCTGGCGGATAAAGGCCAGGAGGGCATGGGCGGAAGCGGCCTCCCGGGAGAAGTCATCCGAGCAGATGCAGGCATAAAGGCCGGGGGGCAGGGTCTCGATATCACCGGGCCCCTGGTAGTCGTCCTCGACGAAGAAGAACACTTCATCTGAATAGAGGCAGCCGCTTTCAAGGTGGGGCTGGCGGACCAGGGTGCCGATATTCCAAAAATAGGAGGCGGGCAGATTGCTGGCTACCAGGCTCTCCTTGAGTTCGCGCAGCATGAGTTCATAACCCATATGATCCTGGTCAAAGAAATTGGCCTGGGTCCTGTGCTTGAAGATGCGGCGGGCCGGATAGTATTCAAAGAAGGGGTCCTGTCCCCGGGGCAGATGCTCACAGCGCTGGTGGTTGAGCAGCATGCGGTCGATGGCCTTGCGGCTCTGCTCCAGTCGCTGGATGTCCCGGTCCAGGGCCTGACGCTGTTGGCCCAGAAGGCTGATCAGGGCCCGCTTGTCCGCCTCCTCCAGGTGTTGACGGATTTCTTTCAAAGGAACTCCGTAGGATTGCAGGTAGAGGATCATATCCAGGCGGGCAGATTGATTGATGTGGTAGTAGCGGTAGCCGGAGTCGGGATCGGTGTACCAGGGAATCAGGAGCTTCTCCCGGTCGTAATGGCGCAAGGTCTCCCGGGTGACACCGTTGAGGTCGGCCATCTGGCCGATGGTCAGTTTCTGGATATCCATAGTCCCTCCTGCTTTGTCCAAGGCAAAGGTTTCAGGCTTATCTATCAACAGAATAACAATAAATGCCCGGCCCCGGAAGTGTCAGTAGCCAGGCTTGCGACTTGATTTGTGACCGCCTGAGGGGTAAGCTTCCCAAAGATGGAAGAAGAAAGGATAAAAA
>CAZKLG010000061.1:0-4896 GCA_964553675.1 uncultured Mageeibacillus sp. | reverse complement strand
ACTCGATATCGGTGGTGGCCAGGGAATAGAAGGAAAGCTCCTCGGGGGAATGGTCACGGAAACGGAGATTATCCTCCTCAATGCCCAGATCCAGGAGCCACTGGAGGCTGAAGGCCCGCCAGTAATCGAACCACTCCAGGTCAGTGCCCGGCTCACAGAAGAATTCCAATTCCATCTGCTCGAATTCACGGGTCCGGAAAATGAAGTTGCCCGGGGTGATTTCATTGCGGAAGGCTTTGCCTATCTGGGCAATCCCAAAGGGAATCTTGCGCCTGGAGGTCCTTTGGACATTGCGGAAGTTGACGAAGATACCCTGGGCTGTTTCCGGCCTCAGGTAAAGCTGGGACAGATTGTCCTCGGTCACGCCCTGGAAGGTCTTGAACATGAGGTTGAAGTGCCTGACGTCGGTGAAGTCATGTTCCCCACAGCTGGGGCAGGGGATTTCATTTTCCCGGATATAAGCCAGGTACTGGTCGTTATCCCAACCATCCACCGCCATGTCCAGGCCCTTGTCCCGGTTCCACTCTTCAATCAATTGGTCGGCCCTTGATCTGGCCCTGCATTTTTTGCAGTCGATCATGGGATCAGAAAAGCCGCCCACGTGTCCCGAGGCCTCCCAGACCTGGGGGTTCATGAGGATGGCGGCATCCAGGCCGACGTTAAGAGGGCAGGTCTCAACAAAACGCTTCCACCAAGCCGCCTTGATCCTCTGTTTGAGGGTGGTCCCGTAGGGGCCGTAGTCCCAGGAATTGGCTAAACCGCCATAAATGCCTGAGCCTTGATAAATAAAACCCCTGTTACCGCAAAGCGCTACGATACTGGCGAGCGCATGTTCTGTCTTTGCCATTCAATCTCCATCTTTCTTTGGGTTTGCCTTTGATCGGGTCAGCGACCTGGTCAGTCCTCTTTCACCGTCTCAGGGTCAGCCTGGCCGGCTTCCTCCGGGGAGGCCTGGTCGGTCTCTGACTCTTTTGATGCCTCCAGCTCCTGGCGTTCCAGTTGAGCCACGTGGCTGATCAGGCGTTCGGCGATCAATGAGGCGTCCTCGGCGGAAATGCCCACCTGTTCGAAGACGTCTTCCCCGGGTTGCCGGTCAATCTGCCGCATGATACGGCTTTGTTCTTCCAGACGTTCCTCCTCTTCCTTGGCCCGGGCCTCACGGAGGGCCGCCTCGCGGGCCGCAATGATCCGGGGATGTTCGGGGATGACAACGTCCAGTTTTCCATGGCGGTAGACCACGGAACCGGCACCGATTTCCTCACAGGCCAAGGTGACCTGGTTGGGTGTTTCGGTCTCAAAGGTGGGGCAGGCGCCGGAGGTCAATTGACGGGCCCGGCGAGCCGCCAGCATGGACAGCACATAGCGGTTTTCAGCCATGGGCAAAAGGGATTCAGTAGAAGGATGTGTCAGCATGGGTTCTCCTATCAGCTAAGACTTTTTCTAAAAAAGTCGACTATTCTCTCAGATTCAAACAACGCTGTAAATTATAGCCTTTAAAGCCTGCATTCGTCAACAAAAAACCGGCTGGTGCGCCGTTTCTCGGCCCTTATGATGGCACTGACATCGGCAGCGGCATGGTCAATATGGTCATTGATGACCCAATAATCGAAGCGATGGATTTCCTCCAGTTCCCGCCGGGCTGTCTTCAGACGTTTTTCAATGGCCTCAGGGGTCTCGGTGGCCCGCTTGAGGAGCCTGTCCCGCAAGGCACCTTCTGTTGAGGCCGTAATGAAGATAATGACAGCGTTGGGGCAATTTTTCTTCAGTTCCAGGGCCCCTTTGACGGTCAGATCCAGGAGGATGTCTATATTGTCAGCAGTCATCTGGTCCACGGGGGCCCGGGGGGTGCCGTAATATTCTTCGCAGTAGGAATCGTATTCCAGGATATCCCCTGCCTCAATCAAGGCCTCGAAGTGTGCCTTGCTGGTGAAATGGTAGGACTGGCCGTCGATTTCCCCCTTGCGGGGCTGGCGGGTGGTCATGGACACAGAATGATAGCGACGGGGATCCTCCAGGCGCAGGGCGTCGATGATGGAATTCTTTCCAACCCCCGAAGGACCCGATAGGACGATGAGCAGGCCCCGCTTTTCCAAAGCATTTTCATAAGTGACCATGCCCTCTAGTCCTCCTCTTCTCCTGCTCCCTGATCAAAGAGGAGCGATTGGGGATCTCTGGCAGAAAGCACCACATGGTCACTGTCCATGATCAGGACTGACCGGGTCTTTTTGCCACCGGTTGCGTCGATAAGGGCAAAGCGTTCGCGGGCGTCCTGGACCAGGCGGCGGGAAGGAGCCGAATCGGCTGTCACCACCGCAATCAACCTGGATTGTGCCACAAAGTTGCCATAGCCGATGGGGATCATCTGGTAGGTCATGGGTTACCTCTATTCAAGATTTTGTACCTGTTCGCGGATTTTCTCCAACAGGGTCTTGGCCGCCACCACAATCTGGGTCAATTCCAGATCATTGGCCTTGGATCCGACCGTATTGACTTCCCGGAAGATTTCCTGGATCAGAAAGTCCAGTTGCCGGCCTACCGGGGCCTCCGTCTTCAGCAGATTTTTCAAGGAATCAAGGTGGACCTGGAGCCGGGTGACCTCCTCGTCAATGGAGGCCCGGTCGGCAAAGAGTGCCGTCTCCGCAAAGAGCCGCTGATCACTGTACCATTCAGGCCGCTCATCTTCGAAGAGTTCCTCAGCCCTGGCCAGGAGTCTTTCCCTGTAAAGGAGGGGCACCTGAGGGGCCCTGTCCACCAGTTCCTTAACCAGTCCTTCCAGGTCCCCGGCCTTATCCAGGAGGTCCCGGGCCAGGCGGTCGCCTTCTTCGGCCCTGGCCTCATTAAGTTGCCCGATGGCGCCTCTGACGGCCTGGCTGATCTGTGCCTCCAGAAGATCCTGGTCCTGGGGCTTGTCAGACAGGCTGAAAACCCCGTTTTGCGAGGCCAGGATAGCCAGGGGATCGGGGGACTTGACACCAGAGATTGCTTCAAGTTTTTTCAACTGCTCCGCATAGGAGATGGCCAGGTCTTCATCCAAAAGAACCTGACGGCCTGCCAGGCTGCCTGACTCATCGGTCAGGCGGATCTCCACGCGGCCACGGCCCAAGGCCTCCTGGGCAATGGTACGGACCAGGGTCTCATAGGCAGAGAGCCAGGAAGGCAGGCGGATGGACAAATCCAGATAGCGGTGATTGACCGATCGGCACTCGGCACGAATGGCCAGACCTTCCTCCTGTGACACATAATTTCCATAACCCGTCATGCTTTTTGGCATATCAAGTCTCCTTTGGGGCCAGATCAGCTAACTGGCCTCCCTCACCGATCAGCAAGGGTTTGAAACGTAATTGATCAGACGCCACCATTATATAACGGATCCCGCCCAGGAGAGGCCGGCTCTCGTAATAGGGCGCCCGGTGGTGGATATGGCCAAAAAGGCAGACCTCAACCCCCGCCTCTTCAAGGAGGCGGCAAAAATCCGAGGGTCGGCCCTTTTCATCCAGGGGCGGATAATGCATGAGGGCCAGGGCCGGCCGCTTGACCCCATCTTTCTTCCTCAAGCCTGCCAGGCCCTGGAGGGAGAGGTCCAGGCGGATCATCTCCCGCTTGAAAACCTTGCGGTCACTATCCGTAAAGGCCTCATCTGTAGGCAGGAGCCAGCCCCGGCTGCCGCAGATATGGAAACCGGCCGCTTCCAGGGCATCATTTCGAAGAAAATCAAGGGTCAAAAGGCCATGGGCCTGACAAAAATCCTGATTTTTCCTCATGGTGGCCCACCAGTAATCATGGTTGCCTCGCAGGAGAATTTTGCGTCCTGGCAATTGATCCAGGAAGGTCAGATCGGGCAGGGCTTCCTCCAGGGAGTTGGCCCAGGAGATATCGCCGGCTACCAGGACCGTGTCGTCAGCTCCCACTGTGCTTGTCCACTTGTCCCGGATCTGCTCCACATGGTTTTCCCAACGCTGTCCGAAGATGGCCATGGGCTTGTCGACGGACCCGGCCAGGTGCAAATCTCCAATGGCGAAAAGTCTCATGTCTCCTGGCCCCCCTCTTCCTCCGGCTGACCATGAAAGTGCTGGTAAACCGCCTCTGCCACCTGGACGGGCAAGCCTTCCAGAGCCGACAGCTCTTCCAGACTGGCCTGGGAAATCTTCTTGGTCGATCCAAAGGCCGATAAAAGCAGTTTTCGTCTGGCAGGCCCCACACCCTTGATCGTCTCCAGTTTATAGCGGGTAGCCCTTTTTTGCCGTCTTTGGGCATTGTGGCGGAGGGCAAAGCGATGTGCCTCATCCTGGATGGAAGACAGGAGGTGGAGAAGGCCCATCCTCTCTGCCCTTTCTTCCTCAGTCTCCGCTGCCAGGGCCTGGTCGGTCATGGCGCCCGGTGCCAGTTCCAGGATCTGGCCATCAGCCAGGACCAAACCCCGGGTCCGGTGGCGGTCATCCTTGACGATGCCGGCCAGGGGCAGGCCTGCTTGACGGGCCAGGGGCAGGGTGGCGGATACATGGCCCCGCCCCCCATCCACCAGGATCAGGTCAGGACGGCTGCCAAAGGTCTCCTCCCCCAAACGGGCCAGACGCCTGGTCAGGACCTCCCTCATGGACTGGTAGTCATCAATCCCCTCAAAGCCCTTGATGGTGAATTGTCGATAGGCAGAAGGCCGGGGCCGGCCCTGGTGGAAGACCACCATGGCGCCTGACCGGTCGCCCTGGCCCAAATGGGAAATATCGTAGGCCTCAATGCGGATGGGGGCCTCTTTTGTCCCCGTCAAACGACCCAGGTATTGGAGGGTGGCTTCAATGGCCCTGGGATCCGAACCTCTTGACAGGGAGCGGCGCTCCAGGGCTTTTTCAGCATTATGGCGGGCCATATCAACCAGGGCCTTCTTTTGCCCCCTCTGGG
>CAZKLG010000060.1:0-4954 GCA_964553675.1 uncultured Mageeibacillus sp. | reverse complement strand
TAGATAGAGGGCGACCTGGTCAACCAGGAGGATGGTGGCCATGATTTTGGCAATTCTGGCCGGATTTTTCAACTGCGACAATCGCTTTCGAAAAAGAACGATCAAAAGAATCACCCCCAACCAGATCAGGATCATGGTCAGGTTGAAGGCAAAAGACAGCTCCAGGGGCTGGGGATTTTCGACACCATAAAAAAAGGATTGAAAAAAATTCATGCGGCACCTCTCCTTGATTCCGGACGTCAGGCCGGAAGATCATAAGCGTATTATATGTCAAATAAGTCATTAAAAACTTATTTTGAAAGAATCCTCTCCCCAGGCAAGTCTATCTTTCCCAATCAAAGCTCCGGCTGACCGCTTTCTTCCAGCCTGCCATTTTGATCTGTCTTTGGTCCGGGTCCATGGAAGGCGAAAAGATCCGGTCTGCCTTCCAGTTGACCTTCAAATCCGCCTGGTCTTTCCAAAAACCCACCGCCAGGCCGGCCAGATAGGCCGCACCCAGGGCCGTGGTCTCAACACAGGCAGGTCTCAGGACAGGCACCCCGGTGATATCAGCCTGGAACTGCATAAGGAAGTTGTTGTTGGCGGCCCCCCCGTCCGCCTTCAGGGTATCCAGGCGGATCCCTGAATCCTCCTGCATAAGACTCAAGACATCCTGGGTCTGGTAGGCGATGGATTCCAAAGTAGCCCGGACAATGTGCTTATAGTTGACGCCCCGGGTCAGGCCCACCAGGGCACCCCGGGCATACTGGTCCCAGTAGGGGGCGCCCAGGCCGGTGAAGGCAGGTACCAGATAGGCCCCCAGGGTATCCTCCACCTGGGAAGCCAGGACCTCCGACTCCTGGGCAGTCTTGATCAGACCCAGCTCATCCCGTAGCCACTGGATGGCCGCGCCGGCTACAAAGATGGAACCCTCCAGGGCATAATGGACCCGGCCGTCAAGTCCCCAGGCAATGGTTGTCAAAAGACCCTGCTCACAAAAGACCGGCGTCTCCCCCGTATTCATGAGGAGGAAACAGCCCGTCCCGTAGGTGTTCTTGGCCTGGCCGGCCTCAAAGCAGATCTCCCCGAAGAGGGCGGCCTGCTGGTCACCGGCCGCCCCTGCGATGGGGATGGGCCGACCGAAGAAGGAGGCGTCTGTCTCCCCGTAGATCTGACTGGAGGGCAGGGTCTGGGGCAGGATGGCGGCGGGGATATCCAGGATGTCCAGGATCTCCTGATCCCAGGTCAGTTCCCGGATATTGAAAAGCATGGTCCGGGAGGCATTGGAATAATCGGTCACATGAACCCGGCCCCGGGTCAGCCGCCAGATCAGCCAGCTTTCCACCGTGCCAAAAAGGATCTCCCTTCTTTGAGCCCTTTCCCTGAGTCCCGGAATCTGGTCCAGGAGCCATTTGATCTTGGTGGCACTGAAGTAGGCGTCAATGACCAGGCCTGTCTTCCGGCGGAAGAGATCGGTATAGCCCTGGGCCTTGAGCTGGTCGCAGATATCGGATGTCCGCCGGCACTGCCAGACAATGGCCCGGCTGACCGGCTCCCCGGTCTCCTTGTCCCAAAGGAGGGTGGTTTCCCGCTGGTTGGTGATCCCCAGGGCGGCGATATCCTCCGGACGGGCGTCGATCTTGTTCATGGCCTCCACTGCCACCCCCAGCTGGGTGGACCAGATCTCCTGGCCGTCATGTTCCACCCATCCGGGCTGGGGGAAGTACTGGTGAAATTCCTTTTGGGCCAGGGAAGCAATCCTGCCCTGGTGGTCGAAGAGGATACAGCGATTACTGGTGGTTCCGGCATCCAGGGCCATCACATACTTGGTCATCTCAGCCTCCTTAGTCCAATAGATCCCGGCTGGCCACAAAATTGACCGGATGGCCCAGGATTCTGCCCAGGATGATATCCCCCCGCCGGACAGGCGGGCTGAGGACCACTTGGTCCAAAAGGGCCATGGCCCTGGCCATATCCTTTTTGGGGATGGGGCCATCGGTCTTGACCGGGCAGCGGCGGTGCCGGCTGCCTGTCATACAGACGGTCGAAGTCAAAATCCGGCGGGGATCCCTGGCCTCGCTTTGCCCATAGGCAATCCCCCGGATACAGCGATTGCCCGTCACCTGGTAGTCACGGTCGGGGTCTACCGTCAGCCGGCAGCCCTGGGGGCAAACAATGCAGATCATTTCTTTCATAAGCATCAGTCCTCGATTGACAGGGTCAGCTGGCCGCCCCCAACCTTGTCCAGGTCCTCTTTGGTCAGATAGATATGCTCCATCTCACCCGGCGACAGGAAGGGCCGCCGGAAGGCGGCAATCTGCTCTTCAGCATGGGAGACCAGGATCCGACGGGGACTTTTATGGGGTTCTTTGACCCGGAAGAAAAGTCTGACCTTATCCTCCATACGGTCAAGGCGGATTTGCTGGGGAATGACATAGCTGATGCCCTGGCCCGCCACCAGGCTCATGGCTACCTTTTCTGTTGCCTGGTCCTTCCTTTTGGCCGCCAGCACATAGGCCGCTGCGGCCCGGCCGGCCTCCTGGCTTTCTTCTGTCACATAATCGACCAGATCGTGAACCTGGAGTACATTACCGCAGGCAAAGATGCCCGGCTCTGAGGTCTCCTTGTTTTCAAAGACAAGGGGGCCACCTGTCCGGGGATCCATGGCCAGGCCGGCGGCCCGGCTCAGCTCATTTTCAGGGATCAGGCCCACCGACAGGAGCAGGCAATCAATCTCATAATCGACCTCTGTGCCGGCCAGGGGCTGGAAGGTCTGGTCGACCGCCTGGACGGTGACCCGGTCCAGGCGCCCTTTCCCATGGATCCGGGTGATGGTATGGGAAAGAAGCAGGGGGATGTCAAAGTCATCCAGGCACTGGACTATATTTCGGGTCAGGCCGCCCGGATAGGGCATGATTTCGACACAGGCCACCACCTGGGCCCCCTCCAGGGTCATGCGCCTGGCCATAATCAGGCCGATGTCCCCGGATCCCAGAATCATGACCCGGCGGCCCACCATGTAGCCTTCCATGTTGACATAGCGCTGGGCCGTCCCGGCCGTCAGGATACCCGCCACCCGGCTGCCGGGCGTCTGAATGGCCCCCCGGGTCCTTTCCCGGCAACCCATGGCCAGGATGACTGCCTGGCTTTCCAGGGTCCGGTAGCCCTGACCCGCACTCATCAGGGTCACCCGGTGGCCGCCCCCATGGCTGTCAAGGGAAAGAACCATGGTGTCGCAGGCCACTTGGATGTCACTGTCCATGACCTGATCGATCAGTCGACCGGCATATTCGGGCCCGGTCAGCTCTTCCTTGAAATAGTGGAGGCCAAAGCCATTGTGGATGCACTGGTTGAGGATACCCCCCAGTTCCAGATCCCGCTCCACAATCAGGATCCGCTCCAGGCCGGACTCCCGGGCAGACAAGGCGGCACTCAGACCGGCAGGTCCTCCCCCGATGATGACACATTCATAGCGGTCAAGCATCCTGGCAGCCCCCCTTGCTTTCCCCTGTCAGGAGTTTGCTGCCGGCCCCATCCTCCTGGATGGATAAGGGATCGCGACCCCTCTCCCGGGCCAGGATCTCCAGGACCCTGGGTCCGCAAAAGCCACCCTGGCAGCGACCCATGCCGGTCCCCACCCGCCTTTTGACCCCGTCTATGGAGACAGGGGGTATCTCCCTGGACATGGCAGCGACAATCTCACCTTCCGTGATGGTTTCGCAACGGCAGATGACCCGGCCATAGAGGGGATGCCGGCGGACAAAGTCTGCCCTTTCCTCCTGGGGGATCTCCTTGAAACGGACGACCTGTCTTCCCCCCTGCCAGTCCGCCTTAGGCGTCAGGACCAGGCCCTCCTCCTCCAGGAGGTCCCGGGCATAGCGGGCGATGGAAGGGGCGCAGGTCAGGCCCGGGGACTTGATGGCGGCCAGATCCAGAAAATGGCGGGCTGACACTTGGATAAAGAAATCATTGTGGTCACTGTTGGCCCTGATGCCGGCGAAATTCCGGATACTGGCCCCCACATCCAGGGAAGGGACCAGCCTTCGGGCTGTCCGCTCGATCTCGTCCAGGACCGGCCGTGTGACCCCGGTATCCTCCCTGTCCTCGATCAGATGGGAGCTGGGACCGATCAGGAAATTATCATGGATGGTGGGCGATACCGTCACCCCCTTGCCCCGGTCAGAGGGACACTCAAAGAGGATGGACTGGACCAGGGGGCCCACCGCCCGGTCCAGGAGATAGTATTCCCCCCGGGTGGGCTGGATCTCAAAGGCCGGAGCCGCCAAACGATTATGGATATGGTCACTGTCAATACCGGCAGCATTGACCAGATAGCGGGCCGAGAGACTTGATCTGCCACTTTCCCTGCCTTCATGGTCAATCCGGGCCAGCTGGAGATCATAATGGTCACCCCGATCGGACAAGGCGACCACTTTGGAATTGAGCATTAAATCCAGCCCGTTTCGGACGGCAACCTCGGCCATGGCCAAAGTGAATTCCCAGGGATTGATGACACCTGCCTCTGGCGCCCAAAGGGCCCCTATGACAGCCGGGGAGAGATTGGGCTCCCGTTCGAGGGCCTCCTGACCGCTGATGATCTCCAGACCCTCGCAGCCATTGGCCAAGCCCTGGCGATAGAGTTTTTCCAGGATGGGAAGGTCGGCCTCTTCAAAAGCCAGGACCAGGGAGCCGGTCTGCCGGTGCTCGACGTCCAGGTCACGGCAGATCTGGTAGCAAAGGCGGTTGCCCTCTACATTCAACTTGCCCATGAGGCTGTCAGGTGAGGGGTCAAAGCCCGCATGGATGAGGGCGGTATTGGCCCGGCTGGCACCCATGGCCAGGTCGTTTTCCTTTTCGATCAGGGCGATCCTGAGGTCATAGGCTGACAGCTTATAGGCCAGGGCACTGCCGATGACACCCCCGCCGATAATGGCAAGATCATACATGAAATCTGCTCCTCCAACCGTCATTATCC
>CAZKLG010000059.1:2058-5196 GCA_964553675.1 uncultured Mageeibacillus sp. | reverse complement strand
GCCCGGTCAAAGAGGGCCAGGCCCCATTCATTTTCCAGGCTCCGGATGGCCCGGGTGGCCGCGGGCTGAGGGATGCCCAGGACCTGACTGGCCCGGGTGACACTGCCGGATTCGACCACCTGGCAGAAGATTTTCAACTGATGAAAGGTCATGGATCCCCCTCCCTCTTACCTCTCAAGGATACACCAAGGATGACAGAAATAAGATGAGACAAGGCCAGCATGGATTAGAAAAAGAGACCGACTGCGGCATCAAAGCCAGGGCCATCCACCAGGGCCTGTCCCCCTTTTGGCAGGACCTGGCCGTCCAGGTCCATGAGACTGTCAGCTCCACCAATGACCTGGCCAAGGAGGCAGCCAGAGAGGGGCGATCCGTCCTTATTGCTGCCTGCCAGCAGACGGCCGGACGGGGCCGGCGGGGCCGGTCCTTTTTCTCACCGGCCGGATCCGGCCTTTACTTTTCCCTGGCCTTTCCCTGGGAAAGAGAAGAATCCCCGGTCCTTTTGACCACCATGGCGGCAGTTGCCAGCGCCCAGGTCCTGGAGGAAAGACTGGACCTGAAGATCGGCATCAAGTGGGTCAATGATCTTTACTATGAAAAAAGGAAGGTGGCAGGTATCCTGACCGAGGCGGTCAGCCGGGAAAAGACCTCTTACATGGTCCTGGGGATAGGGATCAATCTGACCCCGCCCCCCCAGGGCTTTCCCCCTGATATCGCCCCAAAGGCCGGCTATCTGATGGATCAAGCGGCAGATCTGGACAAGGGGGAACTGATCTGCCGGATAAGCAATAAACTGGGCCAGATCCTCCAAGAATTGCCCGACCGGGCCTACCTTGATGACTACCGGGCCCGCTCCTTTATCCTGGGCAAAAAGGTCCAACTGGAGACAGGGGAGATCATCCTCCCCCATGACATCTCCGACCAGGGTGGCCTCCTCTACTGGCAGGGCCAGGACCTGAGAGAAGTCGACTCCGGCCAAATCAGCCTCCTGGATTATCCCCTGTGAAGACCCAAAGACTGACCCGGCCGGCCCTTTTGGGCCTTCTGACCTTCCTGGGCGGCCTCATCCGCCTGCCCCTGGGGCCCGTTCCCATCACCCTCCAAAGTCTCTTTGTCCTTTTAGCCGGCCTGACCCTGGCCCCCCGGGAGGCCCTCCTGGCCATGGGCCTCAATGCCTTGCTCTCTTTTCTTATCTCGGGGGCGGCCCTCTTCCTCTCGCCCAGCCTGGGCTTTCTTCTGGCCTTCATCCCGGCCGCCTGGCTTTTGGCCTGGCTGACCCAAAGGGGAGGGGAGAGCCTCAAAGCCCAAAGCCTCCATCTGGGCCTGGCCAGTCTTCTCATCTATCTATTGGGCCTGACCTATCTGGTCATTCAGCTTGGCCTGATCACGGGCCAGGGCCTGGACCCCGGGGCCATCCTGGTCTCTGGCTTTTTGGTCTTTTTGCCGGGCGACCTGGTCAAGGCCGGCCTGGCCCTTGTCATCGCCAAAAAAATAAGGGGCCGTCCCCTTGGAGACGGCCCCGCTTAGCTTATGCTTGCCTGATGTCAGGCGGACTTACTTGATATCCTTCTCACCTGATACGATACCCAGGGCTACCCGCTCCGGCGTCAGCGGGAGATGGTAGTAGTTGATGCCCAGAGCGTCGTAGAGGGCGTTGCCGATGGCTGAGGGGATGGAGATCATGGTATGTTCTGCCACGCCTCTGGCGCCATAGGGCCCGTTGAGCTGGGGGTTCTCGATATAGATGGGAACCACCTCGCAGGGCATGTCCTTCATGGTAGGAATCTTGTTGTCGGTGAAGGAGGGGTTGAGGAGGACGTTATCGTCCGAGAACTTGTAACCCTCCAGGATGGCCGAGCCGATTCCCTGCATGACACCACCGACCACCTGGCCATAGACCATGCGTTCGTTGATGACCTGGCCCAGGTCAAAGGCCGAGGCCACTTTGAGGACGTCAATATTGCCCGACTCGACATCGACCTCGATCTCAACGGCGTGGGCGCCGAAGGTCCAGGCCAGGGCCGGGTTCCCCTGTCCCGTTTCGGGGTGCAGGTTGGTCAGGCCGTCGGCCATGTAGACGCCATGGGCGATCAGGGGGCCGCCGACACCGGAACCGTTGGGCAGGGCATAGCCCAGGGCCATGTCCTTGTAGGAGATCCGCTTGTGGGGCATGTGACGGTTGTAGATATAGCCGTCGGCATGTGACAGGTTCTCAGGCGCACTTTGCAGGGCCTGGGCTGCCACCTGTTTCATCTGGTCCAGGAGGGCGTGGGCCGCCTTGATGGTGGCATTACCCGCCATGAAGGTGTACTTGGAGGCCACGGTATTCCAGTCGTAGGGGTTGGTGTTGGTGTTGGTCTCACGACGCACTTCCACCATGTCGAAGGGAATATCCAGTTCCTGGGCCGCGATCTGGGCGATGGCGGTCAGGGCACCCTGGCCATAGTCGATGCCGCCGATCATCATCTGGATGTGACCGTCGGAGGCCATCTGCATGATGACCGCTGTGGCCGTATTGGGCGGCATGGCGGGGGCCTTTTGGATCATGGCAAAGCCCTTGCCCCTGATCTTGCCGGTGGCCCATTCCTTCTGCCGCTCTTCTTCGGTCTTGCGGCCGGTCCAGCCGATTTCCTTGACCACAGCCGACAGGCAGTCGACGGGACAGCCGGTGGACTTGGTCATGATCTCGCCCGAGACAGTGGTGTCGCCGGGGCGGAGCATATTCTTCAAGCGGAACTCATAGGGGTCGATCCCCAGTTTCTGTGACAGGATGTCCATCTGCCGCTCCACCGTCCACAGGGTCTCCAGGTGTCCAAAGCCACGGTAGGCCGTGGAGAAGACCTTGTTGGTGTAGATGGTATTGGAGACGATGGAGACATTGTCAACGGCATAGGGACCCAGGCCGCCGTAGACGGCTGTTTTACCCACGTTGACCCCATAGTCGGCATAGGCGCCGCTGTCCCAGTCATAAACGATGTCAGAGGCGATCATGGTGCCGTCTTTTTTGACACCGGTCTTGATCTTGCCCCGCATGCCGGCACGGGTGGGCATATAGTTGAACTCCTGCTGGCGGGACATGCGCAGTTTGACCGGGAGACCGCCCGCCTCCCTGGAAAGCAGGGTCAGGAGGGGCTCCAG
>CAZKLG010000059.1:0-1958 GCA_964553675.1 uncultured Mageeibacillus sp. | reverse complement strand
TTGGTGCCGGCCTGGGGGAAGAAGACCCCTTCCACGTGCTTGATCTCGTGGATGTTGGGATGGACCAGGATCTTGGCTGACAGGGCGTCGTCCAGATTGCGGACGGGCTCCAGGACCTCGTATTCGACCTCGATCAGGGAGATGGCCTTCTCAGCGATAGCTTCCGTGGTCGCGGCGACCGCGGCCACCACCTCGCCCTGGTAACGGGTCTCACCCTTGGCCAGAGCCAGTTTGTCCTGCATGTAAAGACCCACGACGATGTCGTAGTTCTCACCCGTGATGACGGCCTTGACGCCGGCCAGGGCACAGGCCTTGGAGGTGTCGATCTTGAGTATCTTGGCGCGGGCATGGGGCGAGTGGAGGGTCTTGGCGTGCAGCATACCGGGCATTTCCAGGTCAAAGGCATAACGGGCCTGGCCGGTTACCTTCTCAAGGGCGTCCTTGCGCTGGTAGGGCTGTCCCACATGCTTATAGCTGGACTCGTAATCGCCGTGATGCTGATAGGTGCAATGTTCTAATTCTTGTAGGCTCATGAACGGTTCAACTCCTCTCTTTCGCGTTTGGCAGCCCGCTTGACTGCCTCGAATATCTGATGGTAGCCGGTGCAGCGGCAGAGGTTGCCTCCCATCCCTTCCATGATCTCTTCATCCGTGGGATCGGGATACTGGTCCAGGAGGGCCCGGGCTGACATGAGCATACCGGGTGTGCAAAAGCCGCACTGGAGGGCATCCTTGAAAACAAACTCCTGCTGGAGGATGCTGAGTTCGCCGTCCTTGGACAGGCCTTCTACGGTGGTGACTTCCCCGCCCTGGGCTTCGACGGCCAGGACCAGGCAGGAGGTGACGGCCTTGCCGTTCAAAATGACGGTGCAGGCACCGCATTCACCTTCACCACAGGCTTCCTTGGCGCCGAAGAGCTTCAAACGGTCGCGCAGGAAGTGGAGGAGGAGCATGGTGGGGTCGATCGCTTCGACAACGGCCTTGCCGTTGACCCGAAGGGAGAGAGTCACCAGTCTTTCTTTTGAATCAACATGGGCGCTTTCCATGGCGCACAGGTCTTTATCGTCATGTGTGGTCATCGTCTATGCCTCTCCTTCCATAAGCTCTGTCATACAGCGCTTGAACAAAACCCCTGCCATATGCAACCGGTATTCCTTGGAAGACCGGACATCGGAGATGGGCTTGATGTGATTTTTGATTTCCTCAGCTCCCCAGGCGATGGTCTCTTCAGACAGGCCCCTGGCATTGAGGTCTGCCTCAAAGGCCTCCAGGCGGAGGGGAGTGATGGCCACGGCATTGATGGATACGGCCATCTTGCCCTGACCGTCCAGCCGGCAGGCCACGCCTACCGTTGACAGGTCATGGCCCTTCAAGCGGGTCTGCCGCTTGTAGTTGCTCTTGTCGCCCTGGCCGGGATCGGGCAGGAAGACCGAGAGGACCAGTTCCTTTTTGGTCAGCAGGGTTCTTTTGACGCCGGTAAAAAAGTCCTTGAGGGGGACGGTTCTTTCCCCGTCGCTTGAAGCGATCCGGACACTGGCGTCGTAGAGCAGAAGCGAGGGCGGCAGGTCTGCGCCCGGCGACGCGTTACAGATGTTGCCCACCAGGGTGGCCCGGTTCCTCAGTTGGTAGGATGCCAGGCATGACGCCGCATCGTGAAGGGCCGGGTAAAGATCCCGGACCAACTCCGACTCGATCAGCCGGTTGACTACCACATTGGCACCGATGGTCAGGCCCTTGCCTTCCTCATAGGAGAGGACGTCCAGCTCGGGGATGGCCTTGATGTCGACGATGTGCTTGGCGTCGATCAAATGGTGGCGCAGCATGATCATCAGGTCGGTACCGCCGGCCAGGATGTAGGTGTCCTCATGACGGGACAGGGCTGCCAGAGCCTCGTCCAGCACAAGCGGTTTGACATAATCAAATTGACTTAGCACGAATAACCTCCTTCGTTCAGCAAAA
>CAZKLG010000058.1:0-5373 GCA_964553675.1 uncultured Mageeibacillus sp. | reverse complement strand
GTCAGCTTGATCTCAATGGCCTCCCGGGGCAGGGCCTCCCGGACCCGGTCCCCCCATTCCAGGACGGAGACCGCCTCCTGGCCCACCAATTCATCCAGACCATTGTCATAAAAGGCCTGGGCATCCGAAAGGCGGTAGACATCAAAGTGGTTGAGGGCAAGTCCCCCGGGCCTTCCCGCCTCATGCATGTGCAAGATGGTAAAGGTGGGGCTTGACACATGACCCTTGACCCCCAGACCCGCCGCTATACCCCGGACCAGGGCCGTTTTGCCGGCTCCCAGATCCCCGGTCAGTATAAGGACATGGCCGGCCTTCAAACCAGCGGCCAGTTCCCTGCCCAGGTCCCAGGTTGCCTCCGGCGATCCGGTCACTTTTTCGATTTCCCTTGCCAACTGGTCCCCCTTGCCGATCATCCGGGATGGCTAAAAGCCCCATCCGGAGGACGGGGCTTTTTTTGAAGCAAATGTCTTTCCTCTTATCTCTTGGAGAACTGGGAAGCTTTTCTGGCCTTCTTGAGTCCTGGCTTCTTTCTCTCCTTGACCCGGGCATCCCGTGTCAGGAAACCAGCCCGCCTCAGGGCCTGTTTGTTTTGTTCTGAATCAGCATCAACCAGGCCACGGGCGATCCCGTGGCGGATGGCGCCAGCCTGACCGGCGATACCACCGCCGCGAACATTGACCACGATATCGTAGCGGTCCTGACTGCCCGTCTCCACCAGGGGTTGACGGACGATCATGCGCAGGGTTTCCACCGGGAAGTAGTCTTCGAATGCTTTTTTATTGACAGTGATCTTACCTGAACCAGGATAGAGGCGGACGCGGGCGACCGCTTCCTTCCTTCTGCCTGTCCCGTAAAAGAACTGAGTCGTCTCTTTAGCCATCTTATTCTTCCCCTCGTCTAGAATTCAATTTTGACAGGCTGTTGTGCCTGCTGTTTGTGGTTGGGCCCCGCATACACTTTCAATTTACGGAACATAGCCCGTCCCAGTGTATTTTTTGGCAACATCCCACGGACTGCGTTTTCCAGCACTCTCTCGGGGTGCTTTTCCATCATCCGCTCGTAAGGGATTTCGCGCAGGCCGCCGGGGTAGCCACTATGACGGCGATAGAGCTTTTGTTGCTCCTTCTTACCCGTCAGGACAATTTTATCGGCGTTGACAACCACAACGAAATCACCCATGTCCATGTGGGGGGTGTATTCAGCTTTGTTTTTGCCGCGAAGAATGCTGGCGATCTCTGTGGCCAGGCGGCCCAGGACCATGCCCTCTGCATCGACAAGATACCACTTGCGATCGATTTCGCTGGCTTTTGGCATATAGGTTTTCATACTAAAGGATCATCCTCCCAATCTTTACCGGCCGCTCATGGCTTTGCGGCACGCGTCCAATCTTAGCAGGATGAAAAGACCTTGTCAAGATTCATTTTGAAATAGGTCACAAGAGCTTCTATTATCGCTCAATAAGTCCAATAATCACCATTTATCTTCGTCATCAAACACATCTTCCAGCCTGCTGGCCCGACGCTTCCTCAAAAAGATCAGGAGGGCGATGACGGCGGCCACGATGCCCCCGATGAGGGCCAGGACACCCAGGGTGGCCAGGACCAGGATGATGGGATTGGTTTGTCCGATCCCGCCGGCGAAGAAGGGGTCCTCTCCCCTGGGCTCTGTGTAGCTGGGGCTGGTCTCCGGGCTTTGGCCAGGCGTGGTCTCAAGCGGCGCTGTGATCTCCGGCTCTTCTACCAGCGGCAGGGCAAGCAGGCTGTCCGGGCTTTTGGCGGGAACGCCTTCCAGTCGGGCCGCCTCCTCCATGATGGCGCGGACCGGGATGGCCCGGGCCAGGAAGGGGGTACTTTTCATGTCAGTCGCCTGGATACCCATGGCAGCACAGACAAAGGTCCGGCCATCGTGGGTGATCCCCGAACCCACCAGGCACTTGCCCGCCTGGGGCGTGGTCCCGGTCTTGACGCCTGTGTATTGTTCATAGTATTGAGACTCCAGGTACTGGGCCCCATAAAGGACCAGACCATTGGAATTGCTCATGACACCCCACCAGGCCTGAGCATGCTGGGGGGTCACCTGCATCCGGTAATTGGGCAGGGAGACAATGTGGGCGATCAGGGGATGTTTCATGGCCTCTGCAGCGATCAGGGCCAGATCATGGGTGGTGGTGTAATGGCTGTAGTCCGCCTCATCAAAACCTGCCGGATTGGTGAAATGAGTGGAGGTAGCCCCCAAGTCGGCCGCCCGCTGGTTCATACGCTGGACAAAAAGTTCCTGGGAGGCCGAGGCATCCCCCCGCCTGGAAAGATCGATGGCCCCGTAGGCACCCCCATAGTTCTGGGCGATGACCCGGGCGATATCATTGGCTGAGGCAATCAGGAGGGCTGCCAGGCAGTCCAGGGTGGAGATCTGGTCGCCTTCCTGGAGGGCCTGAAGCCGGGCGGAGTTGGGATCCAGAAAGTAGAGGGACTTGGCTGAAACAGTCAGGAGGAGGTCAGGGTCAAAGTTGGGATCCTCCACCAGGACCAGGGCCGTCATGATCTTTGTGGTACTGGCATTTGACCGTTTCCTGTCGGGGTTTTTGGCCAGGATCTGCTGGCCTGTCTCCGCATCGATGACAGAGTAGGACTCCACGTCGATTTCATCAAAGCGCGGCCAACCGTCCTCACCCAAAGCCAGGAGCTGGCCGGGCCCTCCCAGAAAGGTCAGCACCAGGGCAATCAGGAGAGCCAAGGTCAAGGCGGTCAAACGATTGGTCCGCAAAAGAGATCCCTTCAACTTAGAATCCATGGTTTTCCTCCTTATCCAGCCAATTGACAATGGCCAGGTCCAGGGGCCCTTCCAGCGCTTGGATGGGCGGGACTTCCTCCTGGTCCAGGCTTTGCCAGGCAGGTATCCCCGCTTCCTCGGCCAGCATGGTGATGGCTGCCTCCCGGTCATGGCGGGGAGCCTTGTCGCCAAAGAGTGCCCTGCCGGAGCTGACATAATCGGTCAAGGGCGACCGGTCTTGAATAAAACAGACGGGAACATGGTCCTTTTGCTTGACATGCCTGGCCCAGACGGCGACGGCATCGGCCGTCTCACGGGCCAGAAGATAATCGGTCTGGTCGTAGAAGGTCCTGATGGTTCTCAGGCAACGCTTGTAGTCATTGCCTCCCACCACAACTGACTGGTTGAGCAGGTTGACCTCCTCCTCCCTTAATAACTGGCGGTCAGCCTGGTCGGCCTGGTCCAGGATTTCCTTCAAACGTTTCTCATCCCGTCCCGTCACTTCAAAAAGGAGCCTTTCAAGGTTGACCGGCCAGGCGGCCCCCTCATCATCCCGCCGCCTCCGCCTCCTGGGCTTGGCAGTTCTCCCCGATTTGAAAAGTGAGGTCAGGAAGGCCGGTTCGTTTTCTCCCAGGTAAACAAGGCCCAGGGGTAACTGAAGGCTGCTGGCATAGACCAGTCCGGCCAGAAAACTCAGATGGTTCTTATGGACAACAAAGTCGATCTTGTCCAGCTCCTCCAGATTTTCCTTGATGGCCACCACGATGGCGGTTGCCAGGGCACCTGCCGTCAGGACTTCAATGATATGGCCCGGCCCCACAAAGACCGGCTTGAATCCCCGGTCCCTGAGCTGGCTGTCAAAGGATGGATCCGAAGCCAGGCGGGTGAATTCCCGGTAGCGCTCGTCAAAACTCTCCGAAAAGCTGAGGAGCTGGTCCCGGGCCGCCGGCAGTCGGGCAATCTCCCGGCTCCTGATGCTGTTTTGGGACATGAGGACCAGATAAGGCAGGTCCTGGGCCCAGCTGAGGCTGGAGGCGGCCTGGTCCTCTCCCACCATGGCCAGGACCAGGGGTCGGCCCGGCCTTGGATCCTTATCCCCCGTCCACTCCAGGAGGGTCCTCAGGATGGCCCCGCTAAGATCGCTCAGGCTCCCCGTGGGAAGGTCATCTGCCAAAAGCAGGTAATAACGGTCCAGGTAGTTATTGACCCGGGCCAGAGGGAGTTCAAAGCTTTCCGGGCCTTCTTTCAAGCTTCGGAGGGCATGGCTTAAAAGGGCTTTCCAATCATCCAGGGACAGGTCAGGCAGAAATCGGTAGAAAAATTCAGCCATCAGCTCTTCCAGGCTCCGGCCCATGAGCTCCTGGTAGGGCAGGGGCTGGGGCAGGGCCTGAGGAATATAAAGCCCCCCTTCACTTGAGATGCCGCGCCAGACCGCTTCGAGGCCGCTGACGACTTCTCCTCCCCGGGTGCTTATATACTTCATATCAATTCATCTCCTCCCCCAAGGGTTCTTTGCCACCTCAGGGACTAAATGTCTTACGATAGAGATCCAGGATGTCAGCGACGGCAGCTTCCCCGCTGCGGTCTTCCAGAACACCCTCCAGCCAATCCAATCTTTCGCGGCGATCTTCATTCTTCAGTATGGCCGGCCTGACGGCAAAGTAGAAAACAAAAAAGAGTAAAGAGGCCAGAATGATCGCCAGGGTCAGACCCTGGATCAGGCGGGAGACCTTGCCGTGGGACCGCCTGGCCTGGGCGGCCACCCCTTCTTCCATGCGAAGGATCTCTTCTTGTTCCCGGCGGCTGGCCATCTGCACGCGGCCGCCTCCCCCTTCATGACCCGCCCTTTGCAAGATGCCACTTCTGGCCATATGGGCCCGGACCGGCATCAGGAGATTCTCGCCCTGCCTTCTGCGGCTATCCCGGGCCTCCTTGCGGATCCGTTCCTCGCGGGCAGCCAGGCGGCAGCGTTCAACTGATTGGGCCAGGCTGGTATCGGGCGAGGCCAGAAGGACCTTGGCAAAATGTTCTTCTGCCTCCCTGTAACGGCCTTCCTTGGCCAGGAGGACCCCGTAAAGGGAGGAGGCTTCAGTAAATTGAGGCCAGGTGGCGGTCAATTTCTCCAGGGCAATCTTTGCCATATCGATGTTGCCGGTGGAGGCCTGGGTCAGGGCCCGGTTGTAGACAGATAAAATCCGCTCCAATTCCCCCTCTGAGGCCAAGAGGTCCCCAGGCAGGGAATCGAGTTCCTTATAAGAGGCAAGCAGTCGATCCCAATCCAGGGTTTCACGCTTGTTTTTTGCATTCGACAGGGGCCCTTGAGCCTGCTTTTCCCGCAAAGTTAATCCCACCTCTCAAGCTATGGAAAACCCTCTCAGGCCCCCAAGGGCCTGATGGGCAGCCAATCATTTCTTAATGACTATTAAACCATAAGGACCAAAAAGAGGTCCTAGAATGTCTTCCCCTTTTTCAGCCACTGACGGATGAAGGGGCGGACTTCACCTGCCAGGTAAAGGGATCCGCAGACGCAGATCATGGCCCCTCTTTCCTCTGCCCGGGCGATGGCCTCCAGCATGGCCACCCCGGGATCAGGCCGGTCAATCA
>CAZKLG010000057.1:0-5422 GCA_964553675.1 uncultured Mageeibacillus sp. | reverse complement strand
TCCAGGGCCAGCATGGTGATCCCGCTTTTTTCACTGAAGATCCCCCCGATGGCCATGGCAAAGAGGGGGAGGGCAAAGGCCAGTCCGTCGATGATGATCCGATCAAGCATGATTACCTCCTTCTAGCGCTTAGTCATAATGCTGGGTCCGGTCCCGCATGGAGACCCCCAGGGAGCTGAAAAGGAGCAGGATCCCTGTCACCATAGAGGCGATCTCCCGAACCACCCCGGTGGATGAACTCATGTAAACGGCACCCTTCTGAAAGATGGTGATCAGGGCTGAGGACAAGATACAGGCCACAGGTCCCAGATTACCCAGGAGGGCGACAGCGATGGCATCAAAACCCAAGGAAGGCAGGTCTTTGGGGACAATGGTGGAATAATAGCCCAGATAATAGGTGACACCGGCCAGGCCGGCCAGGGCACCGGAAATCAACATGGTCCGGACCATGACCCGCTGGATGGGGAGACCTGCATAAGCTGCCCCCTGGCGGTTGAAACCCACCATGCGGATCTCAAAACCTCCGGTCATCCGCTCCAGGTAGAAGCGGATCAGGAAAGCCATGGCGATGGCGATGAAGATGCCTACAGGGATGATGAGCTTGAGGCCTCCGGCGGTCTGGAAGGGAATCTGCAACTTGGCATTGGGCAGGACCTGGCGGGAAGAGCGGATAATGGGATCCACATACTTGGTCTTGATGAAATAGCCGGTCAGGAAACTGACAATGTAGTTGAACATGATGCTGGAGACCACTTCATGGACATTGAAGCGGTACTTGAGCCAGCCAATGACCGACCCCAGGAAGGCACCGGCAAAAAGGCCGATCAAGAGGACCAGGGGAATGGCCAGGGCCGGAGGCAGCTTAGAGTAGCCGACCAGGATGGTGGCCAGAAAGCCGGACAGGAGCATTTGTCCCGAGACGCCGATATTGAAAAGTCCACCCCGAAGGCCTACGACAACTGCCAGGGCCCCCAGGAGCATGGGGGAGAGAATTCCCAGATAGGAGAGGAAATCGGTCAGCATGTTACTGCTCTTGTTATAGGAAGGTTTTAATCCCAGGCCCGACCCTTGAAAGAAGCTGTAGATGGCAGAAAAGGGGTTGCGGCCGATGAGGACGAAGACCAGGATGAGAACCAGGAAGGTCAGAAGGACACTGACCAGGGGAATCAGCAGCCGTGAAGACCGGAATCTGGCCATCAGGGCCTTGACTGTCAAGGGCTTGTCCCTATTTTTAGCTTTCATGCCCCCACCCCCAACATGAGGCGGCCCACTTCCTCGATGGTCATGAGGCCGGCCGGCGCGATTTTCTTGATCTGGCCGTTGTAAAGGACCCCGATGGTGTCTGCCAGTTCCATGATCTCATCCAGTTCCAGAGAAACAAGGAGGATGGCATGACCCTTGGCCCGCTCATTCATGATCTGCCGATGTATGTGGGCCCGGGCCGCGATATCCAAGCCCCTGGTCGGCTGGACGAAGATGATGACCTGATTGTCAAGGTCGATTTCCCGGGCCACGATGGCCTTTTGTTGGTTGCCCCCACTCATGGCATGGACTGGCGTCGATTCGCCGGAGCCGCTTCGAATGTCATAGGCTTGAATCAGTTCACGGGCATGGCGGCTGAAGGCCTCCCGGTTGAGGACATGCCGGCGGGAAAAGGGGGGGCGGCCATAGGTTTTGAGGGCCAGGTTCTCGGCCAGGGTCATATCCACCACCAGGCCCGTCTTTTGACGGTCCTCGGGCACATAGGAAATCCCCTGGCGGATCCTTTGGCGGATGGAAGAGTTGGTAATGTCCCGTCCTTTAAGATGAATGGCCCCTGAGCTGGTCTTGATCTGGCCGTAAATGGCCTCAACAATCTCGATCTGCCCGTTGCCCGAGACACCGGCCAGGGCCAGGACCTCACCCGAGCGGACAGAAAAGGAGACATCCTTGACCGCCATGACCCCCTTGGCCTGTCTGACTGACAGGGATTCCAGGCTAAGGACGACTTCCCCAAAAGGTTTTTCCTCCCGCTCCAGCTGATAGTCCACAGCATGACCGACCATGGTGGTGGCCATATGGGCGGTATCGGTCGTGGCCACATCAAAGACATCGATCAGGCGGCCCCGCCTGAGGACTGCACAGCGGTCGGCCAGGCGTTTGATTTCGTCCAGCTTGTGGGTGATGAGGATAATGGTCTTGCCGTCCCGGCGCAGTTCGTGGATGACCCCGATCAAGTGCTCAATCTCCTGAGGCGCCAGCATGGCCGTCGGTTCATCAAGGATGAGGATATCGGCCTTGCGGTAAAGCATCTTGAGGATTTCCACCCGCTGCTGGTCGGAGACACTGGCCTCCTTGATCCGCATACGGGGATTGACGCTGAGGCCGTACTGGTCGGAAAGCTGGGCAATCTCCCTGTTGGCGTCCTTGCTCCTGATCAGGGGGAAAAGGCCCAGGGCCTTCTTGACAGGCTCCATACCCAGGATGATGTTTTCAGCTACTGTGTAGTTCTCAACCAGCTTGAAGTGCTGGTGGACCATACCGATCCCCAGGGCCGCCGCATCCCGGGGGGAGCTGAATTCCACCTTCCGGCCCCGGATTCGGATCTCTCCCTGGTCGGGCCGGTAGAGGCCGAAGAGGATGTTCATCAGAGTGGTCTTGCCGGCCCCGTTTTCACCCAGGACCGCAAAGATTTCACCCTCCCGGATGGCAAGCGAAATATCGTCATTGGCCAATACGCCGGGGAACTGCTTGCGGATACCCGATAATTCAACAATGGCCGGCCGCTCCCGCCCGTCTTCCATCCCGTCATCCCCTTTTCGTCAAATAGGAGGCCCGGAGCCCTTCTTTTGAAAGACTCCGGGATGCTCACGTCCTTCTTGTCCCCTGACCCTTATTTCAGGCCGGGGAAATCGTCCCTGGTGTATTCACTGAAATTGGCGGGCGGGATGATGCTTCCACCCTTGACCTTGTCATAGACTTCAGCCAGCTTGGCCAGGGTGTCTGCTGTCAGCTGCTGACGGCCATCTGCCGAAATGTAACCGGTCGAGTCGGTCTGGACCGTCAGGACCTCGTTCTTACCGGCAAAGCTGCCATCCAGGATGGCTTCCAGCTGCCGGTCCACATTGAGATGCATGACCTTGACCACTGAGGTCAGGATGATATTGGTCCCATCGCCCCGGTCACCGTCGTCATATTGGTCCACGTCACAGCCAATGCAATAGACATCGTCACGCTCTTTGGCCGCCGTGAAAACCCCGTTGCCCGAGGCGCCGGCTGCCACGAAGAGAATATCGCAGCCCATGTCGTAAAGGGTGCTGCCGATCACCTTGCCTGTTGCCTCGTCGGCGAAGTCGCCCACATAGTTGCTGCCTACATCGGTCCCGGTCACGTCGGTGCCCGCATAGGAGGGCAAAGAGATGATTTCAGCACTGGCGCCCAGGTGGGCATTGGCGTAGGCCACCCCCGCCTCAAAGCCAAACTGATAGTTGACGACTGGCGGGAAGGCAATGCCATGGACCGAACCCACCTTGCCGGTCTTGGTTTCAAGGGCGGCTGCCACACCGGCAAAGAAGCCACTTTCCTGTTCAGCGAACATCATGCCGTAAACATTGGCCAGTTCCGTATCATTGCCTTCTTCATCGGCCGGGGCCGAGTCGACCAGGATGACCCGCTTGTCCTCGTTTTCCATGGCCAGGACACCGACAGGTGCAAATTGGAAACCCGGCAGGACCAGGACATCATAGTCGGCGAAAATGTCAGCGACTGCCTGCATGACCTTGGCATTGTCGGGTTCTTTGACCGTGTTGACCGTTGAAGCCGGATGCTTGGCGATGAACTGCAAAATCCCGTTATAGCAATCCTGGCCAAAAGACCCATCGTCGACCCCTGATGTGGTCACAATGGCAATCTTCAATCCTTTTTCGTCCACGGGCGGCGCATCCGTTTCTTCCTGGGTACCAGGTCCCTCCGTCTTGGTTGGTTCTGTCTCGGCCGGACTGCAGGCAACACCCATAACCAGGGCGAAAACCAGCATGATCAGCAAGAGTGTTTTCATAACTTTACTCATCGATTTTCTCCTTCCCAATCCTCTTCTTTTCTAAAGTCAGAGGATCAGATCTTTCTGCCGATACTGTCTTTGCGCTTCCGTTTCTCGGTCTATCGAAAGCCCAAGTGTCTCTAGTTTGACCTCTGCGACCAGACGGTCGATGGATTCCGGGACGGGATAGACATCAACTGCCAGGTCGGGGTGTTTTGTCAGGTATTCGGCACTCAGGGCCTGGAGTGAAAAGGACATATCCATAATCTCTATGGGGTGGCCGTCCGCGGCGGCAATGTTGACCAGGGCTCCCTGGGCGATGACATGAAGGGTCTGGCCCTCCGCCAAATGGTAACTCTTGATATTGCGCCGGGTTTCCTCAACCTTGACCGCCATGGCCTCCAGGGCTTCCAGATCAATTTCACGGCTGAAATGGCCGGCATTGCAGAGGATGGCATCCTCTTTCATCAGCCTGAAATGACTGGCCCTGATGACGTCAAGGGAGGCAGTCGCCGTGACGAAGATATCCCCTTCCTTGGCAGCCTCCTCCATGGTCATGACTGAAAAACCGTCCATGGCTGCCAGGAGCGCCTTGATGGGATCGATCTCGGTAACGATGACATGCGCCCCCAGGCCGGCTGCCATGCGGGCGATGCCCTGTCCACACCAGCCATAACCGGCCATGACAAAACGCTTGCCGGTCAACATGAGGTTGGTGGCGCTCATGATAGCGCCGACTGTACTCTGGCCGGTGCCATAAAAGTTATCAAAATAGGTCTTGCAAAGGGCGTCGTTGACGGCGATGACGGGGAATGCCAGGCTACCCTCCTGCTTCCAGGCGCGGAGGCGTTGAACACCTGAGGTGGTCTCTTCACAAGCGCCCAAAAGCTCGACGGCATCTCCCTTGCATTCCCCATGCAATAGATTGATCAGATCCGCTCCGTCGTCGATAACGATATGGGGTTTCAAACTCAGTGTCTTTTTCCAGAATTCATGGTATCGCTCAAAAGATGCCCCATGGATGGCATGGACAACACAGCCGTCTGCCACCAGAGCGGCACAGATGGCATCCTGGGTGGACTGGGGGTTGGAACCCGTCACATAGACTTCTGCCCCACCCCGGCGGAGGGCCCGGACAAGGCAGGCGGTCTTGGCCTCCAGGTGGATGGCCAGGGAAATCCGCAAGCCCTTGAAGGGTAATTCCCTTTCAAAGCGGCGTCGGATCTCGGCCAATATGGGCATATGGCGTTCGGCCCATAGGATACGCTGCATTCCCTGGTCTTTCAGATTGATATCGAAAATCTCAGACATGATCTGTCTCCCCAAAGTATTATACATATGCACTGTATATATTTACTTTTATTATCCAAATACTAGCATTTGCACGGATGGCATTCAAGAAGC
>CAZKLG010000056.1:0-5667 GCA_964553675.1 uncultured Mageeibacillus sp. | reverse complement strand
CGTATCTTTCGTGGAAGAAAACCAGGTCCCCTTCCTCAAGATAGGTCAGGTCCCTGGCCCCCTGGTCGTCCAGGGGCAAAGAGACGGCCTGGCCCAGGGACATGAGGGCCTGGCGGTCCCGGGTCAGGGTCAGGCCATTGAGAAGGCCTGACACATAAAGGGCCCCCTCCATGCTGATCCCCCGCCGGGTCACCCCGCCCGGTACCTGGGGGCTCTGGATGAAGGTCATGAGAGAGGCCACCAGGAGCTGGTCCCAGTTGTCCTCGGCCCCTATGCTGGCCTGGGGGGGCAGGAGCATGACCCCCGAGCTGTTGATCCAGCCGCTGGTCTGATCGGGCAGGCGGACCCGAAGGAGGTCACCATTCCGGTAGTCGGCATAAAGGAGGGTCCCCATGGGGGCCTCGACCAGGAGGGAGCCCTGGCGGGCATGGCTCATGATCCGCTTGGAGGCATCCCGGACCAGGACCTTGGCCAGGGCATTGTCAGCCACCACCGAGCCCTTGTCGGCTGACAGCTGGTCCCGGCGGATATAGCCCTGGACCCCATCCTGGAGGCGGACCAGAAGATAGTCCTGGCCCCGGCTGTCGACCAGGGTGACCATCTCATTGAAGAGGGCTTCGGCCAGGCGGCCGGCCCGGGGATGGGGGGCTTCCAAAAGGGGGGCTGAGGCCACCTTGACCACGGCCAGATCAGGATTCTGCAAAAGGGCCTGGCCCTGGTCGGGCTGGCTGATGCCGGGGATCTGGGGGTCGTCAAAGTGGCCTGTCTGGTCCACCAGGATGGGGACAACGACAAAAAGGCCGGCCATGAGGGCGACAAAGACAAGAAGGGCAATGATCCAGGGGGGGACCCGCCACTTGGTCCGGGTCAGATAGACCGGACGGCCCCGCCTGTCCTCCACCTGGTCAGGGGCCAGGTCCTGGGGTTTGTCAGGCTCAATCCCCCGCTTGATGCCAATCTTGGGGACCGGCTTTTCCTGGATATCTTTTTTTTGGGGATCCTTGACCTCAGCCATGGGCCTGCTCCCCCTTCCCTTCCAGGGTCATGACACAGAAGGCCAGGGCCATCTCCTCCTCGTGACTGAGGCTGATCAAAAGATCCCGGCCGCCCAGGGCCTCAAAGCGGAGGCGGGCGGCCCCGTGCAGCCTGACAAAGGGGGCTCCCAGGGAATCACAATCGATCTCGATGTCCCGAAAGCCGATGCCCAGGCGGCCGATCCCGGTCCCCAGGGCCTTGGAGACGGCCTCCTTGCCGGCAAAACGGCCGGCCAGACGGCGGACATCCAGGCCGCAGATGGCCTGCTCCCGCCGGGTCAAAATCCGGTCCCGAAAGCGCTGGCCATGGCGGTCGACCAGGCCGGCCAGGCGGGTCACGGAGACAAGGTCAGTACCCAGGCGCACGGTCAGTCACCCCTGGACCGCTGGAGGCGGAGGTCCTTGCCCATGAAGGGATAGATGAGAAAGTGGCCCTGGAGGCGGCTGGCAATCCGGTTGTCATAGCGGCGGGTGGAGAACTTGTGGTGTTCCTCATTGGAGGCAATGATGGTGGCCAGCCCCCGGCTCTGGCGGGCATCCAGGAGGGTGATCAGCTGGGCGATGGTCTCGGGTGAGGTCAGCTCGGTGCCCAGGTCATCCAAGAGGAGGAGGTCCCAGGTCCTCAGCGCCTGGTAGAGCATCTCGGCCTCCTCCAGGAGGGCCGGGTCAGGCCGGAAGGAGAGCTGCTGGCGCTTATAGCGCATGATCATGTCAAAGAGGTTGGGGGCGGTCACATAGATGACCGACTTGCCCTGGTCCATGAGCCGCTGGCCGATGCACTGCATGAGGAAGGTCTTGCCGGTCCCCGGCCTGCCGGTAAAAAAGAGATTGCGGTCCTTGACCCGGTCAAAGTGCTGGCTGTAGATCTGGGCCATCTGCAGGTAGTCGGCCATGACCTCCCGGTCCCCGGCTTCAAAAAGATTGAGATTGAAACGGTCAAAGGAGGCATCAGCTGCCATCCGGTCGGGCAGGTAGTCAGGCAGGATGGTTTGGACGATCTGCTTGCGGCAGGGGCACCACTGGCCCTCCAGACGGCCGGTATCCTGGCAGGCCCGGCAGCTGTAAAGAGGCTGGCTGTAGCCCTCTGTCAGGCCCCTGGCCCGAAGAAAGTCCATCCGCTGGACTTGGACAGCCTCCAGGGCTGCCTCGGCCTCCTTTTGACCCTGGCCGGTCAGGGCTGCCTCCAGCCTTTGAAAGCCGGCCTCCTGGATGGCCCGGTCCAGATCCTCCAGCCGGGGATAGCGGCCATAAAGGTCGGCCAGGCGCTGGTCTTTCAGGCTATGGGCCCGGTGGCGGCGGCCGGCGTAGATCCGGGCCACCTCCAGATTGATCTTTTGGGTCAGATTATTCATGAATCAGCCGCCTCATCGACACGGGGCATCCGGATATCGTATTCAAAGTCCTGGTCCAGGGCCTTTTGCTCCTCGGGGTCCAGGAAATAGCGGTTGTCGGCCTGGGCCTGGGCCGGCTTACGGCTACGGACCAGATCGGCCTGACGCTTCTTCTCATGCTCCTGGACTTCCTCCAGGGTCTTGAGGCCGGCCTCATGCCAGCCCTTCAAGACGGCGCTGACAAAGCGGATGGTGGGCCTGGTGGCCCCCCGGGTCTTGGACAGGGCCTCGTCAATGATATCCCGGCCATAACCGTATTCATCGATCCAGGCCTCGATATCCTTGAGGTCGTATTCGGTCAGGCTGCGGCGGAGGGTCTTGCCCACATGGGCCTTGATCCGGTTTTTCTCCAAAAAGCGGGAGTAGTAGACCGAGAGCTGGTCATAGGTCTTGACCCCGGCAGCGGCCCAGTCCTCGGCGATCCGGGAGGCATAGCCGGTCCCGTCCAGGCGGTTGTTGTTGGCTGCCTCCTGGAAGAGGGCGTAGACCACCTCGGGTTCGAAGCCATAAGCCTCAAACCAGCGGTCGATCTGGTCGTACCACATATAGGTCATGATGCCCTGGAAAAAGGTCATCTTGATCAGGGTCACCATCTTTTCCCGCTCCTCACTGACCGCCTCCCTGGCCCGGATTTCGCTGGGAGCCGAGGAGGTGATGGGCCGGTAACGGCGGGAGAGTTCCTGCATCTTCAGATCCACCAGGTCGATATCCTGGGCCCCAACCGTGATCAGCTGCTGGCCCTGGAGTTCCAGGAGGGCCTGGTCGACTGCCTCAGCGGAGATACCCAGCCGGTCGGCCAGGTCTGCCCGGGTGGCATCCCGGGAACCGTTATGGGAGACGCTGTTGAGAAAGAGATAGCACTTGACCGCATTGCCCGACAATTTGGGCATGACATCATGTATAAAGAGGTCGGGCACCGGCGTATCACTGAACATAATTGATCGTCCGTCTTTTATCCTCACCGGTCCACCTCCCTCGACGATGCTGGCCACTCTGGGCCTCTATCTTAGCAGAAAAGAGAGGAGAAGCACCCTGGCTTCCCCTCCCTGCCTGATGACGCCTGAGCGTCTCTTTTTTTGTTTTTATTGACTGTCAGCCAGTCGCAGATAAGTCTTGTAGCGTTCCTCTGAAGCCTCTCTGGCCCGGGCGAAGATGGCCTCCACTTCCTCTTCCGGATACTTCTTGAAAAGGGAGGTGTAGCGGACTTCACCCCGCAGGAATTCCGTGTAGTCCCTGGTGGGGGGCTTGGAATCCAGGACGAAGGGGTTCTTGCCTTCCTCTCCGGCCAGGAGGGCCGGGTTGTAGCGCCAGAGGTGCCAGTAACCGGTCTCCACCGCATCCTTTTCCCTTTGCTGGGACAGGGACATGCCGCCCCGGATCCCGTGGTTGATGCAGGGCGAGTAGGCGATGACAATGGAGGGTCCATCCCAGGCCTCGGCCTCCCTGAGGGCCCTCAGGGTCTGGGCCTGGCTGGCCCCCATGGAGATCTGGGCCACATAGACGTAGCCGTAGGCCATGGCCATGAGGCCAAGGTCCTTCTTCTTCAGGGGCTTGCCGCCGGCGGCAAATTGGGCCACGGCACCCAGCTGGGTGGCCTTGGAGGCCTGGCCGCCTGTATTGGAGTAGACCTCGGTATCCAGGACCAGGACATTGACGTCCTCGCCTGAGGCCAGGACATGGTCCAGGCCGCCATAGCCGATGTCATAGGCCCAACCGTCCCCGCCGATGATCCAGGTGGACCGGAGCATAATGTAGTCTTCCAGTTCCAGGATCCGGTCGCGGAGCTGGGCCGCCTCACCCTGGAGGGAGGCCTCTGTCAGGTCCATGATCAGGCGCTGGGCGATGCCCCGGGCCCCATCCTTGACGTCCTTCTTGTCCAGCCAGACCTGGAGGGATTCCGCCAGTTCTGCCGGCAGGTCTTCCCGGCCGGCCAGTTCCCTGATGTCCTCGATGACCCGGTCACGCAGCTGGTGGAAGCCCAGGTGCATGCCCAGGCCGTACTCGGCATTGTCCTCAAAGAGGGAGTTGGCCCAGGAGGGACCCTGACCCTCATCGTTGACGCAATAGGGCATGGAGGGGGCTGACCCGCCCCAGATGGAGGAGCAGCCGGTGGCATTGGCGATCATCATGCGGTCGCCGAAGAGCTGGGTGGCCAGGCGGACATAGGGGGTCTCCCCACAGCCGGCACAGGCTCCGGAGAACTCCAGGAGGGGCCGCTCAAACTGGCTGCCCTTGACCGTGGTCTTGTTCATGGGGTTGGGCTTCTTGGACAAGGACTGGGCATAGGTCCAGTGGTCGGCCTCGATCATGTGGTCTTCCAGGGGTTCCATGACCAGGGCCTTTTCCTTGGCCGGACAGACCTGGGCACAGGAGCCGCAACCGGTGCAGTCCAAAGCCGAGATCTGGATCTTGAACTGATACTGGTCATAGGGCCGCATGCCCTTGACTGTTTTGAAGCTGTCAGGGGCCTGGGCTGCCTCTTCCTCGGTCAGGAGGAAGGGCCGGATGACGGCATGGGGGCAGACATAGGCGCACTGGTTGCACTGGATGCAGTTGTCGGGAATCCACTTGGGGACATTGACCGCAATCCCCCGCTTCTCGTACTGGGCGGTGGACTGGGGCAGGGTGCCGTCGACATAATCCATGAAGGCCGAGACCGGCAGGCTGTCGCCCTCCTGACGGTTCATGACATCGGCAATATTGAGGACAAAGGCCGGGGCCTGGCGGAGGGCCACTGGCGTATCGGGGGCTTCCTTCCAGTCAGCAGGCACCTGGACCTCACGGACCTGATCGATCCCGGCGTCGACGGCAGAGTAGTTCATCTTGACGATGTCCTCGCCCTTGTCGCCGTAGGAGCGGACGATGGCCTCTTTCATGTGCTTGACCGATTCCTCGATGGGGATGACCTGGCTGATCTTGAAGAAGGCCGCCTGGCAGATGGTGTTGATCCGGTTGCCCAGGCCCAGCTTCTGGGCGATGTCAACCGCGTCGATGATGTAGAAGCGGATATCATTCTGGGCCAGGAAGCGCTTGACCTGACCAGGCAGGAAGTCCTCCAGCTCGGCCTCGGTCCGGGTGGTATTGAGGAGGAAGGAGCCTCCCTTTTTCAGGACCTTGAGCATGTCGTATTTATTGAGATAGGCCTGGTTGTGGCAGGCCACAAAGTCGGCTCTTTCCACCAGATAGGGGGCCCGGATGGGCGAATCCCCGAAGCGGAGGTCAGAGATGGTGACCCCGCCTGA
>CAZKLG010000055.1:0-6123 GCA_964553675.1 uncultured Mageeibacillus sp. | reverse complement strand
CATCTGGTCGAAATGTCTGTACAGGCCAAGATTCATGCGCCTACCTCCCGGGGCGGTTACCGGGTGGATAATACCGGGGTACCCCGGGTCCTGCCAGGAGTGGGGGGGATCGTCTACAACTACCAGATCGGGGACTGCTGCATGCGGCTGGCCGGTGACCATGTGGAGCCGGGTGTCAGCTTGCGTAATGAGGACAAGAGTGAGAACGAAGGCGTCATGCACAATGCCTGTGTAGGTAACCGGGCCATCGTGGTTGACGGGGATGCCAAGGGATCCGAGGGCTTTGTGACCGGCAAGCATGGGGGGATTGAACACACCATGTGCTATTTCGCGCCTGAGGTCCTGGACAAGCTCAAGATCGGGGACCAGATCCTGATCCGGGCCAAGGGCCTGGGTATGGAACTTTGTGATTACCCTGACATTTCCTGTTTGAATCTGTCGCCTGAACTTCTGGACAAGATTGCCCCTGAGGAAAAAGACGGCAAACTGGTCGTACCCTGTGTGGCAGAAGTGCCCCCCTACCTGATGGGATCGGGGATCGGGGCGGCCTCAGCCTATACCGGTGACTACGATATTATGACGGGCGACCTGGAGGCCTTGAAGGAACACGGTCTGGAGAATCTTCGCTTTGGTGACCTGGTCCTCCTCATTGACTGTGACAACCGTTATGGCCGTCAGTATAAGAAGGGGGCCAGGACCCTGGGCGTGGTGGTCCACTCCAACTGCATCCTGTCCGGCCATGGACCGGGCGTGACCGCCCTCCTGTCTGCCTCGGAAGGGGAGTTGCTGGTGGGTCGCAAGGATCCGGATGCCAATCTGGCCAACTATCTTCTATAAGGAATAGAACATATAAGGGACCTGTCCCTTGATCCGGCGGCGCACCTCATGTGCGCCGCTGTGTTATGCTCTAGAACTGAAAAGAGGTTTAACGATGACAGATAAGACATATACCCTGTATTTGATCCGCCACGGCCTGACCTACCAGAACCTTTGCCGTGAGTACCAGGGATCAATTTTGAATTACGATATCCTGCCCCAAAGCCGGGATTTGATTGAAAGCCGACAACAAAGAGGGGCATCACCCTCTATCCGGACCCTTTGGGCATCCCCCCTGGTCAGGGCCAGGCGGACGGCTGAACTTTATTTTCCTGGCATGGAAATGGAATACATCAACGATCTCATGGAGCGGGAGTTTGGGGAATGGGACGGCCGGACCCATGATGAATTGCTGGAGGATGCCGCCTACCAGGAATTCCTGGACAAGTTCGGTCAGGCCACGCCGCCAGGCGGGGAATCCTACCAGGACTTCAAGGACCGGATGACCCGGGTCTTGGAGCGGGTAGAGGCCCTGGCCAAAGAGGCCCCCCATGCCTTCCCCCTGGGCCTGGTCTTTCACGGGGGCCCCATCTTGCACCTGACCGACAGCCTCCTGGAAGATGACCATCCCCTTTACCGTTATTACTGCCCGGGGGCGGGAGGGCTGGAGCTGGAGATCGGGCTGGATCCCTTGCGGATACTTTCTGCCCGTGAGCTTTTCACCGACGATCTGCCGGTGGAGAAGACGCCCTTTTACCTGGATTTCAAGGGCCGGTCAGCTGTCTAGTAACCAGGGGCAAGAAAAAGGCCAAAGCTTGACAGGCCAGTCGCCCCGTTGTAGAATCGTCAGGTGGCTCAAAAGGTCAAATTTCTGGGGTCGCATACGAGGGCGGAAAGTGCCTCGCGCGATTACCATGAGAGGTGAAAGCATATGAAAGACGGAATCCATCCAAAATACGGCAAGAGCGTGGTGCGTTGCGCCTGCGGCGAAACCTTTGAAACAGGGGCAGTCGTCGAGCAGCTCAACGTTGATATCTGCTCCAAGTGCCATCCCTTCTATACGGGTCGTCAGAAGCTCATTGATTCGGGCGGCCGGGTAGACAAGTTCCGCAAACGTATGGGGCAACAGCAATAAGCCCTATCAGGGGAGCTGCAGAGCTCCCTTTTTTTTACATACTTGTGTAGGCAACCATGAAAGACAATAAGGATAAGAGGCCGCTTGAGGGTTCAGGCGACTGTAAACGGACCAGTATAGGCGGACAGGCCCTGATCGAGGGCCTTTTAATGCTGGGCCCCCATAAGCAGGCCATCGCTGTCCGGGTGCCGGGCGGGGAGATCAAGCTGACGGTCAAGGACCGGTCGGCCCGGTCCTCCCGTTTTAATGTCCCCTTTTTGCGGGGGGCGGTCCGTCTGGTGACCCAGATGAAAACCGGCATGGAGGCCCTCATGTATTCGGCCGACCTGGCCATGACAGAAGAAGTGGATGCGGAAGAAAAACCCTCCCGTTTTGAGCGTTTTGCTGACCGCCACCCCAATCTGGTCATGGGCCTGACCGTGACCCTATCCCTGGCAGTCTCCGTGGCCCTCTTTATTCTCTTGCCCTCAGCCCTGACTGACCTGATCCGTAAATTGACCGGCTATGGCTTGGGGGTGACCTCAGGGGGCCCGGTCTTGGTCCTCTCCCTCCTGGAAGGGGTCATGCGCCTGTCCATCTTCCTTCTCTACCTTTGGTTGACCTCCCGGTCCAAGGAGATCCGCCGGGTCTGGATGTACCACGGTTCCGAGCACAAGACCATCGCCTGCTATGAGGCGGGTCTGCCCTTGACAGTTCCCAATGTCCAGATCCAAAGCCGGCTCCATCCCCGCTGCGGCACCTCCTTTCTCTTCCTGGTCATGATGATCTCCATCCTCATGTTTTCCCTGGTGGGCCGCTATACCCTCTGGCTGAACATCCTGATCCGTCTGGCCCTTTTGCCCCTGGTCTCCGGTATCGCCTACGAGCTGATCCGTTTTGCCGGCTCCCGGGACAATGCCCTGACCCGGGCCCTGTCCAAGCCGGGCCTGGCCCTGCAAAGGCTGACCACGGCAGAACCGGACGAGGCCATCATGGAGGTGGCCATCCAGGCCATGAAGGCCGTTATCCCCGATAATCCTGACGATGACAAATGGTAGCCAACTGACCCTGGAGCAATTTTTGCAAAGGGCCGGTCAGGCTTTCAAGGCCCAGGGTTTTGAGGCGCCCAGACAAGAGGCCCGGGCCCTGGTCCAGGCCCTTATCGGCTGGGATCTGGCCAGGCAACTGGCCCATCCCCATGGCCCTTTGAGTGGGGAAGAAGTCACTTTATTGGATGGGGCCTTGGAGATGCGACTGGATCACCAGCCCCTGGCCCAGATAGCAGGAGAAATTACCTTTGACGGACTTCTTTTCAAGATCAGCCCCCAGGTCCTGATTCCCAGGCCGGAGACGGAGCTTTTGGTGGCAGAAGCCTTTGAATGGGCCAGGGGCCTGGAAAAGAAGGATGAGCCTTTGGTCCTTTTGGATAGCTTCACTGGCTCGGGCGCGGTGGGCATCAGTCTGGGCCGGCGGCTGGAAAAGGCAGGTCTTGCCTTTGATCTGACCCTGGCCGATCTGTCTGAAGCAGCCCTGGACCTGGCCCGGATCAATGCCGGCCTGCATCTGCCCCAGGCCCGGACCCGCTTTTGCCTCTCGGACATCTGGCCCCAGGCGGCAGGGCCCTATGACCTGATCACGGCCAACCCACCCTATATCGCCAGGGGGGATCTGGCCCAACTCATGCCAGATGTCCGCCTTTATGAGCCCCGACTGGCCCTGGATGGGGGCGAGGACGGCCTGGATTTCTACCGGCGGCTGGCACTTGAGGGGGCGGCTTATCTGGTCCCGGGAGGCCTTTTACTCTTGGAACTGGGGGCCGGGCAAGCAGATGAGGTTAAGGTGCTTTTCCAGGACCGGGGATGGCAGCTGGACCGCCAGGTCCGGGATTGGGCCGGTCACATGAGACTGCTTGGCTTTAGACGGCCTATTGTAAACTAAGATCAAGCCTATTAATGGAGATATAAAAAGATGATGGACATCGACCAATATTCAAAACTGACAGTCAGCGAGGAACGCTACGACCAACTGACAGACATGCTGGCGGACACCGACCTTATGCGGGACCAGAAAGCCTATGTCAAGCTGGTCAAGGAGCATGCCGACCTCATGCCCCTGGTCCAGCTTATCCGCCAGCTCAGGGATATCCGTGCCGACCTGGAGGAAAACCGGGAACTGGCCAGGGAGAGTGACGACCAGATCCTCCGCGAGCTGGCCCGTGAGGAGATCAGTGAGCTGGAGGCCCGGGAAGAAGAAGTGGCCGCGGCCATCATGCTGGCCATCGAGCCCAAGGACGAAAACGACGAACGCAATGTCATCGTGGAGATCCGGGCCGGGACCGGCGGGGACGAGGCCGCCCTCTTTGCGGCCGACCTTTACCGCATGTATGCCGCCTATGCCGAAAGCCGGGGCTGGGAGACCGAGATTGTAGACGCCAACGAAACAGAGATCGGTGGCTTCAAGGAGATCGTCTTCATGGTGGAGGGGCGGGGAGCCTACAGCCGCCTCAAATATGAAAGCGGGGCCCACCGGGTCCAGCGGGTACCGGTGACGGAAGCCGGCGGCCGTATCCACACCTCAGCTGTAACCGTAGCGGTTTTGCCCGAGGTCGATGAGGTGGACTTTGAGATCGACCCCAAAGACCTGCAAATTGATACCTACCGGGCTTCAGGGGCCGGCGGCCAGCATGTCAATAAAACCAGCTCGGCCATCCGGATCACCCACCTGCCCACAGGGGTGGTGGTCACCTGCCAGGACCAGCGGTCCCAGCATAAGAACAAGGACAAGGCCATGGCCCACCTGAGGGCCATCCTCCTGGACCGGGCCCAAAGGGAGCGGGACGATGCCATCGCCAGCGAGCGCAAGAGCCAGGTGGGTACCGGCGACCGTTCAGAGCGGATCCGGACCTATAACTTCCCCCAGTCCCGGGTGACCGACCACCGGATCGGTCTTACCCTCTACAAGTTGGACCGGATTCTGGCAGGGGATATAGATGAAATCATCGAGGCCCTCCAGATCGCCGAACATGAAGCTGCCCTGCAAAACTAAGAGGATGCCTATGGATACGGAAGTCATTGTCGTCAAAGCACCCCTGGACCCTGAGCTTTTCCGCCAGGCCGGGGAAAGCCTGGCCCAGGGCGCCATCGTGGCCTTTCCCACGGAAACGGTCTATGGCCTGGGGGCATCAGCCCTGGAACCTGAGGCTGTCCGGGAGATCTTCCGGCTCAAGGGCCGGCCTGCCGATAATCCCCTGATTGTCCACCTTCTGTCGGCCGACCAGCTGGACTCGGTCGCCGCCTCCATCCCCCCTCTATTTTGGCCCCTTTACCAGGCCTTTTCCCCGGGACCACTGACCTATGTCCTGCCCCGGGCCCCCCAGATCCCTGATCTGGTCACGGCCGGCCTTGATACCGTGGCCGTCCGTTTTCCCTCCCAGCCGGCAGCCCGGACCCTCCTGGAGATGGCCGGGGTTCCCGTGGTGGCCCCTTCGGCCAATCTGTCGGGACGGCCCAGCCCCACCCGGGCCCGCCATGTCCTGGACGATTTTGCCGGCCGTATCCCTTACATCATTGATGACGGTCCCAGCGATTTGGGCCTGGAATCCACGGTCCTGGATTTGACAGCCCATCCGCCCAGGATCCTCCGTCCGGGCAAGGTGACTGCCCAGGATATCTGGGAGGCCTGCCAGATTGAGGTCATTCCCTGGCAGGAGGCGCCCCGGGAAGGGGACTTGGACAGGCCCGCTTCCCCCGGCATGAAATACCGCCATTATGCCCCCCGTGCCCAGGTCGTCATCGTCCAGCCCCAGGCAGACCAGGCCCTGGAAGCGGCCTTCTTGGAATCTTTGCAAGGCCGGGAGGGATCCCTTGGCCTCTTCCTCAGCGAGGAGAGCTGGCAAAAGGTCCGTCAGGACCTGGCCTTGCCCGGTCTTTCCATCTATACCTATCAGGGGGGGCGGGATCTGGACCAGGCCTCCCACCACCTCTTTGATGCCCTCCGCACCCTGGACGACCGGGGGGTAGCCCAGATCCTGGCCGAGGGCTTTGAGGGGCCGGAAGCCACAGCCTACATGGACCGGCTGACCAAGGCCGCTGCTGGCCGCCAGATCTCCCGGCGGGTCCTCTTTGTCTGTGAAGGCAATACCTGCCGAAGCCCCATGGCCGAAGCCATCTTCAACGACCGCTATCAGGAGGGGG
>CAZKLG010000054.1:0-6148 GCA_964553675.1 uncultured Mageeibacillus sp. | reverse complement strand
TCATGACCACCCGGACCTGTTCCCATTGTGGGGGCAGCGGTCAGGTCATCGACAATCCCTGTTCCACTTGTCAGGGCCAGGGTGTGGTCATGAGGGACAAGAAGCTCCTGGTCACCGTCCCGGCCGGCATCGATGAAGGCGAGATGCTGACCCTGAGGGGTGAAGGGGAGCCCGGCCAGAATGGCGGCCCCTATGGCGACCTTTATATCCAGATCTTTATCCGGCCCCACCCCATCTTTACCCGGGAGGGCAACCGGACCTTCTCAGAAGTACCCATCACCTACGCCCAGGCTGCCTTGGGGGCTGAGATCGAGGTGCCCACCATTGACGGCCCCGTCAGCCATAAGCTGCGTGAAGGGACCCAGCCGGGTGAGATTGTGACCCTGCGGGGCAAGGGGATTCCTTATATCGGCAGGCCCACTGCCAGAGGGGATCACCAGTTTCGGGTTTTGATTGAGGTGCCTCGCAATCTCAGCCCTGAACAAAAGGAGATGCTGCAAAAATTCGACGACAGCTGCAGCGACTCAAACTACGAAGGACGTAAGCGTTTTTCAGACAAAATCAAGAGTGTTTTCGGGGCCCGTTCCCGCGGACAGAAATGATCTGGGGAAGTAGGATTGGCCCATGCCAGCTTTAATTGTGCTTGACTTGGAATGGAATTCCGCCTCACGGGGTCTCAAAGTGGACCCCGATCTGGCGGCCAGGATGATGTTTGAGATCATTGAGATCGGAGCTGTCCGACTGGATGAGGACCTGAGGATCACCGGCCGCTTCCAAAGGCAGGTCAAGCCTGTGCTTTATACCAAGATTCAACGCTATATCGCCCGGGTCACTCAAAGGACCCAACAGAGCCTTGATGAAGGCGTGTCCTTTTCCGATGCCTTCCGAGACCTCATGGCCTTTGCTGGTCCCGATCCTGTCCTGGCATCCTGGGGGACTTCCGATCCGGAGGTCCTCATATCCAACCTTCGCTTCCACCATATGGAGGAGATCCCCTTCAAGGCCCTCAATATCCAGGCAGCTTTTTCTGCTTTTGCAGAAGGCACCCGGCGGGGCAACCAACGATCCATTGAATACGCCTTGGATTATCTGCGTCTGGACAAGGAGCTCCCCTTTCATGAGGCCCTGTCCGATGCCATCTATGCCGCCAAGATTCTGGAGGAGACCCTGATGGCCGATCCGGAAGACCCCTCCGGCGGATCAGACAAGAAAGCAAGCACACATGCCCTGAAGGGCTTCATCTATGATCCCTTCCTGGTCAGCCAGTCTGAGAGCAGGCTGGAATATGGCAAGCGGGACCAGCCCTTAGCGGTACTGGGCCACCAGACCTATCGCTGCCCGGCCTGCAGCCAGGCCCTGGAAGCGAACTGGCGGGAGATCAATCCGGGTAAAAGCTGGTTTGCCGCCGGCCATTGCCCCAAACATGGCGATATAGAACTGACTGCCAAGCGGGCCCGTCGTTCCAAGCTGCCCTCCCTTATGATCCGGACCCGGATTCCCCAGGGTCCCATGGTCATCCCTCAGTCACCCCCGCCCAAGGAAGAAGTCCTGGTCTGGGAGGATCCCCAAAAAAAGAACTGAATACCAGCTCTGTCTTTCGTAACCTTTCCCCGGTCCTGACGTTCTAGTAATTGAGGACCCTTTGAAAGGAAGCGAAGCGATGAATATGAAAAAGGGCATGGCCCTGGCCATAAGTCTGGTGATCCTCTTGACCACAGCCTTGGCTTGTGGGCCGGCGGACCCCATTGACAAGGGAAAAAAATCCAAGCCGGAAAACACAGAAGGGGAGAAGGCCCAGGCACTGGCCCTGGTTCTTCCTGGCGCCCTGCCCCTGGATCTTCCCAATAATATGGATGTGTCGGATGCCATGAGGCGGGCTCTTTGGACCTTTGCCGGCAAGACGGCAGGCCCGGCCCTGACAGGTCAAGGTCAGGAGAACAGCCTTTACTCACCTGTCAGTCTTTTCTATGCCCTGGCCATCCTGGAGGCGGGTGCGGCCGGTGAGACCAAGGCAGGTCTCAAGTCTTTCATGGAGTCAGAAGGTCTGGATCTGAGTAAGGAACTGCAAAGTCTCTATGCCCTCATGACCCGGGAGCGGGATGGATCAGTCGAAGACCTGGCCAACGGGATCTGGATAAGGGAGGACCTCCTGGAGGGCCAGGAAAGGCCAGTCAAGCAGGACTGGCTGGATTACCTGTCCCGGCATCTTTACGCCTCAGCCTTTGCCGTGGATTTCAGTAATCCGGCAACTGCAGAGCAGATGAGCACTTGGGTAGCAGAGGCCACCCATGGCAAGATCAAGCCGGACATCCAGCTGGATGACCCCCTCCTTTACATGGTCCTCATGAATACCCTTTACTTTCAGGCTGAGTGGAGTGCTCCCTTTGATCCGATCCCCCTTGAGGAAGCCTTCTACCCTGAGGAAGGAGCGCCGGTGGAAGCCTCTTATCTTACAAAGACCTTCCAGCAGTATCCGGCTCAAAAGACCGATCAATACGCAGCCCTGGCGGTGGCCCTCAAAAATGGATACATCTCCTTTGTCCTGCCGGCCCCGGGCGTCAGCCCTCAAAGCTTGCTGGCGGATCCTGACCTCCTCCTAAAACTCTGGGAAAGGGAAGGAGACTCCCTCTACGACGTCGACTTACAGGTGCCTGTCTTCAAATACCAAAACAAACTCAATCTCCTTGACAGCATGGCGGACCTGGGCCTGACCGGCCTGGTGGAAGCAGGAGCTGATTTCTCTTCTATGTTTGAAGGGGAGATCTGGGTCAGCGGGATCAGCCAGGAGGCATTTATCGCCTTGGACGATAAGGGCATTGAAGCCGCCGCTTATACCGAGGTGCATATGGCAGGCAGCATGCCTCCCCAGCCCACAGAAGAGCTCCAGATCCATCTCAATCGGCCCTTCCTTTTCGTGATCTGGGACAATGCGGGTGCTCCCCTCTTTGTGGGTATCATCCAAAATCCACTTGCAGGAGATCGATAAAATGAAAAAGTTTTTGATAATTACTCTCAGTATGCTGGTCCTCATGACAGCCATGGCCGGATGTGGTCTGGGTCAGAGGCCGTCGCCGGGCAAGCCGGCCCAGGCCCAGATTCTGGCCAGCCCGGGCCAGGCACTGAAAGGCGTCTCCTATGATCAGGTCTCGGAGGCCTTCCGGCGCTCGCTCTGGGACTTTGCCGGTCAGACCTCAGCTTCGGCCCTGGTCGATGGGGGAGAGAAGAACACGCTTTATTCACCCATGAGTCTTTACTTTGCCCTGGCCATGCTGGAGGCCGGATCGGCCGGTCAGACCAAGGCCGATCTTCGGGCTTTTCTGGCAGCGTCCCCCAAGACAGATATTGGCCAGGAATTGAGCAAGCTTTATGCCCTTATGTCCAACGAAAGGGAGGGGGCAGTGGAAGCCATTGCCAATGCCCTTTGGATCAGAGAGGACCTGCTTGGTGATCAAGGGGCTGGCGTCAAAGAGGCCTGGCTGGACCAGATGTCCCATCAATTCTATGCCTCGGCCTTCGCCGTTGACTTCTCGGATACCAGGACTGGCCAGATGATGAGTGACTGGGTGGCCGAGCAAACCCGGGGTAAAATCAAGCCTGAGATTGATATCAGTGACCCCCTCCTCCTTCTGGTCCTCATGAACACAGTCTATTTCAAGGCTGACTGGCTGGAGCCCTTCCCGGAGTCAGGCCTTGTCGAAGAGGCCTTCTACGGTCAGGATCAGGTCATTGATGGGGTCCCCTATTTGAGGGGCCATTTTATGAATCGGTCGGTGCTTTTGTCGGATCATTTCACAGCCGCCCGCCTGCCACTCATGAATGGGGATATGGTTTTTGTCCTTCCCCAGGAAGGATTGGATGCCCAGGATCTTCTGGCGGACCCGGCCTTTCTGTCAGACCTCATCTTTAGTAGCTGGGGGGGTGCTGACCTGACAATAAAGCTCCCCAAGTTCAGCTACCGCAATAAAACGGACATCCTGGAAGCCATGAAAGACCTGGGCTTAAGCGACATTGTCCAGGGGTCGCCCGACCTGTCGGCCATGCTGGATATGTCTGCAGAGGTCTCCACCATCAGCCAGGAGACCTATATAGCCCTGGACGAAAAAGGGGTGGAAGCGGCAGGTTATACCGAGGTCCAGATCCGGGAAACCACCGCCATGCCCTTTGAAAGGGATCAAGTATACCTGACCCTTAACCGGCCCTTCCTCTATGTCATCCAGGATGAGGCGGGCAACCCCCTCTTTGTGGGGATTATCCGCAATCCCCTGGCCGAATAGGCTAGGCGATCCCTGGCTCGTGTTACAATTTCTGCCAGGGGGGCAGCGCCCCCCGCACTAAGTGTAAAGCGGGTTTTTCAGGCGGATGGCAGAGGCGGAGAAATATACAGACCAGGCGATTCTGGACCTTTATTTCCAAAGGTCGGAAGAGGCCATCCAGGCCACCATGGACAAGTACGGGGCCCTCTTACGTTCCTTGTCCTGGAATATCCTGGGCGATCACCAAGACGTTGAGGAATGTGTCAGTGACAGCTATCTGGCGGCCTGGAATGCCATCCCGCCACAAAGACCTCAATACTTCAAGGCCTACCTTTGCCGGATCGCAAGAAACTTTGCCCTGGACAAGGTCAGGGCCAGAAAAAGAGATAAGAGGGGTGGGGGACAAATCCCCCTGATCCTGGACGAGATGGAGGAACTGGTGGCCTCGGACTCCAACATTGTCCAGACGCTGGAAGGCCAGGAGTTGAGCGGGCTGATCAGTGCCTGGCTGAGAAAACAGCCTGACCGGCGTCGGATCATATTTTTGCAACGTTACTACTATGCCTCCTCCATAAAGGAGATCGCAGAGGCTCATGAAAGCACGGAGGGTGCCGTCAAGGTCCTTCTCCACCGGATGAGGCGGGAACTGAAAGAAGAACTGGAAACACAGGGTTATCGTGAATAAAGAAAAAGAAAGACAAGTGAATCAATTCATGGACAGCCTGTCAGGGATTGACGGTGATCTGCTCATGGATGTCCTGCCTCCGGCCCCTGTCCGTCAGGTCAAAAAGCGGCAGGTCATTGCATGGAAGCGCTGGAGCACCATGGCCGCCGGCCTGCTTATCCTTGTCATGGTTGGCTTCATCATCCGCTTGACCGGAGGGCTGGGGATGCTCTCAACCAAGGACTTGGCACCGGCCGACCTGAGCGAGGCTCAGGGGACTTACGGGGTCGCTGTGCCCAAGAATGGCCAACCCGAATCCCAGGATTTTCCGGGTTCAGTGTCAAACAATCGTGGTCTGGCAGAAAGTTCCAGAGCTATGATGGACTTGACCGACCGGGTCTCAGCCGACCTCCTTTGTGGTTGCGGTGCGGACAACCGGGCCTATTCACCGGCCGGCTTCTACCAGGCCCTGCAGCTTCTGGAGGCGGAAGAGGGCGGGGAGAGTTTCAGTCTGGAAAGCTATCCGAACCGGGGGCTGGACCTGGATTACCAGGCCAGTCAGGAAGGGGAGAAGCTGCTCCAAAAAATCCATCTGACCATCAGGGCCAAGGCCATGGCCGAGACCCAAGAGAGTCCTCATGGCATCCTCTTCTATCAGTTGCCGGAGGCGTCAGCCTACGGGAAGTCTGAAGACGGGAGCCTGGCGGCCAAGCTTCCCCTGGAAGGGGGTATGCTCTATCTCCTGCTGCCTGATGAGGGCCGGACGCCGGACGATCTCTTGGCAGAAGGGTCCTTATTCTCAGACTTGATCGAGCTTGAAGGACCTGGCCAAAGGGTCAGCTTGCGGATGCCCGCCCTGTCCCTGAAAACGCAGGCAGATCCTATGACCGGGGAGGCAGCCGGCGGACAAGCCGGGGCATTTCTGTCCCTGGGCCAGGCTATTGAACTGGACTTTATCCCCCTGTCTCCCGGGGACATGGACCCAAACTCGCAGGTCATTGTCTTGGACCGGCCTTTCATCTTCCTTGTGACCGATGATGATGCTGTCCCCCTCCTGGCCGGGGTTTTAAGAGATCCTTCCAGCCCTTGATACAGGGGGCAATCGTAAAAAGCAAAGGGGACAAGTAAGAGGGCAGACATTTGCCTTCTACTTGCCTCTTTTTGTCTGTTTCCTCTGTTACGGGTCAACGGTTACGAAGCAAAAAGAAAAAGTAAGACTCGTGTAAACTTT
>CAZKLG010000053.1:0-6232 GCA_964553675.1 uncultured Mageeibacillus sp. | reverse complement strand
ACAATTTCTTTCCTTCCCCCTGGATTCAAGTGGGACCAAAGGCAGAATAGGTCCAAGGCCATTATAGCAATTATCATCAAGATTGACTAGTGAATAATGTAAGTAATTAACATGAAAATGGGCTATAATCCCCATAACGCTATAAAGTCATGACAACGAATGACCGTGAGCTTTTGTGTAAAATAGTAAAGGGGAGGATCCGAATGCCTGACGGAATGAAACTGACAATTCAAGTGCGGGATATACTCCAGCTGAGCCTGCTGGAAGGGGCCCAGGTCCTGGCCGGCCACAAGGGCCTGTCCAAGAGCATTGTCTCTGTCAATGTCATGGAGGTGCCCGACATTGTGGACTGGGTCCGGCCGGGCGAATTTCTCCTGACCACAGCCTATACCTTCGGCCAGGATCCCCGGACCCTGGAAAAGCTTATCCCCCAACTCAAGGAAAAAAAGGTCTGCGGCCTGGGCATCAAGACCCAGCGCTATCTGGATGAGGTCCCCCAGGGGGCCCTGAAGACGGCCGACCGCCTTGACTTTCCCATCATCCGTATCCCCCAGGAGGTCCCCTATGGGGAACTGATCAAGGAGATCTTCAACCACATCATCGGGGAGCAGACCCGCCTCCTTTCCCGCATCAATGACTTCAACCATACGGTCCGGGAGATCATGCTCCGCCAGGGGGGCATGCAGGCCGTTGCCCAGGAGGTCTACCGGGCCACAGGGGCCCCCGTGGCCATCCGGGACGACATCTTCCGGGACGCCTATTTTTACTGCCCTGACCCGGATAAGGAGAGCCTGGTCGAAGAGGACTACCGGGTACTCATGGCCCCCCCACCGGCCAGCCGGGACAGCCAGTTGCCCGGGGACAAGGCCCAGGCACAGATGGTCCTTGCCGGGGGCAGGGAGATCCGCCGCCACCGCATCCCCATCTATTTTGACAACATGCACTATGGCAGCATCTTCATCTGGGATACCGACGGGACACTGCGGCCCCAGGACCTCTTTGTCATCGAGTCCACCACCACCCTGATCGCCCTGGATATCCTCAACCGGACCACCCTGGTGGAAAGGGAAAATGTCCACCAGACCACCTTCCTGGAACAGCTTTTGAGCGAGGATCCCAAGGAACAGGACAAGGCCCTGGAGTCAGCCGACCTTTACCGCTTCAGCCCTGACCGGCCCAGCCAGGTCCTGGCCCTTCTTCTGGACCACGGACGGGCCCTGCAGCGGACCCCCAATAACTCCCGCATGATCAAGAATCTCAACACCAGCCTCCTCAACCTGACCAACCGCCTTAAAAAGGAATATCAGGAATACTTTTTAGCCACCCGGAAAAGTGACCGGGCCCTCTTCCTCCTCCAGTTTGACCGGGACTGTCCGGAGGATGGCCGCCAGGCCCACTGCCAGCGCTTCATCCAGGTCCTCCTCTCCTGTCTGGAGGAAAAAGACACCCTGCCCTGTGCCTATCTGGGGGTGGGGGCCTGTGTGCCCTCCCACCAGCAACTGCCCGACTCCCTCCATCAGGCTGAGCAGGCAGTCCGCATCCTCCAGAGCCGGGGAGACCAGGAGGAGACCGTCCTCCACTACGACGACCTGGGCCTCTTAAGAGTCCTGGGCCACCCCCTCCTCCGTGAGGAAGCCCTGGCCTATGCCGAGGAGGTCCTCAATTCCCTGGAAGAACACGACAGCAAGCAAAGAGGGGATTTGATCGACACGGTCCGGGTCTATTTTGAGTCGGGCGGCAATCTCAAGAAGGTGTCCGAGGTCCTTTTCACCCACTACAATACGGTCATCTACCGGATCAACCGGATCCGGGACGTCTATGGCATCGACCTTCGGGATCCGGAGACGGCCTTCAATTTCCAGTTGGCCCTCAAGATCAAGGAGCTGATCCAGTGACCGGGGGCATCCAGGTCCTGGCCCTGTCGGCCGACCTCCAGGCCCTGATTGAGGCCCGGCCCATGCAGGGCTTTCTGGTCCACTCGGTCTTTGACCATGCGGCCAATCTCTTGACCGGGGACGACCTTCTGGTCACCCTTCTTTCCCGGGACCGGGACATGACCCCCTTAGGGCTGATTGCCGACGTCTCCAAAGTAGCCGACCTGGACATCAAACCCCAGGACCGCCTGATCCTGGACGGCCGAAAGGCCCTGATCCTGCCCCGCCAGGCCGGCCGCCTGAGCCTGACCGGCGCCAAGACGCTCCCGGTCAGACTGGAGGCCAAAGAAGTAGAAAATAAGATCAGCCCCGCCGCCCTGGACCTCATCCGACAAAAGCTGATCCAGGCCGACTCAGCCGGTATCGCCCCCCTGGTCGCCTGGTTGCCCAAAGGCCAGGACCTGCCCGACAAGCCCGGCAATGTCTACTGCCGCTTTATCGGCCGGGATCTCAAGGCCTTCCTGGAGGACCTGGCAGCAGGGGACAGTCGAGGGGCCCTTGACAAGGCAAGGAAACTGATCGGTTTTGGACCGGGTTTGACCCCGGCCTGCGATGACTTTTTGGCCGGCATCCTCCTCTGGCTCTATTACAGGGGGGCCGACCCTGCCTTTGGCAGGCAGCTGGCCCGTCTGGCCAAAGACCGGACCACCCTGGTCAGCGCCCATATGCTGAGTCACGCCGCCGCCGGCCGGGCCAATGGCCTCTACCTGGCCCTGATCCAGTCTGCCCTGGAGGGGGATCTGGACAAGCTGGCTGCTTTGACCGACCGGGTCCTGGCCTATGGGGCCAGCTCGGGCGCCGATTTTCTTTTTGGTTTTTACGCCGCGGCCTCCCTGGGGGCCTCAGAGACAAGCATGGTGGTTTCCCACCAGGATAGAAGAAAGATTTCATAAGAATAAGGATTAAGGAGTAGAAGGAATGATAAAAGCGATAGTAAGGGAAAATGCCTATTACGACTCGGTCACCCTCATGCTCATCTCCCGGGAGATGAAGAAGCTGGATGGGGTGGAGGAGGTCCTGGTGGGTATGGGTACCGATCTCAACCTGGATCTGGTCAAGATGCTGGACATGATGGTGCCTGAATTAGAAAAGGTCACCCCCAATGACCTCTTTATAGCCGCCATGTTCGATGAGGACAAGGTGACCATGGAGGATCTCCTGGACTCTTTTGAGACCCAGATGAACAGCAAGAAGGAAGCCCATGCCGGCGACTACCAGCCGCCCACCCTGACCTCAGCCCTCAGGCACCTGGAGGGGGCCAATATGGCCGTCATCTCCCTGCCCGGCCAGTATGCGGCCGATGAGGCTGAAAACTGCCTGAAAGAGGGCCTCCACGTCATGATGTTCTCCGACAACGTGGCCGTTGAGGATGAACTTCGCCTGAAAAAGATGGCGGTTGACAAGGGCCTGCTCATGATGGGGCCTGACTGCGGGACAGCCATCATCAACGGGGTCCCCCTTTGCTTTGCCAATGTGGTCCGCCGGGGCAAGATCGGCCTGGTCGGTGCCTCAGGTACCGGCACCCAGGAGATCACCGTCCGGGTCCACCAGCTGGGCCAGGGCCTCTCCCAGGTCATCGGGACCGGAGGTCGGGACCTGAAAGAGGAGATCGGTGGCCTCATGATGATTCAGGGCATTGAAGCCCTTCTGGCCGACCCCGAGACTGAGGTCATTGTCCTGGTCTCCAAGCCGCCCGCCCCCTCAGTGGAAAAGAAGATCTACGACCTGGTCAAGGAGGCCAAGAAGCCCGTGGTCATCGACTTTATCGGTGGCGACGCCGAGTCGGTCAAAGCGGCCGGCGCCCTGCCCTCCTTCAGCCTGGAAGATGCGGCCAGAAAGGCCGTGGCCCTGGCCAAGGGCCAGGAGCCTGTCGACTTTGACGGCTTTGACGCCTCAGAAGAAGCCATCGACCAGCAGGTGACCCAGGCCGTAGCCAAGCTGAAACCGGGCCAAAAATACCTGCGGGCCCTTTACACGGGTGGCACCCTGGCCGACGAGGCCATGAAGTATCTGGGCGAGCACTATCCCATCTATTCCAATATCCCCCTGACCCCTGACCTGGCCATGAGCCATCTTTCAGACAAGCAGGGGCATATCTGCCTGGATCTGGGTGAAGATGAGTTCACCCGGGGCCGGCCCCATCCCATGATCGATCCCATGACCCGGACCGACTTCGTCCTCTCCCATGTAGATGAGGAGACGGCCATCTTCCTGGCCGATGTGGTCCTGGGCTACGGGGCCCATGAGGATCCGGCCGGCGCCCTGGCCGAAGCCGTGGATCAGGCCCGTGAAAAACTGGCCGCCAAGGGCCTGGATTTCCTGGCTGTGGCCTCGGTGACCGGGACCGACCAGGATCCCCAGGATCTGGAAAAATCCATTGAAAAACTGGAGGCAGCCGGCATCATGGTCATGCCCTCCAATGCCCAGGCCGTCCGCCTGGTCAACCGCCTCATGGCGGCCGCCGCTTTATAGAAGGAGGAAGTCATGTCAGTCAATGAACTCTTTAAATCAGAATTGAAAGTTGTCAACCTGGGCCTGGAGTCCTTCTACGATGACCTGAAGGGCCAGGAAGTCCCGGCCATTCATGTCAACTGGAAGCCGGTGGCCGGTGGTGACAAGAAGATGGCCTCACTTTTGGGCAGACTGAAATCTTCCAAATAGATCAAGGCAAAAGGGTCCCTCCCGGGGCCAAGGATAAAGAAAGAAGGAGAAATTATGCAATTTATTGAAGATGCCAACAAGCAGGCCTTGGAGATCATGCAGACGGCCCAGCCCACCCTGGTGGGTATGGGTATCGCCAAGGATGTGGTCCCCGGCATGCACAAGAAACTGGTCATGCACGCCGGTCCCCCCATCACCTGGGACAAGATGTCCGGCCCCTTACGGGGTGCTGTCATCGGCGGCCTCATCTATGAGGGCCTGGCCCAGACCCCCGAGGAAGCCGAGACCCTGGCCGCCTCTGGCGAGATCGAGTTTGATCCCTGCCACCACCACAATGCCGTGGGTCCCATGGCCGGTGTCGTCACGGCCTCCATGCCGGTTTTCATCGTCGAAAACAAGACCCAGGGCAACTTTGCCTACTGTACCCAGAACGAAGGCCTGGGTCAGGTCCTCCGCTTTGGTGCCTATGGCCCCGAGGTGGTGGAGCATCTGAAATGGATGGAAAAGACCCTTTATCCCATCCTCAAGGAAGCCCTGGAAATCCACGGCCCCATCGATCTCAAGAACCTGATCGCCCAGTCGGTCCAGATGGGGGACGAGGTCCACAACCGCAACAAGGCCACCACCTCCCTCTTTATCCGGGAGATGGCCTCCAGCATCGTCAAGACCAATTCCTCCCGGGAGGACCAGGTCAAGGTCTTTGACTTCCTCAACTCCAATGACCACTTTGCCCTCAACCTCTCCATGCCGGCCGCCAAGGCCACCATGGACCCGGTGGGCAAGGTCAAGCACTCGACCGTGGTCTACACCATGTGCCGCAACGGGACCGAATTCGGTGTCCGGGTGGCTGCCCTGGGCGACCGCTGGTTCACGGCCCCGGCCGAGATCATCGACGGCCTCTACTTCCCCGGCTACAGCATGGACGACGCCAACCCTGACATCGGCGACTCCTGCATCACCGAGACCATGGGCATCGGGGGCTTTTCCATGGCGACGGCCCCGGCTATCGTCCAGTTCGTGGGCGGTACCCCCCAGGACGCCATGAACTATACCAGCCAGATGTATGAGATCACCCTGGAAGAAAGTGACAGCTACAAGCTGCCGCCCATGAACTTCAGGGGCGCCCCCACGGGCATCGACATCCGCCTGGTGGTGGAGACCCAGATCCGCCCCGTCATCAATACGGGGATCGCCCACAAGAAGGCCGGTATCGGTCAGGTGGGTGCGGGCGTGGTTTACCCGCCCATGAAGTGTTTTACAGACGCCTTGGAATCCTATGTGGAGCTTTTAGAAGAAGAAGGCATGCTGGAATAGTAAAAGCGTTATAATAAAAACTGGCTAAGACCAGAAAAGAAATAATGGAGGAATATCAATGATTAAAAATTGGGACAAGGTCAAAATGTACGACCTTTCAATTAACACCAGTCATCTGACCCCGCCCTGGCCCACCTATGAGCCCCTGCAGGTCAAATTCTTCAAGCGCCTGGCCCCCAACGGTGCCAATGGCATGCTGATCACCACATCCAACCACGTGGGCACCCACCTGGACGGCCCCCTGCACTTTGACACGGCCGGCCGTGACATCGCCTCCCTGGAGCTGGACAAGCTGGTAGGCCCTGGCGTCGTGGTTGACCTTT
>CAZKLG010000052.1:0-6274 GCA_964553675.1 uncultured Mageeibacillus sp. | reverse complement strand
TCATGACCACCCGGACCTGTTCCCATTGTGGGGGCAGCGGTCAGGTCATCGACAACCCCTGTTCCACTTGTCAGGGCCAGGGTGTGGTCATGAGGGATAAGAAGCTCCTGGTCACAGTCCCGGCCGGTATCGATGAAGGGGAGATGCTGACCCTGCGGGGTGAAGGGGAACCCGGCCAGAATGGCGGCCCCTATGGCGACCTCTATATCCAGATCTTTATCCGGCCCCATCCCATCTTCACCCGGGAGGGCAACCGGACCTTCTCCGAAGTACCCATCACCTACGCCCAGGCTGCCCTGGGGGCAGAGATCGAGGTACCCACCATTGACGGCCCCGTCAGCCATAAATTGCGTGAAGGGACCCAGCCCGGTGAGATTGTGACCCTGAGGGGCAAGGGCATTCCCTATATCGGCAGGCCAACGGCCAGAGGGGATCACCAGTTTCGGGTTTTGATTGAGGTGCCCCGCAATCTCAGTCCCGAACAAAAGGAGATGCTGCAAAAATTCGACGACAGCTGCAGCGACTCAAACTATGAAGGACGTAAAGGTTTTTCAGAAAAGATTAAGAGTGTTTTCGGGGCCCGTTCCCGCGGACAGAAGTGATCTGGGGAAGTAGGATTGGCCCATGCCAGCTTTAATTGTGCTTGATTTGGAATGGAATTCCGCCTCCCGGGGTCTCAAAGTGGACCCCGATCTGGCGGCCCGGATGATGTTTGAGATCATTGAGATCGGAGCTGTCCGCCTGGATGAGGAGCTGAAGATCACCGGGCGCTTCCAAAGGCAGGTCAAGCCTGTGCTTTACACCAGGATTCAACGCTATATCGCCCGGGTCACTCAAAGGACCCAACAGAGCCTGGATGAAGGTGTGGCCTTTCCCGATGCCTTCCGGGACCTCATGGCCTTTGCCGGTCCGGATCCTGTTCTGGCTTCCTGGGGGACTTCCGATCCGGAGGTCCTCATATCCAACCTTCGCTTCCACCAGATGGAGGAGATCCCCTTCAAGGCCCTCAATATCCAGGCGGTCTTTTCTGCTTTTGCGGAAGGCACCCGGCGGGGCAACCAACGGTCCATTGAATACGCCCTGGATTATCTGCGGCTGGACAAGGAACTCCCCTTCCATGAGGCCCTGTCCGACGCCATCTATGCCGCCAAGATTCTGGAGGAGACCCTGACGGCTGACCCCGAGGACCCCTCTGCCAAACAAAGAAAGAAGGCAAATACCCCTGCCCTGAAAGGCTTCATCTATGATCCCTTCCTGGTCAGCCAGTCTGAGAGCAGGCTGGAATATGACAAGCGGGACCTGCCCTTGGCGGTCCTGGGCCGCCAGACCTATCGCTGCCCTGCTTGCGGCCAGTCCTTAAAGGCGGATTGGCGGGAAATCAATCCAGGTAAAAGCTGGTTTGCCGCCGGCCATTGTCCCAAACATGGCGATATTGAACTGACTGCCAAGCGGGCCCGGCGCACCAAGCTTCCCAGCCTTATGATCCGGACCCGGATTCCCCAAGGTCCTATGCTCATCCCTCAACCTCCCCCGCCCAAGGAAGAAGTCCTTGTCTGGGAGGATCCCCAAAAAAAGAACTGAATACCACCTCTGTCTTTCGTAACCTTTCACCGGTCCTGACGTTCTAGTAATTGAGGACCCTTTGAAAGGAGTCGGAGCGATGAACATTAAAAAAGGCGTGGCCCTGGCCATGAGTCTCTTGATTTTACTGACTACGGTCCTGGCCTGTGGGCCGGCGGACCCGGTTGACAACGGTGAAAAATCCAAGCCGGAAAAAACAGAAGGGGAGAAGGCCCAGGCGCTGGCCCTGGTTATTCCTGGCGCCCTGCCCCTGGATCTTCCTAATAATACGGATCTGTCGGACGCCATGAGGCGGGCCCTTTGGGCTTTTGCCGGCAAGACTGCAGGCCCGGCCCTGACAGGTCAAGGTCAGGAGAACAGCCTCTATTCACCTGTCAGCCTTTACTATGCCCTGGCCATCCTGGAGGCGGGTGCGGCCGGTGAGACCAAGGCAGGCCTCAAGTCTTTCATGGAGTCAGAAGGCCTGGATCTGGGCCAGGAGCTGTCAATCCTCTATGCCCTCATGACCCGGGAGCGGGATGGGTCAGTCGAGGACCTGGCCAATGGGATCTGGATAAGAGAGGATCTTCTGGAGGGCCAGGAAAGGCCAGTCAAGCAGGACTGGCTGGATTACCTGTCCCGGCATCTTTATGCCTCGGCCTTTGCTGTGGATTTCAGCCGGGCGGCAACAGCTGAACAGATGAGCGATTGGGTGGCAGAGGCCACCCATGGCAAGATCAAGCCAGACATCCAGCTGGATGACCCCCTCCTCTACATGGTTCTCATGAACACCCTCTACTTTCAGGCCGAGTGGAGTGAGCGCTTTGATCCGACCCCTCTTGAGGAAGATTTCTACCCTGAGGAAGGAGCGCCAGTGGAAGCCTCCTATCTTACAAAAATCTATCAGCAGTATTCGGCCCAGAAGACCGATCAATACGCAGCTCTGGCGGTGGCCCTCAAGAATGGATCCATCTCCTTTGTCCTGCCGGCTCCGGGCATCAGCCCTCAAAGCCTCTTGGAGGATCCTGACCTTCTGGTCAAGCTTTGGGAGAGGGAGGGGGAGTCCCTCTATGACGTTGACTTACAAGTACCTGTCTTCAAATACCAAAATAAACTCAATCTCCTTGACAGTATGGCGGACCTGGGCTTGACCGGCCTGGTGGAAGCAGGGGCCGATTTTTCGGCCATGTTTGACGGGGAGATCTGGGTCAGCGGTATCAGCCAGGAGGCTTTCATCGCCCTGGACGAAAAAGGCATTGAGGCCGCCGCTTACACCGAGGTGCACATGGCAGGCAGCATGCCCCCTCAGCCCACTGAAGAACTCCAGGTCCACCTCAACCGACCCTTCCTTTATGTGATCTGGGACAATGCGGGAGCCCCCCTCTTTGTGGGCATCATCCAAAATCCACTTGCAGGAGATCGATAAGATGAAAAGGTTTTTGATAATCAGTTTAAGCATGCTGATCCTCATGACGGCCCTGGCCGGCTGTGGCTTGGGTCAGGGGCAATCACCGGGCAAGCCGGCCCGGGCCCAGGTTCTGGCCAGGCCAGGCCAGGCGCTGAAAGGAGTCTCTTATGACCAGGTCTCCCAGGCCTTCCGACGCTCGCTCTGGGACTTTGCCGGTCAGACCTCAGCCTCGGCCCTGCTTGACGGGGGAGAGAGGAACAGCCTTTATTCACCCATGAGTCTCTACTTTGCCCTGGCCATGCTGGAGGCCGGATCGGCCGGTCAGACCAAGGCCGATCTTCGGGATTTTCTGGCAGCATCTCCTGAGACAGATATTGGCCAGGAATTGAGCAAGCTCTATGCCCTTATGTCCTACGAAAGGGAGGGGGCGGCGGAAGCTATCGCCAATGCCCTTTGGATCAAAGAGGACCTGGTCGGCCAGGATGGGGCAGGCGTCAAGGAGGCCTGGCTGGACCAGATGACCCATGAATTCTATGCCTCAGCCTTGGCCGTTGACTTCTCAGATACCAAGACTTCCCAAATGATGAGCGACTGGGTGGCAGAGCAAACCCGGGGCAAAATCAAGCCTGAGATTGATGTCAGTGATCCCCTCCTCCTTCTGGTCCTCATGAACACAGTCTATTTTAAGGCGGATTGGCTGGACCCCTTCTCGGAGTCAGACCTTGTCGAGGAGGCCTTCTACGGTCAGGACCAGGTCATCGATCAGGTTCCCTATTTGAGGGGCCATTTTACGAATCGGTCGGTGCTCTTATCGGATCGTTTCACAGCAGCCCAGTTGCCACTCATGAATGGGAGGATGGTCTTCGTCCTTCCCCAGGAAGGATTGGAAGCCCAGGACCTTCTGGCGGACCCCAGCTTCCTGTCAGACCTCACCTTCGCCAGCTGGGGGGGTGCAGACCTGAGAATCCAGCTCCCCAAGTTCAGCTACCGCAATAAAACGGACATCCTGAAAGCCATGGAAGGCCTGGGATTAAGCGACATTGTCCAGGGGTCGCCTGACCTGTCGGCCATGTTGGATATATCTGCGGAGGTCTCCACCATCAGCCAGGAGACTTTTATTGCCCTGGACGAAAAAGGGGTGGAAGCGGCAGGTTATACCGAAATCCAGATCCGGGAAACCGGGGCCATGCCGGTCGAAATGGATCAAGTCTACCTGACCCTCAACCGACCCTTCCTCTATATCATCCAAGACGATGCCGGCAGCCCCTTGTTTGTGGGGATCATCCGCAATCCCCTGGCGGAATAAAGGCAGAAGCCTCCTGGCTCGTGTTACAATTTCTGCCAGGGGGCCAGCGCCCCCCCACTAAATGTAAAGCGGGTTTTTCAGGCGGATGGCGGAGGCAGACAAGTATACAGACCAAGCGATTCTGGACCTTTACTTTGAAAGGTCAGAAGAGGCCATCCAGGCCACCATGGACAAGTATGGCGCCCTCTTGCGGTCCTTGTCCTGGAATATCCTGGGCGACCATGAAGACGTTGAGGAATGTGTCAGCGACAGCTACCTGGCGGCCTGGAATGCCATCCCGCCACAAAGGCCTCAATATTTCAAGGCCTACCTTTGCCGGATCGCAAGGAACTTTGCCCTGGACAAGGTCAGGGCCAGGAAGCGGGATAAAAGAGGAGGGGGGCAGATCCCCCTGATCCTGGATGAGATGGAAGAACTGCTGGCCTCGGACAGCGATATTGTCCAAACGCTGGAGGGACAGGAACTGAGCGGCCTGATCAGCGACTACCTGAGAAAGCAGCCTGACCGGCGGCGGATCATCTTTTTGCAACGTTACTACTATGCCGCCTCCTTGAAGGAGATTGCAGAGGCACATAAGACCACAGAAGGCGCCGTCAAGGTCCTTCTCCACCGGATGAGACGGGAATTGAAAGAAGAACTGGAAATACAGGGTTATCGTGGATAGGAAAAAAGAAAGACAAGTGAATCAACTCATGGACAGCCTGTCAGGGATTGACGGCGATTTGCTCATGGATGTGGCCCCTCCCGCCCCTGTCCGCCAGGTCAAAAAGCAAGCGACCCTTCAGTGGAAACGGTGGACCTCTGTCGCTGCCGGCCTGGTTTTTCTTGTCATGGTCGCTTTTATAGTCCGGCTCAGTGGGGGGGCGGGGCTGCTTAATGATAAAGCCTTGCTACCCGCGGAGCACCGGGAAGAGGGGGAAAGCTATGGGGATTCGGTGACTAAGGGAGGCGATCCGGAATCCCAGGATTTCCCCGGTTCGGTGGGCGATAATCGCGGTCTTGGCCAGAATTCCAAAGCCATGGTGGATTTGACCGACCGGGTCTCCGCGGACCTCCTTTGTGGTTGCGGTGCTGACAACCGGGCCTATTCACCAGCCGGTCTCTACCAGGCCCTCCATCTTTATGAGGGGGGAGGAAACAACAAGGGATTTTCTTTGGAAGACCTCCAGGATCAGGGGCTGGATCTGCATTACCAGGCCAGCCTGGAGGCGGCGACCCTGGTCCAGAAGATCCAGCTGAATGTCAGGGCCAAGGTCATGACGGAGTCTTATGAGAGCCCGGAGGGCATCCGCTACTACATGCTGCCAGAGGCCCTTGCCTACACCCGGGAGGGTGAGGAGACGGTCATGGCCAAGGTCCCCGTGGAGGGGGGTATGCTCTATGTTCTCCTGCCTGATGAAGGCCGGACGCCGGACGATCTCTTGGCGGAAGGGTCTTTATTTTCAAACTTGATCGAACTTGAGGGACCAGGCCAAAGCGCCGCCTTGCGCATGCCCTCCCTTTCCGTGCAGGTCCGGGAAGACATTTCAGGCCAGGTCATTGGGGAGGAGGCCGGAGGCCTAAGTCAGGATTTTGCTGCCATCCGTCAGGAGGTTCAAGTGGGCTTGATCCCCCAGTCGGCAGGGGACGATTCACCCCCTTCGATCTTGATAGACCTGGACCGGCCCTTCATTTTTCTCATAACAGATGACGAGGGCATCCCCCTCATAGCCGGTGTCCTCCGGGATCCGCTCACCAACTGATCACCAGATCCAAGCCATCATTTAAAGAGGTTCATGGGATTAGCAGATATCTCTGTTTTTTCCAGGCCTCTTTTTTTGTCAGACAAGTAAGGGGTCAACGGTTACGAAGCGGAACTAAAATTTGAGACTCGTGTACACTTTTAAGCGGTGAACAGGGTTTTCATGTTACTATTGTTGAGGTAAAAATTTTCAACTGATCTGTTAAGGGGAGGTACTTTCATGAAAAAAACACCTTTAAATGATCGCCATGTGGCTCTG
>CAZKLG010000051.1:0-7719 GCA_964553675.1 uncultured Mageeibacillus sp. | reverse complement strand
CCGACGACAGCATCATGACCCTGGCCGTCGGCAAGGCCATCATGGAGACAGCCAGGGTCATGGACAGGGAGGACCAGGCCTTTTACCCCCTCCTTTCCATGATGGCGGTCAAAAGCATGCAGAGCCTGGGGCGCCCCTATCCCGATTCAGGCTTCGGCGGGCGCTTTTACAACTGGATCTACACTGATGATCCCCAGCCCTATGAAAGCTATGGCAATGGGGCGGCCATGCGGGTCAGTCCGGTTGGCTTTTTTGCCGACTCCATAGAAGAAACCCTCCAGCTCTCCCATGCGGTGACAGCGGTCAGCCACAATCACCCGGAAGGGATCAAGGGGGCTGAAGCCACGGCTGTGGCTATCTTTCTGGCCAGGCAGGGGGCTTCCCTGGCGGCTATCGGCCGCCACATCCAGGATCATTACTATGACCTGGATGTCAGCCTGGATGAAATCCGGCCGGTCTATCAATTCAATGAGACCTGCCAGGGGACGGTCCCCCAGGCCATCCAGGCCTTCCTGGAATCCAGGTCCTTTGAGGATGCCATCCGAAATGCCATCTCCATCGGCGGTGACAGCGACACCATAGGCGCCATCACGGGAGCCATAGCCCAGGCCTATTACGGGATTGGTCATGAGATCCGTGAAAAAGCCCTCTCCTATCTGGACGACAGGCTCCTGGGCCTTTATCATGAATGGGAGGTTTTCATGAAGAAAACCAGGGGAGGCCACTATGGATAAAGGCATCTATGTCATGACCCTGCTCATTCCCTTGCTAATGCTGGTCACCGGCCTGATCTTCTCCCGCTGGACCCCTAAATCCATTAATTATCTATTCGGCTACCGGACCCGGAGATCCATGATCAACCAGGAGACCTGGAACTTTGCCAACCGGACCATGGGCAGGATCTGGATTACCTGGAGCCTCTTGCTGCTGATCCCTTCGATCCTGGTCCTCTTCTTCCTAAAAACAAGAGTCGAGCAAAACCTGGAAACCTGGATCGTGGTATTAACCCTGGTCCAATTGGCGGTCCTGATCCTTTCAATCATTCCTGTTGAAAGGGCCTTGAAGGCCAAATTCGACGATAAAGGAAGGCCCAGAAAGCCTGACTAAAGGAGGTATCGTCCCATGCACCCTTGGATGCCGGATATGAGAACCGAGGATAGCAAAGACAAGCTCAGGATCGCCCTCCTGCAGCTCATGCCCGCCGGCAGTCTTGAGGGCAACCGGATACATGGGCTGGCCTATTGCCGGCATGCCAAAAGCCTGGGTGCCGATTTGGCCCTCTTCCCTGAGATGTGGAGCCATGGCTACCAGCTTCCCCAGGGTCCGGACGCCATAAAAGAAGAGGCCCTGGCCCTCGACAGTCCCTTTGTCCAATCCTTTGCCCAGGCAGCCCGGGAGCTCGGTATGGCCATCGGCCTGACCTTTCTGGAGCAATATGAACCCTCCCCCCGCAACAGCTTTTGCCTCTTTGATCGCTATGGGAGAATGGTCCTGCACTATGCCAAGGTCCACCTCTGCTATTTTGATGAGGACGAGAAGCATCTGACGGCTGGTGACGATTTTTATGTCTGTGACCTGGATACACAGCGGGGTCAAGTCAAGATAGGGGCCATGATCTGCTATGACCGGGAGTTCCCCGAGTCTGCCCGGATCCTCATGCTCAAGGGGGCCGAGATCATCCTGGTGCCCAATGCCTGTCCCATGGATATCAACCGGATCTCCCAGCTCAGAGCCAGGGCTTTTGAGAATATGCTGGGCATTGCGACCACCAATTACCCCGCCGGCTGGCCTGACTGCAATGGCCACTCCAATGCCTTCGACGGCATGGCCTATCTGCCTGGCCTTGACCAGTCACGTGATACCCTGATCATGGAGGCCGATGATAGCCAGGGACCCTTTTGGGCCGACTTCCCCCTGGAGGACATGAGGGCCTATAGAAAGTGTGAAGTCCATGGCAATGCCTATCGGAGGCCCGAAAAATATGGGGTCCTCACCTCGACCCTCATTGAAGACCCTTTTATTCGAGCGGATTATCCGGGTAAAAAAGAATAAAAGGGAGGCGCTTCCCTTAATCACTAGCTATGAGCACCGCAAGCTGGGTCCCCGGGACCTGGACCTGGCTCTGACCATGAATCAAGGTTTCAGGCGGGGCCTGGTCCATGAGGAGGCGGCTACTCTTTTTCTGGCTAATCCAAAAAACTGGCTCTTTACCAGCCTTGACTCCCATAAGGTCCTGGCCTTTGCCTATGGCTATGAGTTGGACAGATTGGATCCCCGTGGCCCCATGCTCTACATCCATGAGTTGGGCGTCCTTCCCTCCTGTCAGCACCAGGGCCTGGGGCAAGAGCTGATGGAGGCCTTACTGGAGAGGGCCAGGGGAGCAGGCATCAGCAAAGTCTTTCTGATTACCCATAAAAACAACCAGGTCGCCTGCCATCTTTATGAAAAAATGGGCGGCCAGGCCATGGTCGGCTCCCAAGACGACGACCGGGTCTATGTCTTTTTTCTGGAATGAAAGGGGATTTAATGACCTTTGAAAGTGACCGCCTGATCATCAAGCCACAAGTCGACGGCTGGCTTAAGACCCGACTGTCAAGGACAAGTCAAAGTCCCAGCCAAGATCTGGCCTACGACATCTGCTTACGGGAGGGACCACGAATCGGTCAAATCCTGATCAGTCCCTGTGGCGATCAATGGGAGTTTTCTTGTCGGATCAAGCGGGGCCACCGAAACCAAGCCTATACCAACCAAGCCATTAAGGACTTCCTGCCCCTCTTTATGCAGGAGAAAGCCATCAGCCGACTCCTGGGTCAGGCATCCTGTAAAAACCGGGGAGCCCAGGCCCTCCTTGAAAAGGCCGCTTTTGTCCGGATTCACCAGGACATGGGACCCTGCCATAAGCGGGGGAAAGAGGCCAGGCTCTGCCAATACCTGATGACCCATTACAGGGAGGATCAGATTGCCAGGCGCCAGGTCATTGATAAGGGCTGGTCCAATGATCAAAAATACAAGGTCACCATGGAAGATGGACGGGTCTATCTCCTGCGCCTGTCTCCTGGCAGGCAATGGAAAGAGAAAAGTCAGGAGTTTGAGGCCATGCGGCAATTGTCCCACTTACAGCTCCTGACAGTCAGGCCCCTTCAGCTGAGTTCTCATGGTGAGGAAGTGGCCTTTCTCCAGGAATGGATTGAGGGGGAGGATGTCCAGGACCTGATCCCTGACCTGACCGACTCCCAGGCCTACCTCTATGGTCGGGAGGCCGGCCAGCTCCTGAAGCTCATCCACAGCCTGCCAGCCCCTGCCCAGCTTCCCTCCTGGGATCAGCGTTTCGGTGCCAAGATGGACCGGAAAATCAAGGACTATCTGGCCTGCCCCCTCCGCTATGAAAATGACCAAGCCTTCCTGGACTTCATCCAGGCCAATCGTCATCGATTGGAGGGCCGGCCCCAGACCCTCCAACATGGCGATTTTCATATAGGCAATATGATGATCGATAAAGGCGATAGACTCCGCATCATCGATTTTGACCGTATGGATTACGGAGACCCCTGGGAGGAATTCAACCGCATGGTCTTTACCGCCCAGCTGTCACCCGCCATGGCTTCCGGTATCCTGGATGCCTACTTCGATGATGAGATACCCGAGGACTTCTGGCCTCTTCTGGCTCTTTACACCGCCGTCAATAGCCTTTCTGCCCTGCCCTGGGCTCTGCCTTTTGGCCAGGAAGATATCGACCGCATGAGGCAGCTGGCTGATCAGGTCCTGGCCTGGTATCAGGGAATGACAAAGGCTCTGCCGGCTTGGTATCAAAAAGGTCATCCCCCTAAAAAAATATAGATTCAAAAGCTGATTCAACCAGCAGGTTACAATGACTACAACCAGGAGTTGTATTATTTGGATGAAAACAACCTGCACTCCCTTCAATTGCCAGCAGGAAGCCCTTAGGCTTAGAGCGTCAAGAAGGCAAAAAGGCCAGCAGTGACGAGCGTATAGAAGGAGATGACCATGGATAATGAGGTAATTGGAAACAATATCGCCAAATGGCGAAAAGAAAAGGGCATGACCCAGGATCAGCTGGCTGAACAATTGTCGGTGTCGGCTCAGGCAGTATCCAAGTGGGAAAACGGGATCAGTCTCCCCGACATCACCCTGGTCCCCAAACTGGCCCAGATTTTCGAAGTCAGTATCGATCAGCTTTTTTCCAGGGAGGTCGAACCGGAAACAAGATATCTGCCTCCGGAAGAGAGGAAGGATCCAGATAAGATGCTCTTGAAAATGGTGGTGGATTCCAGCGACGGGGATAAGGTCAGGATCAACCTCCCCTTGGCCCTGCTGAAAATCATGGAGGGTTCGGATAAGGGCAACTTCAATATCAATGGGGTCAACCTGGCCGCTGCTGACTGGGACAAGATCCTGGCCATGATTGAACAGGGCGTCCTGGGAAAACTCCTGGAAGTCGAATCAGCCAGGGGCGACCATGTTGAGATCTTTGTCGAATAGGATCGGTAAGGATCATGAGAATTATTATAAAGACTAAGGGAAAAATTGGCATCCGCCTCTGGTTGCCCAACCGCATGATCTTGTCCAAGACAGTAGCTAAAATGCTGGTCCGTCAGGCAAGGGAGGCCAGCCAGGAAGAGACAGAGGAGGAGGTTTATCAAGACCTGGTCCTGGAAGACCTGGATCTGGAAGACCTGGATCCCATGGAGGAGGACTTCTGTGAAGATGATCCAAACTGCGGGAGCAACTTTTTTGCCAATATACCTGTAGACAAATTGAATGAGGCCATGATCATTTTGCGGCAAATGAAAAAGAATCACCCCGGCGTCCCCCTCCTGGATGTCCTGGCCGCTGACGGGACCAAGGTGCTGATCCAGCTCTAGCCATAAGATGGGGGAGAAAAAATCGGGGCCAAGAGGCCCCGATTTGCTTTGCTTGATAATGCCGGGTCTTTATTTTTTCTCTGCCTGGTCCTCTGGCAGATCACAGAGGCAGGGAGCCTCCGGATTGTCCACCTTGACCAGGGCCCGCTCCAGGACTTCATCCATATGGCTGACCGGAATGAATTCCAGCTTGTCCAGGACTGTTTGAGGGATTTCCTCGATATCCCGCTCATTGTCCTTGGGAATGAGAACCTTGAGGATGCCGGCCCGGTGGGCCGCCACAGCCTTTTCCTTGAGGCCGCCGATGGCCAGAACCCGACCCCGCAAGGTGACCTCCCCTGTCATGGCCAGATCATGGCGGACCGGCAGGCCGGTCAAGGCTGATGCCAGGGCCGTGGCCAGGGTAATGCCAGCCGATGGCCCGTCCTTGGGGATGGCTCCGGCAGGTACGTGAATGTGGATGTCTCTTTCCTTGGTCTTGTCTGGATCAATACCCAGGGGGCCCGACCGGCTCATGATATAGGTCAGGGCAGCCTGGGCCGATTCCTTCATGACATCGCCCAGCTGTCCGGTCAGGATCAACTTACCTGTCCCCGGCATAATATTGACCTCGATAGTCAGGGTATCCCCACCCGCCCAGGTCCAGGCCAGGCCAGTGGCCACACCCACCTGGTCTTCCTTGTCGGCCATATCGTAGAAGTAACGGGGTTTGCCCATCAGTTGGGTCAGATTGCCCGGGCTGACCCGGATAGTCTTCTTTTCCTCGCTCTCAGCAATCTCAATGGCCGCTGTCCGGCAAAGTCGGGCCATCTCCCTTTCCAGCTGGCGGACGCCGGCTTCCTGGGTATAGCCCTGGATCAGCTTGGCCATGGCGGGGCGGGATATGGTCAGATTGGATCCGGTCAGACCGTGTTGCTTCCGCTCCCGGGGCAGGAGGTGCTTGATGGCAATCTCAATTTTCTCGGCCTCGGTATAGCCCGATACCTCGATCACCTCCATGCGGTCATAGAGGGCATGGGGGATGGTATCGACCGTATTGGCCGTGGTCACAAAGAGAACCCGGGACAAATCATAGGGAATCTCAATATAGTGATCCCGGAAGGAATGGTTTTGCTCAGGGTCCAGGACCTCCAAAAGGGCCGAGGAGGGGTCTCCTCTAAAATCAGCCCCCAGCTTGTCGATCTCATCCAGGAGGATCAGGGGATTGTCGGTATCCACCTGGCGGATGGCCTGGATGATCCGGCCGGGCATGGAGCCTACATAGGTACGCCGGTGGCCGCGGATTTCCGCCTCATCCCGAATGCCTCCCAGGGACAGGCGGATGTATTTGCGCCCCAAAGACTCGGCGATGGCCTTGGCGATTGAGGTCTTGCCGGTGCCCGGGGGGCCCACAAAGCAAAGGATGGGGCCCTTGAGGGTGGAGTCGCCCTGGGCCTCCACCAGAAGTTTTCTGACAGCCAGATACTCCATGACCCGTTTTTTCAGTTTATCCAGGCCATAGTGGTCCCTGTCCAGGATCTTGCGGGCCCGGTTCAGGTCATGTCTTTCCTGGTCGATGCGGCCAAAGGGCAGCTCCAGGAGGGTTTCCACCCAGGTCCGCTGAGTGGCGTGCTCGGGAAAGTGGGAGGGGAGCCGCTCCAGGCGGTCAATCTCCTTTTTTACCTTGGGCTTATAGTCTTCGGGGATGGAGGAGGCTTCCAGCTGATCCCGCAAGGAATCAATCTCTTCCTCGGCATCAAAGTCGTCACCCAACTCCTCTTGTATCACCCGCATCTGTTCGCGCAGGTAGTAATCTTTTTGGCTTTTTTCCAGCTGGGTTTGTACCTGGGAGGCAATTTTTTGCTCCAGCTCGGCCAGTTGAATCTCCCGGTGTAAGTAGCGGAGGATCAGCTTGATCCGGTCCAGGACGGGTATGGTTTCCAGGATTTTTTGTTGCTCATCAAAACGGATGGACAGCTGACCTGCCACCACATCGGCTGCATGGCCCGGTTCGGCTTCATGGCGGACCAAGGCCACCGATTCGGGGGCCACCCGGTCGGTGATGGCAGCATAGCGCTGGAAAAGATCAATCATAAGCCGCAAGGAAGCGTCAAGGGTAGGAGAAGGCTGTGGCGCACCTACCAAGAGCGACCGGTAACGGACCTCATAGTGGGAGCTTTCCGCCACATAGTCTTCGATCTCCACCCGTTCCAGGCCATAGACCAAAACCTTGAAGTTATTGTCGGGCAACTCCAGTACCTGGCGGATAAACACCCGGGTAGCCACCCGGTTGATCTGGTCAGGGGTGGGCCAATAGGGCTCCAGTGTCGTCTGGCTGGACAGGATCAACTCATGGCGACCTGCCATGGCCTGCCTCAGAGCCCGGACCGACTGCTCCCGACCAAGGTCGAAGGAGAGAAGGACGCCCGGATAAATGACCATGCCGCGTAAGGGTACCAGGGGCAGTACGCCGCTGGTCCTGACTGCATGGCGGGAGAGACGACGATTAGGGCGGTTGGGGCGCCGGTTGTGATTGCTTTCCTCAACCGCTTCCTTTACTTCCTGATCAAGCTCCAACTGGCTATTCAACTCTTCATTGTCCCGATCTTTATCGTGACCATCTTGCATAGGATTATCCTCTTTATCTTAATTTGTCATTTATGATCATTATCGACTAGCAAAGCTGGCCGCCTCGTAACATCCTCCTATATAAAAAGGCCGGGAGTGTCCTATCCTTCCCTCGAATGCTGAAACTGCCAGTCGTATAATAGTATTATACAAATGTGTTGACAATGTGAAATAAGCTATGGAACCGCCTTTGCGCCGGCCTGACCGACTTTTCGTCAAAGCGAGCCCC
>CAZKLG010000050.1:0-7820 GCA_964553675.1 uncultured Mageeibacillus sp. | reverse complement strand
GCCATGACCAGGAGGATCTCAAGCAGTTTTTTGCGGTTGATATGTTTTCGGTAAAGGAAGGCCACCGTCATCCCGGTCACCAGGGAGAGGATAGTCGTCAGGATACGGGCATGGTCAAAACCAATCAGGAGGATGAGGATAGGGAGGGAAAGCAGGGCCCCGCCGAAGCCTGTAAGGGACTGTACCAGGTAGGCCACAAAGACTACCAGGATCAGATAAAAGATGGTCATTCTTATGTCTCCGACGATTGCTTGGGAAGGTCTCCCTTCCAGGCCGATAAGGATACCAGGAGGACGCCGGCCATGATCAGGATGAAGCCCAGCAGGTTCAAGGGCGACACCTTCTCCTTGAGGAGGATGGCCCCCATGAGGACACTGGTCAAGGGCTCCAGCATGGCGACGATGGCCGTGGTCGTGGCACCGGTCTTGATCACGGCAAGGTTGAGCAGGGTAAAGGCGCCGACGGCCACCATGAGGGCGACCAGCAGGGAGATAAGCCAGGCAGTCCCTGTCATCTTCAGGCTGAGGGAAGAAGTGGAAAGTCCGATCAGCAAAGAGGCCAGGCAGGCCAGGGCGTTGGAATAGACAGCCATCTTCAGGACCGGCATCTCCTTGATGACCGTCCGTTCCATACCGATCATGAGGCCGGCATAGGTGAAGGCAGATACGACTGCCAGGAGGATCCCCTGCCAGGCCAGGCGGCCTCCACTACCCACAAAGGTCAGGACACCGGAAAATCCTAAGAGCAGGGCCAGCTTCTTCATCTTATTGGTCTTTTCCCCAAAGAAGAGCAAGCCTCCCAACATGACCAGGACCGGAAAAAGATAGTGGAGGACCGTGGCCATACCAACCGCCATATAGGCATAGGAGGAGTAAAGCAGCAAGGTGGTGGCAAAGGCACCAAAAAGACTGACCAGAAGGACAGGGAGCATTTCCTCTCTCCTGGGTTTCAGGGATACTTTTGACAGGCCAGCCAGGAGGATCAGGAAGGGCAGGGCCAAAAGGGAACGGGTAAAGGTCATGGTCAGGGGATTACTGCCCCCCTGGTAGGCAAGCTTGGCCAGGGCAGGGGAGAAACCAAAAAAGAGAGCGGAAAAGACTGCCGCAATCAGCCCGGTTAGCCTGTCATTTTTCATAGGTTCAGAGTCTGCCTAGCCATTGAGCAGATTATAGTACTGGAGACAAAACATGACTTCGACCACTGAGTTGTAGTCCCGAAGGTCACGGTCCAGGATCTCTTCCAGGGTCTTAAGGTATTTAATCATGGTGTTTTTGTGGATAAAGAGTTTGTCGGCCGCCCGGGAAATGACACCGTCATTTTCGTAAAAAGTCCTCAGAACACGCAGAAAGTCCGTTCGATTGATCCGATCATAGTCCAGGATGGGTTGCATGATATCGTCCATAAGGGCGGTCAATTCGCCCGACCCTGCAAGCTCGGGATAGAGGCGGAAGAGGCCCAATTCATCGTAATCGAATATGGGCTGCTGGGAGTCCTGCCTGGCCCTGGCCACCTTTCCTGCGATGTCAGCCTGGCGAAAGAGGGTAGGCACAGCAGCAATCCCTCTGGTATGCCTGCTGATACCCGCCTTCATGCCAGCTTTGACAAAAAGGCCCTCCGCCAGGGACAGATGCTGCTTGAGCCTCTTGATCTTGTCCTGTCCAGTGGCTTCCATCTGCAAAAGACAGACGATCGAATCTTCCCGATCCAGGAAAAGCACATGCGGTTCCAGGGAGAGGATGGTTTCCCTGACCAGGCTGCGGAGCTTGAAATCCTCATGCTCCTGGCGATCGGGCAAGGCTTTGGCCTCATCGTCCCCTGTCTCAAGGTAGACGATCAACATGATCAGTTCCTTGGTCAGATCAATGTGGAGTAGCTTGCCCCTTTGAATGATAATCCCCGGATCCTCGAAACGTTCCTCAATGATGTCACCCAGGAGGTCGCCGGCAATCCGATTCTCATGCTGCAACATGGAGAACAGATGCATTTCCTGTATCTGGATAATCCGCGCCACAAAGGGAAGGACTGAAGAGGCCAGCTCTTGGTCGGAGCGGTCACAGTTGACGGAGACAAGCGTGCTGACCCGCTTTTGGACAGATTCAATGGGCACATAAAGAAAACAGACAGGCTGGCCGTCAATCTCATAAACAAACTCATTGACCAGGCCATCCTGGCCCGAGGCGCGCTTGGTGATGGACCGGAAGGCGGGGGCATAGATGGCCAGCTGGGGATCATCCCGATCGCCATTGGTAGGGTTGCCCTCGTTGTCAAGCAGGTATACCGGTCTTTTCAGGCTGTCGGCCACGAAGCGGGACAGGGGCTCATAAGAATCATCAATGGCAATGTTGAAGAGGTGATTGCAGATGGTATTGGACACTTCCAGGGTCTTGGCCTTCTGGTTGATCAGGAGGGCATAGACTGCATCCATATAGTGGCTGTAGGGACGCTCCTCGGGTATGGTCAGCAGGGGAAAGTCCAGCCTTTGGGCACAATCTTTCAGGGCGTCACTGACCGATTTCAAGTACTCGCCCGGTTTGAGAACCAGGGCTGCGATCTGGTGCTGGTGAAGATCCTGGAGAAGCTGACAGCCAACCTGATCATCCCCGCCAAAGGCATAGCCGGATGAAAAGAGAATCTCGCCCCCCCGCATCCAGTGGGTGACAGTGGGGACTTCGATAATGTTAACCCCCGTCACGGGCCGGTCCAGGCCGCCGCTGCCCGCCACAAAATTGATGTCGCGGAACTCGGGAAGATTGAGTACATCTCTAACGGTCAATTCCATCAAGACTCCTTTCACCTCCAGCAGCCGGAAGCCCTATCTCTAAGCCTCTTCCGACTGGATGAGGAGACAAAAACACTATAACAGAAAGTGGCTTGCCTCAAGGAAAACCGCCCTGCCCTGGCGACTTCCGTCAAACCAGATGGCAGGAGACCAGATGCCCGGGCGAGACCTCTTTCATGGGTGGGTTTTCCTCAAAACAAACGGGCTTGGCCATCCAGCAACGGTTGGCAAACCGGCATCCCGGCTTGGGATTGACAGGACTTGGCACATCACCTTTGAGAATGATGCGTTTAGAGAAGTCGTGATCATAGCGAGCCACGGGAACCGCCGATAAGAGGGCCTTGGAGTAAGGGTGTTGGGGGTTGTCGAACAAGTCCTCGGTCAGACAGGATTCCGCCACCTGACCCAGGTACATGACGATGATGCGGTCGCTCAGGAAACGGACCACACTCAAGTCATGGGAGATGAAGAGATAGGTCAGGCCCAGCTCGTCCTGGAGATCCTGAAGGAGATTGATGATTTGTGCCTGGATGGACACGTCAAGGGAGCTGACGGGCTCATCACAGACGATGAATTCAGGATTGAGGGCCAGGGCCCGGATAATCCCCACACGTTGCCGCCTGCCCCCATCCAGTTCGTGAGGGTAGCTGTTGTAAAGCCGCCGGCTGATGCCGCCCTTGGACATGAGCTCCAGGACGGTTTCACGGATCTGTGAACGGGGGATGGTCTTATTGACGACCAGGGGTTCAGCGATGATGCTGCCGATTGTCTTCCTGGGATCCAGGCAGGAATAGGGATCCTGGAAGATGATCTGCATCTCTTTGCGGAGTTCACGCATCCTGGCCGCATCACAATCAAAGATATTCTCTCCCTTGTAAAAGACTTGCCCATCGGTGTGAGGAATCAGGCGCAAGAGGGTCCGGCCGATGGTGGATTTGCCGCAGCCGCTTTCACCGACCAGGCCGATGGTTTCACCCTTATTAATCTCGAAGCTGACATCGTCGACTGCGTGCAATTTCCCCGCAGGTGTATCAAAATATTTTTTCAGGTTCTGTACCTGGAGTAAAGCTTTACTCATCTTTTGCCTCCGACTGATAGAGATGACATTTGACCTGGTGCCCACCACCCAGATCGCGGACCTCCGGGTCCTCCTCAGAGCAGATGACCATGGCATGGTCACAGCGGGGACAGAATTTACATCCCTGGGGCAGCCTGAGCGGATCGGGCATGGAGCCACGTATCAGGTTCAGGCGCTTTTGGCCCGGCTCGCAATCAGGCAGGCAGCCGAAGAGCCCCCGGGTATAGGGATGCTTGGGGTCGGTGAATATGTCCTTTAGACTCCCCTGTTCAAGGATGCTGCCCGCATAAACGACCGCCACATAATCGGCGATCTCCCGGACGACACCCAGGGCATGGGTAATGAAAATGGTAGAGGTATTGAATTGATCCTTCAGTTCGCGGATCAGATCCAGAATTTGCGCCTGGATGGTCACGTCAAGGGCCGTCGTCGGTTCATCTGCAATCAGGAGATTGGGATTACAAGCAAGGCCCATGGCGATGCAGACCCGCTGCTTCATGCCGCCGGAAAACTCATGGGGATAGTTGCCGGCACGGCTTCTGGGGATACCTACCAGCTCCAGCATATCGCCCGCCTTTTCTTCCGACTGACGTTTATTGAGCTTCTGATGCAGGCGGATAATCCCTGACAGCTGATGGCCCACGGTATAGACCGGGTTCAGGGAGGTCATGGGATTTTGGAAAATCATGGAGATCTGATTGCCCCGCAGGTTTTCGTACTCCGCTTTGCCGAGCTTCATCAGATCCCGACCCTCGAAGAAGATCTCTCCCCCCGTCACCACCCCGGGCGGATCAGGGACCAGGCCCAGGATTGACAGGGCTGTCGTCGTTTTGCCTGCACCTGTCTCACCCACCAGCCCAATGGTCTTACCCCTGGGCAAGGAAAAACTCAACTTGTTCAGTGCCTTGACGACCCCATCAAAGGTACGGTACTCGACACTTAAGTCTTTTACTTCAAGTAAATTATCATTCACCATATGCTTCCTACTCTTGCCACTTGCTGAGTCCCCGGAGGTCATCAGCTGTTGACAGCCTTGTTTTCCAGAAGACGCAAGAGGGCTGCGATTGTCCGGATGCCATTGAAAAAGGCGTCAAGGCGAATATTTTCATTGGGGGCATGATTGCCGTGATCCGAATAAGAAAAGGGGATCATGAAGCAGGGGACGCCCAAGGTATCGGTAAAGACGTAGTTTGGCCCCGCACCTCCCAGGCTGGGATAGACCAGGGGCTCCTGCTCCCAGGCCTTGAGGATGGCTTCATGGAAGAGGTCGGTGTAAGGGTTGTCGATATCGGTCCGTGAAGGTTTGGTATTGCCAAAGCAGGTCAGCTTGGCGTCCTCAAATCCATGGTCATCCAGGTGTTTTCGGACCTTGCCATAGATCTCCTTGGAGGTCTGATTGGGAACCAGCCTCATGTCCATCTTGACGGTTGCCTTGTTGGGGAGGACTGTCTTGGAGCCAACACCCGTATAGCCGCCGAAGAGGCCTGCGATATTGCAGCTTGGTTCGCAGATCAGGTTGTAATAGTAGTTATCACCGAAGCGTCCCTGGACCAGGCGGTCGACCCCATTGTCCGCCATGAGCAGGTCCTTGTCGTAAGGGATCTTTCCGATGGCCTCCAGCTCTTTTTCCGTGGGAGGTCTGACATTATCGTAAAAGCCTTCAATTTTGACCAGACCATCGTCACCCTCCTTGATGGAGTGTAAGAGGCTGACCATCCGCCAGAGGGGACTGGGCAGGCCACTGGCCTTGGAAGAGTGCATGTCTGCCTTTGCGCCTGTCAGCTCGATTTCAACAAAGGCCATCCCCTTGAGACCCAGCACGATCAAGGGCGTGCCGTTCTCGTGGATGCAGCTGTCTGACAGGACGGTGAAGTCACAGGCCAGGAGTTCCTTATTGGCTGCGACAAAGTCGTTGAGATTGGGGCTGCTGATCTCCTCTTCACCTTCAACCAGGAACTTGAAATTAACCGGCAATTGGCCATAAAGGCGCTTGTAGGCTTCAATGGCCTTGAAGTAGACAAAGAGTTGCCCCTTATTGTCCGAGGCCCCTCTGGCAAAGATCCGGCCGTCCCGGATGACCGGTTCAAAAGGATCTGACTCCCAGAGTTCATAAGGCTCAGGCGGCTGTACATCGTAGTGACCATAGACCAGGATGGTCGGCAAAGCGGCATCCACCATGTATTGGCCGTAAACGACCGGATGGCCCGGTGTCGGGTAGATGCGGGCCTCGATCCCGCAAGCGACCATAATGTCGGACAGCATCCGGGCACAGTCTTCGATCCCCTCACCCGTCGTACTGATGCTCTTGCAGCGCAGAAAGTCAAAGAGTTCTTCGATATATTTATTTTTATTGGCTTCAATAAGGCCAAAGAGTTTTTCCATTTTTTATCCTTACCTTCTTATGATTTAAGCTTGGGGTCCAGGACATCGCGCAGTCCGTCGCCCAGGAGATTCAAGCCCAGGACCAGGAATAAGATGGCCAGACCGGGAATCATGGTGACGTGTGGTGCCATCAGCAGGTATTGCCGGCCGCTGGACAGCACGGCTCCCCATTCGGGGGTTGGCGGCTGAGCGCCGATGCCAAGGAATCCCATGCCTGAGGTGGTCAGGATGGAATTGCCAAAGCTTAAGGTACTGGTGACGATCAAAGGAGCCATAATATTGTTCAAAACATGGGTCACGATGATCCGGAAATTGCCTGCCCCGATGGCCTTGGATGCCTCGATATATTCACAATGCTTGAGCGACAAGGTCTCCCCTCTGGCCAGCCTGGCAAAAGAAGGCACCGTGAAAAGGCCGACGGCCAGGATAGCATTGTTCAGGCCAGGCCCCAGGATACTGACAAAGAGAATGGCCAGTAACATGCCCGGGAAGGCCATGAGTACATCCATGGTCCGCATGAGAAGGGAGTCAAGAATTCCCCCGTAATAACCTGCAATAATGCCGATCGGCACCCCGATAAGAAAGGCCAGAATGACCACTGTAAAACCTATCCGCAAGGAGATCCGGGAGCCATAGAGAATACGGCTCAGGATATCCCGGCCTACCTCGTCTGTCCCCAGCAAATGCTGGGCATTGGGCTTTTGCAACATGTCGGGCAAACTTTGCTTGAGTGGATCGTAGGGGGCCAGCAAGGGGGCGAATATGGCCAGCAAGACGTAGATGAGGACGATGATCAGCCCCAGTACGGCTACTTTCCTTTTCTTGAAGTTGTGCCACATCCGTCGCATCTGGTTGGATACCACGACCTCCTCTTCCATAAAGTCTGGTGAGAGTGGCTTGTAGTCCATGTCCATTTGTTGTGCCATCCAAAACTCCTTAACTGAATTTGATCCGGGGGTTGACGTAGGCATATATAACGTCAACAGCAAGATTGACAATGACATAGGTTGCCGCGATCAGGAGGATCGAGGATTGGACAACCTGGAAATCATGAGCCCGGATGGCGGTGATGATCAGGCTGCCCAGTCCTGGCCATCCGAATACTTTTTCCGTGACCACGGCTCCGCCAAGCAGGTGACCAAACTGAAGACCAATGACCGTAATGATGGTATTCATGGAATTTCGGAAGGCATGCTTAAAGACGATCTGGCGCTTGTTGTAGCCCTGGGCCCGGGCCGCCTGGATGTAATCCTGGTTCATGACCTCCAGCATGCTCGACCGGGTCATGCGGGCGATGGTGGCCAGGCTTCTCATGCTGAGGGTGATGGCCGGTAAAATCAGGTTAATGAAATTGATCTCGGCTGAGATAGGCAACCACTTCAGCATGACACTGAAGATAAGCATGAGCAAAAGACCCAAATAGAAGGGGGGGACCGAGAGACCGAAGAGGGCAATGAACATGGAGGAATTGTCCATGAAAGAGTAGGGCTTGGTCCCGGATATCAGGCCAATAGCGATGCCAAAGACGATAGCGATCACAATGGAGGCCACCGCCAGGATGGCCGTGTTGGAAAAGGCGAT
>CAZKLG010000049.1:5179-8321 GCA_964553675.1 uncultured Mageeibacillus sp. | reverse complement strand
CCTATCTAGGTGTCGGCTATATTGATTATGAAGACGGTGACTATTTTAATCGCTATCTGATTGCCGGTGAAAGCCAGGTATACGGCATCATTACAAAAAGCGAGGCTGAGTCAGCGGTCTTTAAAAGAGGATGCTTTGACAGTGTCATCGAGATGCCATTTGGAAATGTTGCCCTGGCCATTTGCTATGACGCCAGGCGCCGGCATTTTTATGACAATACCAAAGATCAAAAACTCGTCCTGATCGTCTTCCCCCACGGGAGCCCGGCAGACCCCAAAAAGGAGGCAGAGGAGATCAGGTCCAGGGATTATCTTTGTATGAGCTATGCGGAGGCTTTTGACCTTCCGGTGGTCTATGTCAACAGCCTTGGCGGGCTTGAATATATGCCCGGGCTCATGGGTGCCATGATGAAAAAAGCGGGATTTACCATGAATGGCAAATCCAAAATCTATGCAGATAGGGGCCAGTCTATTGCCTGCGGTCTCAAGGAGGCCATAGGCCTTGACATTGACATGATTGAGAAGGGCCGGCAAAAGGATATCCATTTTTATGGAAAGGACATAGCCAAGGGCAACCTTTTCTTCAGGCATGTCATCCTGAAAGCAGATATCAGGGCCGGCCTCAGGCAATATGAGAAAAACAAGGATCGTATTCCTGGAAGCTGATGGCTGGAATAGATAGAGATGATGAGAGAACAGTATTTCAAAAACATATACAGCCATGGTGACTTTTACAAGTCCCTGGTCCTCCTCTTTCGAAGCATCCCCTACCTGCGGATCAATCGCAAAGCCAAGCTCATATCCCCACAGTTCAAGGAGCGGATCATGCTGGCTGTCACGGAGGTCAACGGTTGCGAAGCTTGTTCCTATGCCCATACCAAGTTTGCCCTGGAAGAAGGAATGAACCCGGACGAAATCAAGGCCATCCTGGGTGGAGAGATAAAAGACATCCCCGAAAATGAAATGCTGGGCATTCTTTTTGCTCAGCATTATGCCGATGAGAAGGGCAAGGCTTCAAAAGAGTCCTGGCAAAGGCTGGTCGATGAATATGGCAAGGAGGCTGCCCTGATCATCTTGGCCATGATCCGCATGATCCAGGTAGGCAATATTTATGGGATGGCCATCTCTGCCCTCCGGGATCGTTTCAAGGGAAAAGCCTCCGGTAAAACGACTTTGATCTATGAGCTTTCCATTCTCATCATGATCTTGATCTACCTGCCCCCGGCCTTCCTCCATGCGACTTTTGACAGGATCAGGAAAAAATCCATAGAACCCTCTTAAAGAATCCCGGCAGAGCCCGTAACATAGAGACGAGATCCAGACAAAACTTGATTTTCACCGGACCAGCGACTAAAAAGTAAAGAGAAGCGACCCGATCAGCACCCTCACGGGTGAGACTGAATCTAATCGATTCCAATGGCCTGAGTCGGGCTATTAGAATCGTCATTTGCCATCTTTTGGCAAGGAGGTTTACATGAAAAAGAAAATTTTGGTTTTAGGCGGCACTGGCCTCTTGGGCTATCACACCACTTTGGAGCTTTTGAAGCATGACTACGATGTAGTCTCCATTTCCCTTCCCCCCATGCCCACAGAGAATCTCTTTGAGGGCTTGAATGTGGAAAGTCACCTCTTTGACATCAATGACAAGACGGATGAGGAGCTCCTGGGCTATCTGGAGGGCATTTACGGGGTTATGTATGCCATCGGCGCCGATGAAAGAATCGTCCCCGATGCGCCTGCTTTCTCCTTCTTTTATGAGGCCAATGTCAGGCCCACCCAAAGACTGGTCAGGCTGGCCAGACAAAGCGGCGTCAAGCGCTTTGTCGTCTACGGCTCCTACTTCTCCGAGTTCGCCCAAAGATGGCCGGAAACCCACCTGATCGATTATGGCTATCCCAAAACCCGCATCCTGCAAGAAGACATTGCCTTTGCGGAAGGGGAAGGGGCCATGGTCGTCAACAGCCTCCGCCTTCCCTACATCTTCGGCACTATTCCCGGCCGCATGCCCCTCTGGAAGATGTTCACCGACCAGATCAAGGGCCAGGATGTCTTCCCCGCCCTCCAGGGTGGTACCGCCATGGTGACCGTCAAGCAGGTGGCTCAGGCAGCCCGGGGGGCCATGGAAGGGGGCGAACACCGCAAGACCTATGCCCTGGGCGGCATCAACATGAAGTACCAGACCTTCTACCAGATGATGGTCGAAGCCCTGGGACAAAGTGGCAAAACCCAGGTACCGGTCCTCCCCCTGGAGACCCTGTTGCCGGTCTATGAAAACCTGGACCGCCAGGCCAAGGAAAATGGCAAGGAGCACGGCATCCATTTGGCCAAGGGAGCCGAAATGAATAACCGGGATCTTTATATCGACCCCAAACCTGTCATGGAAGCCTTGGGCTATGAAGAAGACGATGTGGTGGCCGCCATCAAGGAAACCTTGAAATACATTGTCGAAAATGAGTAAACCCAAAGGGAAAAACAAGGATAATTGAGAGCGGCTCCGGACCTCATGGCTTCTGGAGCCGCTTCTTTCAACTTAAAGGCCACTCAATATTTTGACAATTCTGTGGGAGACAGTATGCGAATTGAAAATGAGAACATAGTCATCCGAAGTGTCCGGCTGGAGGACGCAGCCCAACTCAACCGCTGGTGGAATGACGGCCAGGTCATGGCACATGCCGGCTTCCCTCGTGGTGTAGGGCAAACACTCCAGGAGACCGAAAAAAGTATCCGTGCCTGGGAAGGTTCTCTGAATCAGCGCTGCATCATCGAGATTGATGGCAAGGCTGTGGGAGAGCTGAGTTATCGGCTGAAGGGGGACGGGGCCGCCTATCCGGGCTGGAAACTCTGTGATCCGGATTATCAGAATCAGGGTTACGGTCCAAAAATAATAAAGATGCTCTTCAACTTTCTTTTCACCGACCAAAGGATCAAGACCCGGTCACCCATCGACCGGATCATTTGGGACACCCTGCTTGAGAACAAGCGGGCCCAGCATGTCTATGAGCAGAAATTAAAGGCAAAAAAGACGGGCATCAAGAAAAACATTTGGCGGGATCAAGAGGGCAATTGGAGAAGCGCAGTCTTCTATGAGATGAGCCGGGAAGCCTTCTTTGAGATACACAGGGGAGAATCCTCGTCAGAGGAAG
>CAZKLG010000049.1:2768-5079 GCA_964553675.1 uncultured Mageeibacillus sp. | reverse complement strand
ATGAGCCGGGAAGCCTTCTTTGAGATACACAGGGGAGAATCCTCGTCAGAGGAAGACTGAGGATCTGAGGCAAAACGGCAAAACACAGTTATCTATGCTAGCTCTTTAAATCGCAGATACTAATCAATGATCCATCAATGGCTAGAGGGCAACTTGATTTATCCCGCACAGGCCTTATAATTGTATTGCAGTATTACAGTATTACAACATTTGCAGTAAGGAGGCAGGCCATGGCAAGCATTTCTTTTCGCTTGAACGAAGAAGATGAAAAATTCATAAAAGAATACGTTTCAATCAATAATTTGAATCTATCGGCATTTGTCCGCGAGGCCATTATGGAAAAGATTGAAGACGATTTATCGCTTGATGAGTCCAGGCTTGCTGGTGCACTGGAAAGAGCGTGCGCGGAAAAACATTATGATCATACTGAAGTTTGGGACATGCTTGAGGTCTAGCCGTGTTCTATCAAGTCAGATTCAGTGAATCGGCCATCAAACAAATCAAAAAACTCGACCCTCCGACTAAGCGATTGATAAAGAATTGGGTTATCAAAAATCTTGTTGATACGGATAATCCAAAATTACAAGGGAAAGCCTTGACGGGCAGATTAAAAGGCGTTTGGCACTACCGTCTGGGTGACTACCGTCTATTTGCAGAATTCAAAGATCATGAACTGATCATCTTAATCTTCGAAGTAGCGCATAGGCGTGACATATATCGAAGGCCATAGCGGTTGCCCATAACATCATGGACAAAAAGACGGCCACAAGCTTTTGCAGACAGTAGTAGCAGACAGTCAGCGAAGACTGGTCAGTTTCTATGTTGTAAACTGGACAAAAGCGAGGTAAGTCCATGCCCTTCACCATTGTCCGCCAGGATATCACCAAACTGGAAGTCGACGCCATCGTCAACGCCGCCAATACAGACCTGCTCATGGGAGGTGGTGTCTGCGGGGCCATCTTCAAGGCGGCCGGCCCCCGGGAGCTCCAGGCCGCCTGTGACAAGCTGGCCCCTATCAAGACCGGGGAAGCCGTCATCACACCAGCCTTCAATTTACCCGCTAAATATATTATCCACGCCGCCGGACCTGTCTACAGGGAAGATGATAAGGCAGGGAGTGAAGCGGCCCTCAGGTCGGCCTATACCAATGCCCTGAAACGGGCAGTCGAGAACCAGTGCCAAAGCGTGGCCTTCCCCCTGATTTCATCCGGCATCTATGGCTATCCCAAGGAGGAAGCCCTCCGGGTGGCCACCTCCGCCATCACCGACTTCCTGGATCAGGAGGACCTGCAGGTCATCCTGGCCGTCTTTGACAAGGCGGCCTTCTCGGTCAGCCGCCAACTCCTGGGCCAGGTGGAAAGTTACATCGATGAACACTATCTGGATCGGCCCAAGCCCAGGCGGCGACTTCTGGATATTGAACGAAGGACCCTGGGCCGCAAGGCAGTACCCACTCTGCTCGAATCATCAGCCCCCTGGGAGGATTTGATCGATCAATTGGATGAACCCTTCTCCCGTCTTCTCCTGAGACTGATCGACAAGAAGGGGAAGACCGATGTAGAGGTCTATAAGCGGGCCAATCTGGACCGTAAACTCTTTTCCAAGATCCGGAGCAATGATGACTACCGGCCTGGCAAGCGGACTGTGCTGGCCCTGGCGGTCGCCCTTGAACTCTCCCTGGCTGAGACCCGGGATCTTTTGGCCCGGGCCGGCTTTGCCCTCTCGCCCGCTGTCCTCTTCGATGTCATCCTGGAATACTTCATTTCCCGGGAACTTTACAATATCTACCAGATCAATGAAGTCCTCTTCAGCTACGACCAGCCCCTCTTAGGCGGCTAGCGGCATTTGTCGCCTGGCAGGCGACCCTTTCCCCCTTGCCCTCCCCTAAAGTGATGACATCACCGCAAGGGAGGAACAATCACCATGACAAAAAAATTGACAGAACTTATTTTTATCCTGGACAAGAGCGGGTCTATGGCCGGCCTGGAGTCCGACACCATCGGCGGTTACAACGCCATGCTGACAAAACAAAAGGCCGTCGAGGGACCCTGCCGGATCACCACTGCCCTCTTTGACAATCGCTATCAACTTCTCCATGACCGGATCGACATCCAGGCCGTCAGCCCCTTGACCGACAGAGACTACCAGGCAGGCGGGACCACGGCACTCCTGGACGCCATGGGGCAAACCCTCCACAAGATCATTAATGTCCAAAAGAAGACCGATCCAGACTACCGGGCAGACCAGGTTATTGTCGTCGTCATCACAGACGGCCAGGAAAACGCCAGCCGGGAATACAGCCCGGACATGA
>CAZKLG010000049.1:0-2668 GCA_964553675.1 uncultured Mageeibacillus sp. | reverse complement strand
GTCGTCATCACAGACGGCCAGGAAAACGCCAGCCGGGAATACAGCCCGGACATGATCAAAAAGATGGTGGAAACCCAGCAAAAAGACTATGGTTGGGAGTTCATCTTCCTGGGCGCCAATATCGATGCCATCGTCACAGCGGGCGCCTTTGGCATCGCCCCTGACCGGGCCATGGACTACCTGGCCGACTCACAAGGAACCGAACTCAATTACCAGGTCCTGTCCCAGTCCATCGGTAGCTTTCGAAAGACGGGCCGCCTGGACGAGAGCAGCTTTGAGCAGATCCGCCGTGATGTAAAAGAGAGGGGATCCTCCCGCTAAGCACTTGTGACCCCAGTTGGAAATCAACCAAATATTTGTTGCCCCCTGGCTATTGACGTCAGGAAAGCTTCCCTACATACTGGAAAAAATGTTTTCCAAAAGATCGATTGGCGGGCGGGGGCAGATCCCGCAGTCCCCGCCCAGGCCAATCCGTTAGGAGGCCTACGATACCAGTTCTGGCCATACGAAGGCAGGGCGACTACAGTCATCTTTACAGTCTTTGCCTCTTCCTGATTGCCGCCGCCTTTGTCCTGGACCATCCAGGTGAGATTTTTCGCGGCCTCATCCGCATCCAACTGTCCCCCAGCAACCTGATCACAGACTATATGGCCATCGGAGGCCTGGGAGCTGCTTTTTTAAATGCCGGTTTTGTCGGTTTGCTCTCAGTCCTGCTCCTGCGCCGTCATGGCGTCAAAATCAACGGAGCCGCCATGGCGGCCATCATTACCGTTTGCGGTTTTGCCTTCTTTGGCAAGACCATCTTCAACTCCTTCCCCATCACCCTGGGCACCTGGCTTTACGCCCGTGTCAACAAGCGGCCTTTCAAAGACTTAATCTTGACCAGCCTCTATGCGACAGCCCTGGGTCCTTTGGTCAGCACCTTGAGTTTTGGTATGGGCTTTCCTGTCTGGAAAGGTATCATGGCTGGCTATCTGGCCGGGCTCCTGATCGGCTTCATCGTGGCCCCCCTGTCCGAGGCCTTCTTCAGCTTTCATCAGGGCTACAATCTCTACAACACGGGTTTTGCCGCCGGTATTATCGGCATGGTGGCAACAGGCCTCTTACGGATGTTCGACCTCCAGGTCAATACGGTCTCCATCCTGTCTTCCGGCAACAACCTGATCCTCAGTCCTGCTATTTTGTCCCTTTGCCTCATCCTTCTCCTGGTGGGCCTTCGAAAAAACAAGTGGTCCTTTCTCAACTACCATCGACTGGTCAAACGCTCCGGTCGCCTCCGATGTGATTTCGTTGAAAGCTGCGGCTATGGGGTGACCCTGATCAATATGGCCATCATGGGTTTCATTTCCTGGTCTTATATCATGATCGTGGGCGGCCAGATCAACGGCCCCAGCCTGGGCGCTCTTTTCACCATCATTGGCTTTTCGGCTTACGGCAAACACCTCCTCAACACGGTCCCGGTTTTCATGGGTGCTTTTTTGGCCTCCATCCTCAACATGCACGACCCCAGCAATACCGTGGATATGATCGCCGTCCTCTTTGGATCCACCCTGGCCCCTATTTCCGGTTCTTTTGGGCCTCTGGCGGGAATCCTGGCCGGCTTCATTCATGTGTCCATGGTCCTCAATATCGGTTACCTGCACGGGGGCATGAACCTTTATAACAATGGTTTTTCGGGGGCCTTTGTGGCGGCCTTCCTGACCCCGCTCTTGGCCATGGTCCAAAAAAGTCTGGCAAAAAGAAAGACCCTCTCCCCCTGATCACCCTTTATGACTCGGCTAGTCTGACCGGGGAATCAGATGTATCATGGGAGAAGGACTTTTTAACCAGAGCGTTTTCGCCCGCAACAGAGGAGGTTGTCCCAATGAAAGCCAGTGTAGACCATGATCTTTGTATCGGATGCGCCTTGTGCGAATCCATCTGCCCCCAAGTCTTCGAAATGGGTGATGATGGTTTAGCCCACGTGATCGGCGAGGTCACGCCCGACCTGGAAGAGAGTGCAGAAGAAGCCCGCGAATCCTGCCCCACCGAAGCCATCACAATCGAGTAAGCATTAGAAAAGGCTAGTCCGCCAGACCGGCTTGCCTACCTGCCAGGCCTTCTTGCATGACCCTCTTGTCGGGCCCGGCGGGAAGGCCTTTGTTAAATTGACCTGTCCCTAAGTCGGACAGACCCGACCCAGGAGGTTGAACTCATGAAAAAAATTGCAATCCTGATCGAAAATCTCTTCGATGAACATGAACTTATCTACCCCTACCATCGGCTGAAGGAAAGCTTTGAAGTCCACCTGGTGGGGCCCGAGAAGGGCAAAAGCTACGCCAGCAAGAGCGGCTTGACCATGACCTCGAGCCACAGCTCGGCAGAGGTAGAGGCCGAGGACTATGAGGCCCTCTTCATCCCCGGTGGTTTCTCACCTGATTACATGAGGCGGACAGAGGCTACCCGGGACCTGGTCAGCGCCTTTGACCAATTGGAAAAACCCATCGCTGCCATCTGCCACGGTGGCTGGATGCTGGCATCCTGCTGTGACTTGAAGGGCAAAGAGGTCACCTCCTTCTACTCCATCAAGGACGATCTCATCCATGCCGGCGCCCGCTGGCTGGACCAGGAGGTCGTGGTATCGGGACACCTGGTCACCTCCCGGACCCCCGGGGATCTGCCGGCCCTG
>CAZKLG010000048.1:0-8420 GCA_964553675.1 uncultured Mageeibacillus sp. | reverse complement strand
TTGTCAGTTCTTTGGCATTGGAGGAGACGGTGATCTCTGTCGGTCCATAGGTGTTAAAGAGACGGGCCTTCTGCCCCTGACCCTCTCTTAGCCGCTCCATGAGCTGGGCCGGGTATTTCTCGGCCCCTGCCATGATGACCCGGCAGCGGCGGATGGCCGTCAGCAGGGCCGGATAAGAGATATACTCCATCATCCGGGAGGGGGTGGCGTTGAAGGCATCGGCTCCCGTTTCCTCAAAGAGCTCGGCCAGCCTGACCGGGTCTCTTGCCGCTTCCGCGCCGGCAAAGACCAGGGTCAGTCCGTTGCAGAGGGCGGCCATACTCTCTTTCAGGAACATGTCAAAAGTCACGGTGGTGATGGACATCATGGAGCTGGCGCCCTCGACCAGGGCATGAATATGACTATTCTCAGGCGCCGGGGTCAGGTAATTGGCAATGCCAAGGTGTTCGATCATGACCCCCTTGGGTTTACCTGTGGAGCCGGAGGTATAGATGATGTAGGCAAGCTGGTCATCTTTGACCTCAATGTCCGGGCGGCCGGCATCCGGATGGGCGCGAAGTTGGTCAATATCCAGGGCCTCCGGATAGTCGGCCCGCCAGTCCTCATTTGTGATGAGATATCTGGCCTGGCTGTCAGCCAGGATTTGTTCCACCCGCCCCTTGGGATACTCCAGATCCAGGGGGACATAGGCGCCACCGGCTTTCAGGATGCCCAGCATGGTCATGAGGATCCGCCCGGTCCGGGGCAGGAGGAAGGCCACCCGGTCTTCGGGCGCCAGGCCCAGGTCCAGCAGGGCATTGGCGATCCGGTTGGCTTCGGCCTCCAGCTGACTGTAGCTGTATTGACCTTCACAGGCCATGAGGGCGGTGGCCTCAGGCGACCGGTCTGCTGCCTCCTCAAACATCCCGTGCAGGAGGGGGCAGGGCAGGGGGGGAGGGCTGGCTGGTTGGAAGCTCCTGATAAGGGCGGCCTCTTTCTCGGTCATAAGTGAGAGGCCTTTAACCTTTTCTTGCGGGCCGGCCAGCATCTGGGAGAAGGTGAAGGCCAGACTCTCTGCCAGCTTCTCCATCATGGGGGCGGAATAAAGGGCGTCATTATATTGGACTGAGAAAACTGTATCGGGCCCCCGCTCTTCAATATGGATGGATAGCTTGAACTTGGGTGCCTGAGTGCTCAGCTCCTGGATGCGGGCAGGCTGACCGCCAATCCGGTAGTCCGATAAGACCCCCAGTTCATAGGTGTACATGATGCTGGGCTGATAGCCGTGTTCCTGAGCGATCAGGGTATAAGGATAGGCCTCATGGGAGATGGAGGCATGGAGGGAAGCCTGGGCCTCCCGGATGTAATCCAGGACGGATTGATCCTGGCCCATGGAGATAACCAGGGGCAGCGTGCGGACGAACATGCCAAACGTGTTGAGAAGGCGGATGTCACTTCGGCCGCTGCTGATAGTGGACAGGCTGACTGAGGGGCTGCCTGTCCAGCGGCTCAGGCAATAGCTGGTGGCGGCCAGGAAGAGGCCCGCCAGGGTCAAGCCTTCCTTCTTGCAGAAGGCCTCGGCTGCCTGTCGGTCTACCGGGCATTCCGCCTTTAGCAAGCGGCCCTCTTTTTTGCCCGGCAGGTCGGCGACCAGTTCGCTGGCAGACTCGATATCCTGGAGGAGGTCGGCAAAATAGGCCCGGTGGCCTTCCCAGGCGCCCTTGGCCTCCTCTTCCATTTCCCAACGTCCATAAGTATGTCCGGCCATCTCTTCGGGCAGGGGCTTGCCACCCTCGTAGACCTGGCCCACTTCTTTGAGGAAGAGGTCCATGGAGGCCCCGTCGAAGACGACATGATGAAAATCGGAAAAGACCAGGAGGGCCTGGGGGCTTTCTACCAGGGCCACCCGGTAGAGGGGCCCCTTGGCCAGGTCGAAGGGTCGGGCAAAAGTTTTGGCAAAGGATTCTGCTGCTTCCTCTGTCAGGCGCAGGCGGTCGACCTGAAGGGGCGACTCCAGCGGAATCTGCCGGATGCCCTCAGGACCCTCCTCGATCCGGACGCGGATGCCGGGATGGCCTTCCAGGACGGTTCGAATGGAGGCCGCCAGCCTCTCGGCGTCAAGGCTTATGGGCAGGGCCAGGCGGGAGGGGATATTGTAGCTCAGGCTGTCGGGGTCTTTCAGGCAGTCCAGGTAGACCCCCATCTGACTGCCGGACAGGGGATAGGCACCGTCTGCGGGAGGGAGATCACCGTCCGGGGTGACCACTTCTTTTCCTTCAGCTCCCTGATCCAGCAAATCGCTGATGATCTTATTTTCAATGAAGAGGGGCGTGGGATTGGCCAGGAGTTCCTGGACAGAGGGCGCCACCCCGAAACGCTTTTTCAGGAGGCTGCAGAGCTTGATGGCCCCAAGCGAGGCCAGGCCGACCTGGAGCAAATTGGTTGAAGGGGCAAAGTGGCTGTGGCCCAGGACTTCCTCCATGACCTGGGCAATGGCCTTGCCAAGATCAGTCTGGACGAATTCGGTCGCCTCACTTGGCTTGTCCTCGGCGAAGCGGGGGGCCGGCAGTTTTCTCCGGTCCACCTTGCCGTTGGGGTTGAGGGGGATCCGGTCCACCTGCATGGTGGCTGCGGGCACCATGTAGGGGGGCAGGGTCTCCTCGATAAAGCGGTTGAGCTCTGCTACATCCAAAGTCCCCTCCATGACCACATAGGCCACGGCGCATTTGCCCCCGCCGGGCGCATCCATGGCAAGGACCGCGGCATCCTCTACCGGGGGAAAGGCCCGGATCCGCCCCTCAATTTCGGGCAGCTCTACCCGGAAGCCCCGGATCTTGACCTGGAAATCTTGCCGGCCGACAAAGTCGAGGTTGCCGTCCGGGAGATAGCGGACCAGGTCGCCGGTCCGGTAAAGGCGGCTGTAATCGTCTTCTTCCGAAAAGGGGTTGGGGACAAACTTCTCCCCGGTCAGTTCAGGACGGCCCAAATAGCCGTGGGCAACCCCCCGCCCCGCAATGCAGAGCTCGCCCGGCACCCCGATAGGCGCTAGACGGTTGTGATTGTCCAGGATGTAGATACGGGTGTTGTCGACCGGTTTCCCGATGGGCACCCGGTCGTATAGGCGGTCGATCGGAAAGGCCGTGGAGATGATGGTCCCTTCGGTGGGCCCGTAGAGGTTATGGAAATTATAGGAAGCCGACGGGCCGATAGGTACCAGGGTTTCACCCCCGGTTGACAGGTGGCGGAGCGATCGTCCCTCCCTATTATCAGCGAACTGGCGGCCCAGCTGGGTGGTCATGAAGGCCAGGGTCACCCCCTGCTCCTCGAAGTAGCGATCAATCGCTTCAACGTCCAGGCGCATGGCTTCAGGAATGATGTGAACCATGGCGCCGGCGGTCAGGGCTGGGTAGAGGTCCATGAGGCAGGCATCGAAACCGAAACTGGCGTAGGCGGCCACGCCGTCTGTTTCTTCTACCCCGTAGTACCTTCGATACCAGGCGCAAAAGTGGGTCATATTGTCGTGATGGATGCAGACCCCCTTGGGTTTTCCGGTGGTCCCGCTGGTGTAGAGGATGACAAAGAGGTCTTCCTCCCGAGGGCCCGGGGGCAGGTCGCCCAGGGGCAGGTCACCGATTTCGTCTGTGAAGAGGATTTCTCCGTCGAAGTCCGGGATAACCTCACACAGGGCCTGGTCAGCGACAAGGAGCTTTACGCCGGCATCCTGGAGCATGAACTCCAGCCGGTCGGCAGGGTAGCTGGGATCAAGGGGCAGGTAGGCCGCCCCGCTCTTCAGGACTCCCAGACCCCCGATAGGCATCATCTCGTTTCGGCCTACCAGGACGCCCACACGGTCGCCCCGCCCTATGCCCTTTCGGGACAGTTGGCAGGCCAGGCGGTCAGTCAGGTCGTCAAGGGCGGCATAGTCAAGCAGGATATCCTGGGAGCGGACAGCCGGCTGGCCGGGCAAACGGTTGACCACTTCCCTGAACTGGTCCACGACGGTCAGGCCCCTGGCCTCATTATTTTCCATCCCGGAAAAGTCTATGAGGAGGCGGCGGCGCTGTTCTTCTGGCAAATCCAGGGCCTCAGACAGGGAAAGTCCGGGGTCGGCACAGACCCGCTCCAGACTGACCCTGAGCTGGTCGGCCATATTTTCCACAATCTCGGGCAGGTAGAGGGCCTGGGAATAGGACAGCTGGAAGCGCATGTCGTCCCCCTCCCGGAAGATCTCCAGCTGCAGGTCGATAGGGAGGCGCTGGTTGGCCCGGTGCTGGTAGAGGGCCTCGACATCGTCAGGCTCTATGACGGGTAAACGGCTTATGTAGTTGACCAGGAGATCGTAGACCGGATTTCGGGAGGGGACCCGGTCCAGCTCCAGCTTGCGGACAAGTTGGTGCAGGGGATAGTCCTGATAACGCTTGGCATCGTCGAGCAGAGCCTTGACCTGGGCAAGGTAGGCATCAAAAGGGCTGGTGCCCTGGGGTTTCATCCGGACAGGGACAGTGTTGGCAAACATGCCTATGATGGACCGGCTGTTGGCCTGGGCCCGGCCGCTCATGGCGGCACCGACCACCACATCCTCACTGGCCGTATATTTGCCCAACACCATGCCGATGACCGCCATCATGAGGGTGTAGGCAGTCACGCCATGATGGCGGGCGCTGTCGTCAATGGCTTTTGCGGCCATGGTCCATTCCAGGGTCTGGTCGGGGATGGGAAGTTTCTCCGGTCGGATGGGATGGGTGGGCATCTCATATTCAGGCAGACTATCCTGGAACATGTCCATGAAAAAGGCTTCAGCTTCCGGGCTTCGCGGATGTTCTTTCCGCCAGACTGCCCAGTCAAAGAGATCCGGGCCGGGAGGGGGCAGCCTTTTTCCCTTATAGAGGTCTTCCAGATCCTTTATGAGGATTCCGGCACAGGAACCGTCCAGGACGATGTGGTGGAAGGCCAGGACCAGGACCCCGCTGTCGGGCCCGGTCACCAGGAGGCTGAAGCGGAAGAGGGGGCCCTTTTCCAGATCATAGGGCCGGTTCAGGTCTTTTATCCGGTCTTCAACTTCATCCGGCGGACATTCAAGGCGGAGAAGGTCCACCGGGACCTGGTCCTGGATCACATGGCTGTATTCGCCCTCATGTATGGGATAGGAGGAGCGGAGGATGCGGTGGCGGGCCACCAATGCCTTCAGCGCTTTCTCCCAGCGATCGGCATCAATTGTCCCCTTGAGTGACAGGGTGTCTTCAATGTTGTAGGCCAGGGTGCCGGGGTGGAGGGCATATTCGGCCACCATCTGGCTTTCGGCATCAGTCAGGGGCCAATGCCTGCGGTCTGCCGCGGTCGGGAGTTCCCACTTTTCAGAGTCGACAGAGGCAAGTGCCTTGGGCGTGCGCAGGCTAAAGAGGAGGGAAAGTTCCAGGTCCGGCAGGATGGACTGCAAGCGGACGGCGGACATGGAGTCGCCTCCCAGGAGGACAAAATCGTCCAAAATACCCACCCGGTCAAGGCCCAGGACCTGGGCAAAGGCCTTGCAGAGGGTTTCTTCCTTTGAATTGGAAGGGGCTTGGTATTCTGCCTTGAAACGCTCAATATCCGGGGCTTTAATGGCCTTGCGGTCGACCTTGCCATTGGGGTTCAAGGGCAGGGATTCCACCTGTTCCATGAGGGCCGGTAGCATATAGTCAGGAAGGAAGTCGCGAATGGCCTCCTCAACTGCGCTGGCCGGCAGGGTCTGATCGGCGGTATAGACAGCGTAAAGGCTCTCCTGTCCGGATGCGTTTTTATAGCTGGTGACCACGGCCTGGCGGGCAGGCGTCTGCTGGACGATGGTGGCTTCGATCTCACCGGGTTCCACCCGGAATCCGCGGATCTTCAGCATCCAATCCTTGCGTTCGACGTATTCCAGGACGCCGTCCTCCCTCAGAAAGCCCAGATCACCGGTCCGAAAGAGCCTGTCGTCCCCCTGGCCTTGGGCGAAGGGGTTGGGAATGAATTTTTCCTGGCTGAGCTGGGGCAGGTTAAGATAGCCGTCTGCGATTTGCCCGCTGACACAGATCTCTCCTGTCTGACCGGCGGGGAGGCGACGGCCCTCCTCGTCAAGGATATAAATCGCGCTGCCCGGGCCGGCCAGGCCGCAGGGAGTGCTTGGGTAAGCTTTGTCAATGAGGAAGCTGGTAAAAGGGCCGCAGGTCTCGCTGGCACCGTAGAGGCAGTAAAGCTGGATGCTGTCACTATGGATCCCCGACACTCTTTCTGAGCCTGTCAGGATGATGCGCATGGGCACCTGGCCCCGGTCCAGGACTTCTGAAAGCAACTGGGGCGGCAGGATGGCCGTGGTGATGGCATGCTGTCTGCTGTAGGCCAGCAAGGCATCCGCATCCCGACGGACTTCCTCTGATGCGATGTGGAGGGTGGCCCCCAGATACAAGGCGACCAGGCTGTCTGCGGTGATGCCGATAAAGGTATGGCTAAGGGTGGATAAAAATACATCCTGATCACTTCGGCCCAAAACCATGGCGTCAAGGGCTAGGTTCAGGGCATGCCAGGCGTTGACCACCCCCTTGGGTTTGCCGGTAGAGCCGGAGGTATAGACCACCAGGGCGGGGTCTTGGGGGCCAGGCCGGATATCCTGGCAACTGGCGTCATTGTCGTCTTTGAGACAGTCGGTCAGGAATCTTTTATCGACTGGAGGAAAGCCGCCTGCGTCTTTTAGTTGGAAGTCGATTCGCTCCTTGGGGTCATGGCTGTTAACCATGACAAAGGCGGCACCGGCCTTGAGAACGCCCATGGCGGCGACCAGGGCTTCCAGGCCCCGTGGGAAGAGGACGGGGACAATGGTGCCTGGCAGCAGACCCTGCGCCTTCAATCGGCATGCGACGGCCCGGCTTGCCCTGTCCAATCCGGCATAGCTTATCGACTGTCCTTCAAAGATGAGGGCGGCCTTGTCCGGTGTCCTCCGGGCCTGTTCCCGGATGGCGTCCAAGAGGTTATACATGTGAAAGCCCTTTCTGTCAGCGGCACGGTGAGGAGTTGTCGCATAAGATATTGCAATGATATAGGTAAACTATACCATTTGAACGAGCATTTTTCGGCAATTTATTCGTTTTCCTGGGAGAATAACAGTATAATAATTACTATGATGAAGAGGCATAGGGAGGAATACTGTGGCTGATGGGGATGACCCTGCTGCCCATGATCCAGCCCTTGGCAGGAGAAATCCTGAGGCGGTCAAGCGATGTACGCACGAAACCAGCTGCTGGTAACAAAAAAATTCCGGGAGTTTCTCTTCTCGGCCCTTCTCATGTCCTCTGCGATTTCCCTGGCGACGGTTGTTGACAGCATCATTGTAGGCAGACTGCTGGGCAGCCTGGCCCTGTCAGCCGTCGGCCTTGCTGCACCGGTGATCTACGGGATCAATCTCCTTCATATGCTCTTCTCGGTGGGTGGTTTGACGACGGCCTCCATTGTCAAGGGGCGCAGAGACCACAAGGCCGCTGATCAACTCTTCACGGTCAGCCTGCTGTCGGGACTCCTTTGCATCACCCTTTATGCCCTTGGTATTTATCTTCTGGCAGACCCCTTGTCAGTTGCCCTATCGCGGGGGAATGCCCAGGTGCAAGGTCAGGTCCTGGCTTACCTGAGACCCCTGGTGCTGGCAGGCCTGCCGCTCTCATTCTCCTTCGGCCTGGCCCAATTCCATCGCCTGGACGGGAATCCCAGGGCCTCGGCGCTGGTGGCTCTGGTCGCCAATGCCGTCAATCTGGTCCTGGACTATATCCTGATCCGCTATGCGGGCTTGGGCATTGCAGGGGCCGGCCTTTCGACCACCCTTGGCTATCTGGCAGGTGCGGTCCTGGTGCTTCCCTATCTCTTTTCAAAAAAGCGCAGCTTTCATTTTGTATGGCCTGGGAAAAAACTCTGGTCCCTCTTGGGGAATATTGTTCGCATCGGACTCCCCAAGGGCTTGAACCAGGGGACCTCCCTGCTCCGGTCCGCCGTACTCAATTCGCTTATCATGGCCAGCCTGGGGCCTCCGGGCATGGCGGCCATGGCGGTCTGTATCAATGCCCTGGCCATTACAGCCATCTTTGTTTCCTCTTCCTCGGACGCCATGCTGCCCATCCTGGGCACTCTTTATGGTGAGGGAGACACCCATGGCATGCGGGCCTCTGCCAAGGCAGCAAGCCGGGTCATCCTCTTGGCCAGCAGCCTCATGACGGGCTTCTTCCTGGCCTGGCCCCAGCTGGTGGGCGGATGGTTTGGTATTGTATCCGCCCAGGATCTGGCTGTCATGGTTCCAGCCCTCCGCCTCTTTTCCCTCAGCCTTCCTTTTTATGCCATTAACAGTCTCTTGCAGAACTTTTACGCTACGACAGGACGGGAAAAGATTGCATCCCTCATGGCGGCCCTTGACGGTTTTGGCTTCGTGGTCCTCTTTGCCTTCA
>CAZKLG010000047.1:0-8511 GCA_964553675.1 uncultured Mageeibacillus sp. | reverse complement strand
TCAGAGAAGGGCCGGCCTATGATCTCCAGGCCGACGGGGACACCCAGGGGGGCCTGGGGGTCGGGGGCAAAGCCTGCCGGGACGGCCAGGGAGGGGAAGCCTGTGGCTGAACAGAGGACCCCGTTTCTTTGCTGCTGGCCCTCCCCGATCTTGCAGACCAGCTGCTGCTGGTGGGGGTAGACCAGGGCATCCAGGTCCTGGTCGGCCATGAGGGTCATGATCTTGGTCCGAAGGGCAAGCTGGCGGAGTCTTTTCTCATTGTAGCGGGGGGTGCCCACATCCAGACTGAGGGCCGTCTTGAGATTAGCCTCAATACCGGGATGATAGCGGCCACTCTCGATGATCTCCTCCACTGAGTGGACCGGGGCCCGGGCCGGCAGCTTGGACAGGTAGCCATTGAGGTGGGCCTTGAAGTCGTCCAGGTGGACCGAGACCTCCCGGATCATCCAGTCGGAGTCCAGGTCCTCTTCCACCAGGACCAGGCGGGCCCCGCCGGCCTCGAAGACCTTGAGGGCTTCCTCCATGACCCGGTTGACCGGCTGGTTGATGGCCTCCTTGCCAAAGAAGCTTTGGAGGACACCGATCCGCTTGCCTTCCAGTCCTTCGCTTTTCAGATAGGGCAGATAGGAGTCAGGGGTCCGGCCCACAGACCAGGCTGTCTCCGGGTCCTGGGGGTCGTAACCGGCCAGGACATCCAGGGTCCTGACACAGTCCTCCACCGTCCGGCAGATGGGACCTGAGGTATCCTGGGTCAGGCTGTAGGGAACGATGCCGGTCCGGCTGACCAGGCCCACGGTGGGCCGGATGCCGGCCGTCGAGCAGGCAGAGGCCGGGCTGCGGATGGAGTTGATGGTGTCGGTCCCGATCCCGATCAGGCCAAAGTTGGCGGCCACCGCCGCCCCGGTTCCTCCCGAGGAGCCGCCCGGGGTCCGGGTCAGGTCATAGGGGTTGACCGACTGGCCCAGCATGGAGCTGATGGTCTCCCCCCAGATGGCAAATTCATGAAGATTGGTCTTGGCCAAAATGATGGCCCCGGCCTCCCGCAAGCGCTTGGTGATGAAGGCATCCTGGTCGGGGACAAAGCCCTCCAGGGACTTGGAGCCGGCTGTGGTGGCCATGTCCCCCGTGTCCACATTGTCCTTCAAGAGGACGGGGATCCCGTGGAGGGGGCCTGAAAAGCGGCCGGTCTCCTGGTAGAGGCGGTCCAGGCGGTCTGCCTCCTCCAGGGCCTTGGGGTTGACCAGGATAATGGCATTGAGCTTGGGGCCGGCCTGGTCATAGGCCTGGATCCGGGCCAGGTAGGCCTCCACCAGGGCCCTGACCGTCAGGTCCCCGGCCTGGATGGCCTCATGGACCTTTTGGATGGTGGTTTCCATGACATCAAAGGCTTTCATATGGACTCCTTATCTAGCCAAAGAAGCTGAGCAAGAGACCTGCCGCCACGGCCGAGCCGATGACGCCTGCCACGTTGGGTCCCATGGCATGCATGAGCAGGTAGTTGGAGGGATTGTACTTCTGGCCTTCCTTCTGGACCACCCGGGCGGCCATGGGGACGGCCGAGACACCGGCGGCCCCGATCATGGGATTGACCTTGCCCTTGGTCAGGACATACATGAGCTTGCCCAAGAGGACCCCGCCGGCTGTCCCGAAGGAGAAGGCGGCCAGGCCCAGGCCCACGATCATGAGGGTCTGGGGGGTCAAAAAGGACTCGGCCGAGGCCGTGGCCCCTACCGTCAGTCCCAAAAGGATGGAGACAATGTACATGAGTGATTCCTGGATGGCCTTGACCAGGAGGGGGACCTTGCCCGATTCCTTCAAGAGATTGCCCAGCATGAGCATGCCGATCAGGGAGGCGGCCGAAGGCAGGAGGAGGATGGTAAAGAGGGTGACCACGAGGGGGAAGAGGATCTTCTCAGTCTGGCTGACCTCTCTTAGCTGTTCCATCTTGACCTCCCTTTCCTTCTGGGTGGTCAGGGCCTTGATGATGGGCGGCTGGATAACCGGGACCAGGGCCATATAGGAATAGGCGGCAATGGCAATAGGGCCCAGAAGCTCGGGGGCCAGGCGGCTGGTCAAGAAGAGGGCCGTGGGCCCGTCTGCCCCGCCCACGATGCCGATGGAGGCCGACTGGGCCGGGGTGAATTTCATAGCCATGGCACCCAGGAAGGTGGCAAAGATGCCCAACTGGGCCGCTGCCCCCAAAAGCAGGCTTCTGGGATTGGCAATCAGGGGGCCAAAGTCAGTCCCCGCCCCGATACAAAGAAAGATCAAGGGGGGATAGATCCCTAAGGAAGTCCCCTGGTAGAGATAGTAGAGGAGGCCACCCGGCTGGTCGCCCAGGGGCCCGGCCATGAGGCCGGCCAGGGGCAGGTTGGCCAGGAGCATGCCAAAGGCGATGGGGATGAGCAGATAGGGTTCATAGCCCTTCTTGACGGCCAGGTAGATGAAGAAGCAGGAAAGGCCGATCATGATCAGCTTGCCCGGCAGCATAAGGCCGAAAAGCGGGGTATCGAAACGGAAGAGCTCGACTATCCCTGAGGTTTTTAAAAAGTTGATAAGGATCTGCAGCATGGCGGTCTCCTAGCGGAAAGAGAGGAGCAGGTCACCTGCCCGGACTACATCCCCTTTGTTGACTGAAATCTGATCCACGACCGCCTCGGCCGGGGCCAGGATCTCATTTTCCATCTTCATGGCTTCAATCACGACCAGGATGTCACCGGCCTTGACCGCCTGGCCTGGCTTGACCGGGATGTCAAGGACCGTCCCCTGGAGGGGGGCAGTGAGGCCGCCGGCGGCGGCTGCCGGGGCCGGGCTGGGGGTGGCTGGTGCTGCAGCGGGCGCCGGTCGGGCGGCCGGTGCCGGTCTGGCGGCCGGTACGCTGGCCGGGGCCGGCTGGTCAGACTTGATCTCTTCAACCTGGACGAAGTGTTCCACCCCGTCGATCACAATGCGGAAGTTCTTGATGGTCATTTGGCTTGGATTCCCTTCTATGATGGGCGCCGGGATGATTCCCGGAGAGCCGCCGCTTCCCAGTCGGATAGCGGGGCCTTCTGGCGGTGGATATGACGGATGACAAAGGCGCTGTCAGGGCTCTGCATGCTGGCCAGGGCGGCCATGACGATAGCCACGGTCCGCTGGTCGCTGACTGGCTCCAAAATCTCTACTTCCGGGGTCTCCCCTCCCCCTGCCTTCTCCTTGACTTTGGTCTTGCGGTTGACAAAGAAAGCGGTCAGATCGACCAGGTAGGAGATGGAGACCAGGACCAGAAAGACAATCAGAATGCTGAAGGCAGAGATGAGCAGGCCCTGGCCGAAAGACATATTGGTAAAGTCCATGGTAAGCCTCCTAGAGCGGCATGTTGCCGTGCTTTTTAGCCGGCCCCGCTTCCCGCTTGCCCCTCAAACTATCAAAGGAGGAGATCAGGCGCTGGCGGGTCTCCTGGGGCAGGATGACGTCATCCAGATAGCCCCTTTGGGCGGCCACATAAGGGTTCATCATGCTGTCGGCATATTCATCGATCTTTTCCTGGCGCTTGGCCTCAGGGTCCTCGGCGGCCCGGATCTCCCGGGAAAAGATGATATTGGCAGCCCCCTCGGCCCCCATGACGGCGATCTCGGCGTCCGGCCAGGCCAAGACGATGTCGCCTCCCAGGTGCTTGGAGCACATGCCGATATAGGCGCCCCCATAGGCCTTGCGGACGATCAGGGTCACCTTGGGCACGGTGGCTTCGCTGTAGGCAAAGAGCATCTTGGCCCCGTGGCGGATGATGCCGCCATACTCCTGCTGGGTGCCCGGCAAAAAGCCGGGGACGTCGACCAGGGTCAAAAGGGGGATATTGAAGGCATCACAGGTCCGGATGAAGCGGGAGGCCTTGTCGGAAGCATCGATATCCAGGACACCGGCCATGACCCGGGGCTGGTTGGCGATGACGCCTACACTCTCCCCGTTGAGCCTGATGAAACCGGTGATGATGTTTTGTGCAAAATAGGCCTGGACCTCAAAGAAGGAGTCCGGGTCGGCCAGCTGGCCGATCAGGGACTTCATGTCATAGGGGCTTCGGGGGTCCTGGGGGATGATGGCATTGAGACTTGCCTGGAGGGCATTGGGATCCAGGTCACAGGCCAGCCGCTCTGCCTTTTCCAGATTGTTCTGGGGCAGGTAGCTGATCAGGGTCCGGATTTGGTCCATAGAGTGGTGCTCATCGGCCGCCCGAAAGTGGGCAACCCCCGAGACGCTGTTATGGGTCATGGCCCCGCCCAGGGCCTGGGCCGAGACCTCCTCACCGGTCACAGCCTTGATGACCTGGGGACCGGTAATGAACATCTCCGAGCTATTGTCCACCATGAAGATGAAGTCGGTCAGGGCCGGCGAATAGACGGCACCTCCGGCACAGGGGCCCATGATGACCGAGATCTGGGGGATGACCCCCGAGGCCTGGGTGTTCTGGTAGAAGATGCGGCCATAGCCAGCCAGGGAATCCACCCCCTCCTGGATACGGGCACCGCCCGAGTCGTTGATGGCGATCATGGGACAGCCTACCTTCATGGCCATCTCCTGGACCTTGACGATCTTGTCGGCATGCATCTCTCCCAAGGAACCCCCGATGACGGTAAAGTCCTGGGCGGCCACACAGACCATGCGGCCGTCGATGGTCCCGTAGCCGGTGACCACCCCGTCGCCCGGGGCCTCCTTGGTCTCCATGCCGAAGAGATTGGCCCGGTGTTTGACGAAGAGGCCGGTCTCCACGAAGCTCTTGTCGTCCAGGAGTGCCTGGATCCGCTCCCGGGCCGTCATCTTGCCCCGCTGGTGCTGGCGCTCGATGGCTGCCGGGCCCCCGCCTCCGGTCAGACCTTCCTTGATCTTGACCAGTTTTTCTTGTTTTTCAGTCAGCAAAGCTCTGCCCTCCTTGGCTTATGGCTCTATTTCTTGAACTTGTCGGGTATGTCATAAAGGCCCCCTGACCATTCAACCAGCTCCTCCAGGGAGCGGGCGGCCAGGCGGTCATGGGTGGCGGTGGCCGGGTCAATGCCCAAGTCCTCCGGCAGGGCGATCTTGCCTGACTTGCGCAGGGATTCCACCAGGGCCTGGTCGGCGTATTCGCCTACCGGGGTCCCCTGGGCCACGGCCCCGATCAGCCGGGTCCGCTCTTCAGGGCTGTCAGCCTGGTAGAGATAGGCGATCCCCTGCTCGGTCACGATATGGGTGACATCCTCCCCGTAGATCATGACAGGGGGGGCGTCAAAGCCGGCCTCCTTGCCGATCTTGACGGCATCCAGCTCAGGCACGAAGTTGTGGCCGAAGCGGCCCTGGCTGGCCAGCATCTGGACCACCAGCTTCTTGCCCGGGATCAGGGACTTGCCGGGCCGGGGCATCATGTCCAGGTAGGCCGGTGAAGCGTGACGGCGGCCCCGGGTGTCGTGGCCCATGTTGGGGGCCCCGCCAAAGCCGGTCAGACGGCCGGCGGTCACGGTCGAGGAGTTGCCCAGATAGTCCATCTGCAAGGTGGCGCCTAAAAAGAGATCGATGCCGTAAAGGCCGGCGATCTGGGCGAAGGCCCGGTTGGATCTCAGGGTTCCGTCGGGGCCCGTGGGGAAGATATCGGTCCGGGCGGCCGTATAGCGCTCCATCCCCTTCTCGCCCCCGAAGGCGAACATGGTCTCCACCCAACCCCGCTCCATGGCCGGGATCATGGTGGGATGGGGGTTCAATACCCAGTGCTTGGCAATCTTGCCCTTGAGGCCCAGTTCCTCCCCGTAGGTGGGCAGGAGGAGCTCGATGGCGGCCCCGTTGTAGCCGATCCCGTGGTTGAGGGACATGACCTGGTGCTTGGCATAGATGCCCTTGATGGTCATCATGCCCATGAGGATATGCTGGTCCCGGATCTTTTGGGGATCCCGGGTGAAGAGGGCTTCCATCTGGTAGGGTTCATCGGCCAGGACGATCAGGTCCACCCAGTCGCCGGGGATATCCACCCGGGGCAGTTGGCCCCTTTCCACGATCTCATTGGCCTGGACCACGACCACGGCCTGATGGAAGGCTGCCGCCTCGACCAGGGTGGGGGTGTCCTCGGTGCTGTAGCCGGTGAAAAGATTGCCGTCGGGATCGGCCTTTTCGGCCGCCACCAGGCAGATATCGGGCACCAGGTCCACAAAGAGCCGGGAATAGAGTTCCAGGTAGGTGTGGATGGCCCCGATCTTGAGTTTATTGTCAGCCAGCATCTGGGCCAGGCGGACGCTCTGGACCCCGGCATAGGCGAAGTTGATCTCTGAGGCGATGCCCTTGTCAAAGACATCCAGGTGCTCATCCCGGGAGACCGAGGGGATCATCATGGTGACCCCGTTGACCTTGGCCGGGTCCACCCCGGTCAGGGCCTTGGCCAGGAAGCTGGCCTGTTTCTGGTTGTCGCCCTCGATGATGACCCGGTCACCCGGCCGCATGAGGGCCTCCAGGGCCTGGGAAATCTTTTGGGTCTGGATCTGCTTCTGGTCCACGAAGGCCGACGCGCCTTCCAGACGCTGGATCTTCATATCACGCCTGCTATGCCAATTCATGGGATATCCTCCTTTTTGACTGCCAACCCCTCCCCGGGGTCAGATTATGTGAAATACGCCTGATTCAAGCATTTGAGATCATATTCTCTCCTTTCAAAAGCTATCAGACCACCCGGCCAGCGTCAAATACAAAAGCCCCCACCATAGATAACATTATTGTTATATCTAGACCTGTATACTGACTTTATGAGCATGACCTTGGATGAAACAGAAAAAGCCCTGGACCTCATGGTCCAGGCCCTGCCCCCGGAGATCTTCCAGGACTTGAATGGAGGGGTCCTCCTCAAGGAGGAGGCCAAGCTCCATCCCCGCCGCCTGGCCGATGACCTTTTTATCCTGGGCGAATACTACCGGGACCCCATCTTCGGCCGCTATGTGGTCATCTACCACGGCTCCCTTTGCCGGGTCCTGGGCCAGGCCAGCCCCCAACGTTTCAAAGAGGAGCTGGAAAAGGTTCTAAAGCACGAATTGACCCACCATCTGGAGCACCGGGCCGGGGAGCGGGATCTGGAAATAGAGGATGAGCGCCAGCTGGTCCACTATTATGCCAGCCATCCCCTCAAGGATGGTCAGGTCTAGCTGTCTCTGGCCGCTTTGGCCTTTTCAATGAAGGAAAATTTTCGATTCCAGTAGGCCCCGCCTGCCACCCATTCGGACATGGCATGTTTGGCGCCCAGGACCTGCTTGTAGTCCTTGAGCTCTGAGCTGCAGGCTTCAAAGAGGCGGTCCCCCATCCAGGCGGGGACAAAGTCATCGTCTGCCCCGTGGAAGATCTGCAGGGGGACCCGGGCTTTGGCCACCTGGCTCAAGGGGGTGGGATCCTTTTTCTTATAGCCCATGAAAAGATAAAAGAAGATCAGGGTGGCCCCGAAGGAGAGGGTCCGGATCAGGGGGTTGAGGCCCCGGATCATCCAGCGGCCCTGGTCCAAAAGGGAGCTGTAGCCGCAGTCGGCCAGGATGGCCAGGACGTCGGCCGGCAGGTCCTCATCTCCGGAGGCCGTCAGGACATTGGCCGCCCCCATGGAAAGGCCGTCCAGGATGAAATAGTCAAAGGGACCCTCTTTTTCCCGGATCATGGTCATCCAGGCATAAAGGTCCTTGCGGTAGCGGCAACCAAGATCAATCCGCTTGCCCCCGCTCTCCCCATGGCCCCGAAGGATGGGCATGAAGACCGAGATACCGGCCTCCAGATAGGCCAGGGCGGCCGGCGACCGGGAAAAATGGACATCCCGCCAGCCGTGGACCAAAAGGACGCAGGCCTGGTCCTGGAAACGGAGGTCTGTTTTTTCTTGGGATGCCGGAAAATAATGGCCGGTCAGGGTCAGCCCATCCCGGTCCAGCTGCCAGGTCTGGTGATCCAGTTCAAAAAGGCTTTCACGGTCCCGGGTCATGGATTGGATCTGGGCCAGAAGGTCAGGGCTGGCACCGGCCGTGGTCAGCCTGGCCCCGGTCTCGGCCCGGCGGCTGGCATAAGAGAAAAGTTGCCATCCGATCAGGATGACATACCAGGCAAAGGCCAGGATCAGGGCGATGGCCGCCAGGATCAGGACCCGGGCGGTCAGGGATAAGGCCATGACGGTCAGGAACATGAGAGGACCCCTTCCTAGGCCCGGATATCCGGGCTTTCCATCCACTTGCCCTTCAAGTATAGACCAGCCGCGAAGACGATGATGGCGGCATTGGAGGCCAGCATGGAAATCCAGACCCCGGTGGGCCCCAGATCGGTGAAGTAACGGAAGGCCCAGATCATGGGCAGGCGGATGCCCCAGAGCCTGAGTATGGACATGTAGGCCGCATAGCGGGGGTAGCCGGCCCCTGAGAAGATGCCGGAGAAGGCGTCAAAATAGCCCATGAAGGGGGTCATGAAGACATTGAAGAGGTTGTAGTCCAGGGCCAGCTTCCAGACCAGGTCAGCCTCGGCCCCCGACTCCCGGATGAAAAGGGAGAGGGCCGGATAGCG
>CAZKLG010000046.1:7225-8708 GCA_964553675.1 uncultured Mageeibacillus sp. | reverse complement strand
GCTCTTCTATGATAAGGCCAACCAACCCCTGCTCTTTCTGGCCTTTCAGGGCCTGGAAAGCCAGCCGGGCGACCTCTATCTGAATGGTAGCTTCATCCCTCCCGAGGAAACCATCCCGGACAGGACCTTCTTAGTCCTTGATGAGGAGGGGTGGACCCTCTATGAGGAATTGATGGCCCTCTTTGGTTGACACTGGGACGGTTACACTTTCCTTATTTGGCTAATCAGAGAAAAGGAGACAGGTTGACTTCTTCCATATGAGTCTTGACCAGCTCCGAAAAAAGAGAGGACAGCTCCAGGAAGGCCTGACATTCCTCAGCCCCCATGGCCGTGAAAACCAAACCCAACTGTTGGCGCATATAACCTACTTCTTCCTGGATCCGCCTGCTGCCTTCCTCGGTGATGGTCACACTCACATTGCGACGGTCCTCAAGCTCGACCTGGCGGAATATCTGACCCTTCTTCTCAAGGGCACGAAGGAGGTTGGAGATACGGGCTGTGGAGCTTTTCAAAGAAGCGCTCAGTTCCGAAGGCCGGGTAGGCTCCTGGCGGGAATGAAGGATTTTCAAGATGAAAAGTTCTCCCTGATTGACCCGATTGATCAGAGTCATCTTCTCCCTATGAACGTTGGACAAAATAGACTCAAGAATCAGAACTGCCTCCCGGGCAAATGCGGGAATAGAATTTTCTTCACTGGGCATAGATGTCTCCGGACCATTTATAACCGCTAAAATAACAAAGTCTAATAAATTAGATCATTCTCCTATATAGCTGTCAAGTTTGTGATCTCATGCTGGCAGACTTTCAGGAATCATGAGACAATCAACTTGTCTTTACCGCAAAGGGTGGCCGCTCCGGCTTTTGGCCGGACACGCCCGGCCAAGTGCGAGAGGAGTAGACCATGTTGATGAGACCCAGGAAATCCAAAAGAAAAAAATGTTTTTGTGGACTGCTTATGATCGGTGCCTTGACCCTGGCCTGTCGGATCCATAAGGCAAGAAAAGCAGGGGCTGGCATGGTTGAGGATACTTCAGAAAACGAGGATCCCACCGTTTATGTCACGGATCAGGGCAATAAGTTTCACCTGTCTACTTGCCCCCACCTCCAACACAGCCAGTCACTTTTGAAAAAGTCAGAAGCCATCCATCAAGGTTATGAGGCTTGTGGCGTTTGCAAACCCTGATAAAAGCAGGTTTTGCTCCATTGGCATTCTCTTGTAAGACAAGGCGTTGTGCTTATCTCTTGGAAGGGAAACGCTATCCTCTGTCTTCACCAGTGGGCTCTTGGTCCTCCTATTCGCCATGATCCGACCAACCCCTCCTTAGTGTCCACAGGCTCTTATACATGCTCATTTATTTCGACCTGGAGAATGTCATCTTCTTTAAAAGTATCCAGGACGAAGGTTCAAATATGACGCAAGGAGAAGGCCAAATATGTCTCAATGGAATTTACAAATTTGTCTCAATGGGCATGCCATAGGGGC
>CAZKLG010000046.1:0-7125 GCA_964553675.1 uncultured Mageeibacillus sp. | reverse complement strand
CAAATATGTCTCAATGGAATTTACAAATTTGTCTCAATGGGCATGCCATAGGGGCCAAGCAACTTTCTCCTTGTGAGCCAGGAGACCTCTTCCATCAAGATCCGATCTTCGAATTGACGCCGAGTCCTTTGGGGCCAGACTCTACCATGACCAGAACCATGCAAATCGTCAAATGGATGCGGTGATTGAGCTAAAGGATGGCAGATGGTTTGCTTCCAGATCAAGTCTTTGTAAGATCCTCTTCCAGGGAAAGTTGCTCCTTGTAGTCCGACTGGGGCAGGTCGGGCAGGGGATAGCGGGACTTGTATTCCTCATACATGGATTTGAAGATATTTTCCTGGCGAAAACGTTTGATAAAGGCGTGCTGGTCCAGGCTGTCGTGGGCCAGTTCGATCATGGAGACGGCGATATTGGAGCAATGGTCCGCGATTCTTTCCATGCTGGTCAAGACATCCATCCAGATAAAGCCCAATTGCAGGGTGCAATGGCCATCCTGTAGCCGCTTGATATGACGGGCCTGGAGCTCATCAGTCAGATAGTCCACCACTTCCTCCAGGGGTTCCACATGGAAGGCCAGTTCCAGGTCATGTCTGACGAAGGCCTGGACAGTGATCTCGACCAGGCGGCCGACCGCCTTTTTGTAGATGGCCAATTCCTCCAGGGCGGCTTGTGAGAAACAGACCGCTTTATCGCTCATCTCCAGGGCGGATCGGGCGATGCTGAGGGCGTGGTCGGAGATCCGTTCAAAGTCGCTGAGGCTTTGCATGAGTTGGGTCAGGAGCCTTTGATCCTTGTCTGACAGCTGCTGGATGCTGATCCGGACCATGTAGGTGCCCAGACGGTCCTCATACTGGTCAACCAATTCCTCCATGGCCCTATTGTCCTCATAGCCCTGGTCATGAAAATCGTCCAGGAGGCCCAGGGCCTTGTCGAATTGATCCTTGACCACTTCTGCCATCTGCCGGGTCATCTTAAGGCTTTGATTGACAGCAAAGGCGGGAGTTTCCAGGAAGCGGTCATCCAGGCTGCTGAAGATGGCGGCTTCTTCTGGCAAAGCCTCTTCCTTGCCCCTTTTATCCGGTGTGATCCAAATAACGAATTTAACCAGCCAATCGCGAAAGGGTAAAAAGAGGGCGGTGGCACCCAGCTTATAGACGGTGTTGACGATGGCGATACCAACAGGATTGAGGCTGTGGTTGAGAAAAGAGAAGGGTCGGAGCAGATGGATCAGGTAGAAGGCTGACATGAAGACAGCGGTCCCTATGACATTGAAAAAGAGATGGATGAGGGCTGCCCGTTTGGCATTTTTTGAGGTATTGATGCTGGAGGTCAGGGCGGTCACACAGGTCCCGATATTCTGACCCATGATGATGGGAATGGCCGAACCATAAGTGACAGCCCCGGTCAGGGCAAAGGCCTGGAGGATACCGATGGAGGCCGAGGAGCTTTGGATAATGGCGGTCAAAACAGCCCCCACCAGCATGCCCAGGATGGGGTTGGAAAAGGCCAGGAACAATTGCTGGAAGGCTGGAAGTTCTGACAAGGGCTTGATGGCCCCGCTCATGGCCTGCATCCCGAACATGAGGATGGCAAAGCCCATGAGAATATGACTGACATTTCGCCTGCGTTCATTTTTGGTGAACATGATGATCAGGATGGCGGCGATGGCGATCAGAGGGACGAAGAAGGAGGGGCTGAAGAGCTGAAAATAAGCGTTAGTGGAGCCCAGGGAGCCCAGGCTCAGGATCCAGGCCGTGATGGTAGTCCCGATGTTGGCCCCCATGATCAGGCCCACGGTCTGGGAGAGAGGGAGAAGGCCCGCATTGACCAGGCCGACCACCATGACCGTGGTAGCCGAGGAGGACTGGATGACAGTCGTGGTGCCCGCCCCCAGGAATATGGCTTTGAGCGGGTTGGAGGTCATCCGTTCCAGCATGACCTCAAGTCGGGAACCAGAAGCCAGCATGAGGCTGCTGCTCATCTCGTTCATACCGTATAAGAATAGTGCCAGCCCTCCCAGGAGGGTGACGATCGAAATTAAATCCATAATCACCTGTTGGCTTCTTTTGCTTTTATGCCAACTTGACCAATTATATAACGAAAATTGCCTGATGGGGGGGACTTGACAAAAATAGTCCTGGCTGGAATAATGTTAGGTACCTAAATATATGGAGAAAGAAAGACATTGATGAAAGATAAAGATATTACAGATACCATTTTGCGCCTCTCCCGGGCTTTGAGAAGGCAGCGGCAGCAATCAGGCCAGCGGCCCGCTTTTTCGCGGGGTTATTACCGGATCCTGTCTATCTTGAAAGAGGAGGAAAGTTTGCGGATGGGGGATCTGGCCCAGCGCCTGGATATCCGGCCGGCTTCCCTGTCGCCTCAGCTGAAGAAGATGGAAAGCCTGGGCCTGATCAAAAGGCAAAGGGATGATAAGGACCTGAGAGTCATACGATTGTCCCTGGATGACAGAGGCCAGGAGGCCTTGGACCAGGTCCGGGACCAAAGAGAAAGGCGGCGTCAGGAGATCAATGGCTGGTTGACGCCGGAAGAGGGCCTTCTTTTTACGGTACTTTCAGACAAGCTGATCCAGGCTTTTGAATCCAGTCAGGCCGAGAGGGAGGGGGGCAGGCATGAATCCTAGGCGGATGGGTGGCCGGGGCGGCTTTCGCTATGAGACGGCCGAAGAAAAAGAAAACAGGCCCAAGGTAACCAAGGCCCTGCTGAAGAGAATCTTTTCCTATTTGAAACCTTACTGGGCCAGGCTTTTGATCGCCCTTTTGACCATTATTCTGGCGGCCGTCCTCAATGTCTATCCTTCCATCCTGACCGGCAGGATTATAGATGAGGGCTTTATAGGGGGCGATTACGGTCTCCTCCTCCTCCTGGTAGCCCTGGCAGCGGGCGTCATGATCCTGTCCAGTCTTTTGGGCCTTCTGGAGAACTATCTTAATACCAGCGTCTCCCAACATATTGCCAAGGACATGAAAAACAGCATGTATGCCCACCTTCAGGGTATGTCCCAGCGCTTTTTCACGATCAATAAGCAGGGGGATATCATCACCCGGATGACAGGGGATATCGAGGGTGTCCAGGGGGTCATTGCCGGTACCCTGACCCGGACTGTCTCCAATGTGGCTGTCCTTTTGACCTCCATTATCGCCATGATCCAGAAGAACGGCCTCCTGGCCCTGGTTGGGGTGGCCATCCTGCCCCTTTTCATCCTGCCCACCAAGTCGGTGGGTAAAAGGCGTTGGCTCCTGACCCTGGAATCACAGGAGCAACACGACCAGGCCAATCAACACCTGAATGAAACCCTGTCGGTCAGCGGCCAGCAGCTGGTCAAGATCTTCACCAATGAAGAAAGAGAATACCAGGCCTATGCCCGGATCAATGAGCATATCCGCAAGCTGACGGTCAAGGAGGCCATGGCCGGCCGCTGGTTCCGCATGGCCATCAGTACCTTCACCAATCTGGGACCCATGCTCATCTACCTGGTCGGCGGCTACCTGATCCTGCAGCGGGGCAATACCAACCTGACCGTAGGTGATGTCACGGTCATGGTCACCCTCTTGACCCGCATGTACCGGCCGGTCTCTGCCCTCCTTGGCGTCCCGGTGGATTTCTCCCGGGCCATGGCTCTTTTTACCCGTATCTTCGATTACTTTGATATGCCCCATGAAATCCAAAACAAGCCGGATGCCCTGGTCCTGGAGTCCATGCAGGGGAATCTGGTCTTTGACCGGGTCAGCTTTGGCTACGACTCCGACAAGCTGATCTTGAAGGATCTCTCTTTTCAGGCCCCGGCTCAAAACATGACGGCCATCGTGGGCCCCTCGGGTTCGGGTAAGACCACCATCACCAATCTGGTCATGCGCCTTTACGATGTCACCGGCGGTTGGATCCGCTTGGACGGGGTGGACATCCGGGATCTGGATCTTACTTATCTGAGGCGGAACATCGGCATGGTGACCCAGGAGGCCTATCTTTTCAATGGCAGTATCCGGGACAATCTCCTCTATGCCCGGCCCGATGCGACCGAAGACCAGTTGATCGCCGCCTGCCGGGAGGCCAATATTTATTCTTTGGTGGAAACTTTGCCTCAAGGTTTTGACACCCTGGTCGGCAACCGGGGCATCAAGCTGTCAGGGGGTGAAAAACAAAGGTTCTCCATCGCCCGGGTCATCCTGAAAGATCCCCGGATCATCATCTTTGACGAGGCCACCTCTTCTTTGGACTCCATCACCGAAGCCCTGATCCAGGAGGCCATCGAACCCCTGCTCAAGGGACGAACCAGCCTGGTCATCGCCCATCGCCTCTCCACCATCATGGCGGCCGACCAAATCCTGGTCCTGGACCAGGGGCGGATCGTGGAGACAGGCCTCCATCATGAACTTTTGGAAAATGAAGGTGTCTATAAGGCCCTCTATGAGACCCAGTTCAAGAAGGTCTTGGAAGGGGTGGAAGAATCCCTGGCCTACAACTAAGAACTGGGCGCCTTATCCGGATCCGCCTGGCCTAGATCCTCCAGAAGGGAGGTGGCCTCAAAGCGGGTCAAAAAGCTGATCAGGGCCAGGTCCAGGATGTCGCTGACACCCCGGGCTTGGGGTAAATGAGGAGGCTCCCCCTTTGACCAGATGCTTTCAAAAGAACGGTCCAGGCTGTCCCGAAAGGCCATGTAGAGCTGGGCCTGGCTGCCTTCCTTTTCTTCTAAGAGAAGGTCCAGCAGGGTCATGATCTGGGCGATGGTCAGGACCTGTTTCAAGATACCGATCATGACCAGGCGGGTGACCTCCTGGGGTCGGTATTTCTTTTTCTCCGGCCGGGGCAGGAGTCCCTGCTTGACATAGTTGTTGACCATGGAGGCGGTCATGGCCCCATCCTTGGGGTCCTTGAAATAGAGGGCAAGCTGCCGGTTGACGATATTGAGGACCTGGTCCATATAGAGGTCAATCTTGGGATAATCATCCCAAGGATCCAAGCTTTGGATACGTTGGCTTGTCATAGAGGCCCTCCTCCCAGCGATCATTTGCTTCATATTAACACATATCCCTTGACATACTTGAAGCAAATAGTTAATCTGGTTATCAATACTAGATGAGACGCTTTCCTTATCCGGGAGCTCATGTCAGGAGAAAACCATGAGACAGTTGAAGGTCAAATTATTCGGAGATTCCATTATCGGCAGGGTCATCCAGGACCCCGATACAGGCCGTTACCGCCGCCTGGATCCCTTGGAAGACCTTGAAACCCCTGACCTGCATTTGGCCCTGGATAATGGCGGCAGATTTGGTGCCACCATCAGCAAGGGCCGTCAATTGATTGACAAATACTTGCAAAGAGAAACAGATTGCCAGGTCATTCTCCTCAACTACGGGGGCAATGATTGTAACTTTGACTGGCCGGCCATCGGCCGGAATCCGGACCAGGAACACCAGGCAGCCACCCCCCTTGAGACCTTTTATCGGGCCTATCTTGCCATCATCGACAAGATCAAGAACAGGGGAATGAAACTGGTCCTGGCCAACCTTCCCCCCATCGATGCAGAGAAATTCTTCGACACCTGGATTAAACCTGACCAGGAGAGCCAGCGGATCCTGGCCTGGCTGGGGGACAAGGAGGCCATCTATCGCTGGCATGAGATGTACTCCTTGAAGGTGGAGGCCATGGCCCGCGAGACGGCTAGCCCCCTCCTGGACCTTCGAAGTCTCTTTTTGCAAAACCGCCAGTTCAAGAGCCTGATCGGCCCCGACGGCATGCATCCGACAAAAAAAGGTCATGACCTGATCCTGGAGGCTGTCTACCACTATATCGAGGGTTTGACGTTTCCGGAGAATCTCAGTCAACCCCAGGCCCTGTAAAGAGGTTTTCGGCCCCCCCACTTATGATAAGCTGGCAAAAAGGAGGGGCAAAGGATGAAGAAGCAGCTTACCCTTGGAACTTTATTTATAATGATTCTCTTGCTTCTTTCGTCTTGTGCGGCAAAAGAGATGATCAGAGAAGAAGACATGCCAGGCGGCATCCGGGACTGGTCCCGTGATGATGCGCCCAAGCTGATTCAGTCCAAGGTGATTGATCACTTCGAATGTGAATTCAAGACCAACCTGCGGACAGAGGAGGGCTATGACTATTTTGTCATGGAGATGGTCCGTGAAAAAGAGCATGCCGCCTGCCGTTTACAAGCTTATAGTGACTGGGCCCTGCCCATGGATCTGGTCTTTGATGCGCCCCTCAGCGCCCTGGACGATTTGCAAAAATTAGCCGACCAATATGACCTGGCCAGGTATAACGGACAAGACAGGCAGGTGAACGGCTTGCCACCCAATCTGGGGGCTCGTTTACGGGTGGTCTATGCCTCGGGCGAGCGAATCTATGCCTCTGACAATTCCACATCTGTTTTGGATTATCGGGCCGAAAATGCCATCCAGGCATTCTTCCAGGATTTGGCCAGGAGCCAGGGAGCCCTGGCATAAGATGTGAAAACAGATCTTAACTCAAGCGATAGGAAGTGCCGGGTCCCCGGCCTTCTTTTTTTATCAGTTCTTTATCCAGGAGCTTGCGGATCACCCGGAGGGTCTTGCTTTTATCAAAACCGGTTTTGGCATCAATAGCTGAACGGCTGGATATCCCTTGGTCCTGGATCAGGTCATAAACCATATGCTCTGCCTGAGACAGATAGGGGAGACTCTCCTTATAAAAAGGAAGGGTAACCCTGATATTGTCCGGGCCGATCTTGAACTTGGGCTTCAGGTAACTGCCTTCGTAGGCATTGAGGATCCTGGCTACTCCCGTACCAAATTTTTCGATCATGCCCAGTCGGTGGAAAACACCGGCGATGATGGGGTTTCTCAGGATGGAAGCATATTCATTCAGGTAGCTCTCTTGGCTCATTCCAAGGGGCAGTCCGCCCGGTGAATTAATCTCAATCCGGTCCTGGTACATGGCGATCTGGATATGGGCGGGAAGGTCCCATTCCCTATGAACCAGGGCGTTGGCAAGGGCCTCCCGGAAGGCTGCCTTTGGGATTAATTGTTTGTCTTCTCGCTTGTAATCAATGATTTCCTGATATTGATAGTAGCGTTCAAAGATCTCCAGGGCATAGTCAAACTGGGCCAGGATAGAGAC
>CAZKLG010000045.1:0-9486 GCA_964553675.1 uncultured Mageeibacillus sp. | reverse complement strand
GCTCCCGGGCCTCGGGGACCAACGACAAGGCCGGCTCCCTTCTCAACATGATCCGCTGGACCAGCCCCCGGGTGATCAAGGAGAATTTTGTGCCTATCTGCGATATTTCCTACCCTTATATGGAAGAAGCATAAGATGACCCAGGCGGATAATTTGCGAATTGAGACCCATCCCATCCTGGATTTCAGCGACAGGGAGGCCATAGCCTTTACCTTTGACGGCCAGGCCATGACTGGCCGTGAGGGCGACACCATTGCCTCTGCCCTCCATGCTGCCGGCATCAAGGTCCTGGGCAGACACTATGTCACTGGCAAACCCCGGGGCTACTATTGCGCCATCGGCAATTGTTCATCCTGCCTCATGATCGTTGATGGCAGGGCCAATGTCAGAACCTGTATTGAGCCCTTGCGGGCCGGCATGGTGGTAGAAACCCAGTTAGACAGGGGGATGCCGGATGTTCTATGAACCTGATATTGCCGTCATAGGAGGTGGCCCGGCTGGCCTGATGGCAGCCCTGACCGCTGCCAGGGCCGGTGCCAGGGTCCTTTTAATGGAAAGAGACGGCCACCTGGGAGGTCAGCTGGTCAAACAGACCCATAAGTTTTTCGGCTCTGAAAAACAATATGCCTCTGTCCGTGGAATTGAGATTGCAAAAACTCTGGAAAGAGAACTGGCATCCATGGACGACCTGGTTGATCTTTGGACGGATGCCACGGCCATCGGCCTTTATGAGGATGGCGTCCTGACAGTTGACCACCAGGGTGTCTATAAAAAAATCCGGCCCAAGCGCCTGATCGCTGCCACCGGTGCCAGCGAGAAATTCCTGACCTTCCCCAACAATGACCTGCCAGGCGTTTACGGGGCAGGAGCTGTCCAGACCATGATGAATGTCCAGGGGGTCAAACCAGGCCGTCGGGTCCTTATGATAGGGGCGGGCAACATCGGTTTGATCGTCAGCTACCAACTTCTGCAGGCAGGCGTTGAGGTGGCGGCCATTGTTGAAGGCCTGCCCTTCATCGGAGGTTATGCGGTCCATGCCAGCAAAATCCGCCGGGCCGGCATCCCCATCCTGACCTCCCATACCATCCTGGAAGCCCGGGGGGACCAGGCGGTCCAGTCGGCTGTCATCGCTAAGGTCGATGCCAATTGGAATAGCCTGCCCGGATCTGAAAGAGAAGTGGCCTGTGACGTTATCTGTATTGCAGTCGGCCTCTCCCCTCTGGCAGAACTTCTCTGGATGGCCGGTTGCGACATGCGCTATATCAAGGAGCTGGGTGGCCATGTCCCCCTGCGAAATGCAAGGCTTGAGACCAGTGTTCCCGGCCTTTTCATCGCAGGCGATCTGACCGGCATTGAAGAGGCAAGTGCTGCCATGGTCGAAGGCCGTCTGGCAGGTCTGGAGGCCGCGGCCTCCCTTGGTTTCATGACAGAGCAGACTCCGGCAGAAAGACAGGACTGCCTGGATCAACTTGAGTCTTTGAGAGCAGGCCCTGCTGGCGACAAGATCCGGTCAGGTCTTCTCAAGGCCCTGATCGATGACAATCATTTGGAAGAGGTGAAGGATGCTGGTTAAAAGCGGAATTGTCAGTGATGACCTGGTCAGGAAAGCCCTGCCCAGTCCTCAAAGACGGGCCCAGGGACCCTATGCCCTCCTCGAATGCTTCCAGGAAATCCCCTGCAATCCCTGCAGCACTTCCTGTCCCTTCCACGCCATCCTGCCCATGGATGACATCAACGATCTGCCAAGGCTGGTAGCCGACCTTTGCACGGGTTGCGGCATCTGTGCCTCAGTCTGCCCGGGCCTGGCCATCTATATTATTGACGAAAGCGCCCAGGATGGGACAGTCAGTATCAGCATTCCCTACGAATTTACCCCCCTGCCTGCCAAAGGTGACCGGGTCATGGGCCTGGACCGCCAGGGTCAGGCACTGACCCCGGCCCTGGTCAAAAGGGTGGTCAAGGGCAAGACCCTGGGTACCCCCCTGGTCACCCTGACCTGCCCTGCCTCCTTTATCCATGACCTTCGCTTCTTCCGCCTGTTGGAAGAAGGGGAAGATCTCACCCAGTGGCTGGAGGATAAAGACCAGGCCGCAGACGGGCTCCTTGATAAGGATGAGGCCCTGATCTGCCGTTGCGAAGGGATCAGCTTGGGCCAGGTCCGGGAACTGATCCGCCAAGGCTATGAGACCGTTGATGAGATCAAACGGATCAGCCGGGCAGGCATGGGACCCTGCCAGTCCAGGACCTGTGGCCCCCTGATTGCGGCGGAGATCGCCCGCATGACGGGCAAGCCCATTGAGGATGTCGAACCCTCTGCCCATCGGCCGCCTGTCAAGCCCCTGCCCATCGCTTTTTTCATGGAGGAAGAATAGATGCAGCTACCAAGCTCAGCTTCAATCGTCATCATAGGGGGCGGCGTATCCGGCTGCTCCATTGCATGGCATCTGGCCCGTCAGGGCGTCAAAGATATCGTCCTCCTGGAAAAGGATACATTGGGTCATGGCTCAACCGGTCGTTGCGGTGCCGGGGTCCGCATGCAGTGGGGAGCCAAGCGTAATTGCCAGCTGGCCCAGTTTTCAATTGGTTTTTTTGAAGAAGCCAATGAAATCCTGGATTATTCCCGGGATATTGAGTTTGAACAATCCGGTTACCTGATCGTGGCTGCCAACGAAGCGGAAGCGGCCCAGTTCAGGAAAAATGTCCAGCTGCAAAACAGCCTGGGCATCGAGTCCCGTTACCTGACCCCCGAAGAAGCCTGTGATATTGTCCCCTACCTGGATAAAAGAGAAATCGTCGCGGCCACCTTCTGCCAACGGGACGGCCACCTCAACCCCTTTCACACGACCGAGGCATTCGCCCTGGCCGCCCAAAGGTTGGGTGTCACCATCTTGAAGGGAACCGAAGTCACCGGTCTCCTGGTCGACAAGGGACGGATCCAGGCTGTGGAAACCCCGGCAGGCAGGATCGCCACCCCCCTGGTTGTCAATGCGGCAGGCGGCTGGTCAAAAGCCATTGGTGCCATGGCCGGGATCGACATCCCCATCTATGTCCAGCGCCACCAGATCCTGGTAACGGAACCCCTTGAAAAGGTCCTGGATCCCATGGTCATGGGCTTTGCCTACAATATCTACATCCAGCAGGTTCCACACGGCTCCATCATCATGGGCCGGAGTGACGATACGGAACCCTTTGATCTCAGGGTGACGACCGGCTGGAAATTCCTGGAGGAGATGACCAAGACCTGTGGCAGGCTCCTCCCCCCTCTCAGATCAGCCAAGATCCTTCGCCAATGGGCGGGCCACTACTGCATGACCGAAGACGCCCAGCCTATCTACGGACCGGTGCCGGAAGTGGAGGGCCTTTACCTGGCCCTGGGCTTCAGCGGCCATGGTTTCATGCTGGCGCCGGCGACAGGCCAGTTGATCACGGAGATGATCCTGGGTCAGCCCTTGACGATTGATGTCTCAGATTTGGATATAGGTCGTTTTGAACGCCGGGAACTCTTCCACGAGTCGTCGGTGGTCTAGCCAGGCGCCTAGATCATGCCGGTTGATCCAAAACCGCCGCCCCGGTCCTGGCCTATGGCCGAGACGTCCTGGACCTGAAAGAAATCTGCTCTGGCGACCTTGGCGAAGACCAGCTGGGCAATCCTTTCACCGGCCTTGATAAAAAGTGTGCCCAGGGGATAACCCTGACGGTCAAGATAGATCTCTTTTTCACTCCACTGGGAGGGCAAGGGCGGCATTCCCCGCTCCTTGAGGTAGTCGGCCAAGGGTCCTGGCCGGTAGTCCGCTTCAAAGCGCTCCAGGAGGGCAGGCTGGGCCAGGAGGATGGGCAGGGGGTCCAGAAGAGAGAGTGTGTTCTCGCAGATAATGGAAACCAGACCCCTGTAATCCGCATCAATGGTCCCGGGCGAATTGGCAATCCTGAGCCGGGTGCGAAGGGAGAGTCCGCTTCGAGGCCGGACCTGGGCTTCAAAGCCGACGGGAATGGCCAGGCGGATCCCGCTTGAGACCAGAAGGGTGGCAGATGGTTCAATGACTGCGTCATGATAGGCAAAAAGATCGTAGCCGGCCGCCTCCTCCGAGGCACGCTCAGGTGCCTTGGCACCCGGCATCAATTGAATGGGAATCCGAACTGTCATACCAAAGCGGTCTCCTGGCTATCAGCCTCCTGGTCCGACTGATCCTCGGGCAGGGTCTCTTCAATGGTCATCTGGCTGTCGCCTACCCTGACTCTCCGCCCCCTGCGGCTATGCCTGGCCGGATCCAGTTCCTCCTCGGCAGTCCCCCGCTCTGTCAGCTTCTTTTCATAGACCTCACAAAGATTCTGATAATAAAGGAGATCCTTTTTCATCTCCCAGAATTGCTCCCGCAGACGATCAAGTTCAGCCCGCAGCTCGTCAGACCGGATAGAAGCCACATCCTTCTCCTTGAAGGCAGTCTCCAGTTCAAGATGAAAATTCTCCATCATACCGATGGCATTGACCAGGGCCAGGACGGCCTGGGATACTTGGTTGAGTCCGGGATGGCGTTTGGCGATCTGGTCCATCATGGCATCGGCGGTTGCCGCAATGTCATAAGTCCTTTGCGCATCACCAGCCGCAGATAAGCGGTAAGTCATCCGGCCAATTCTGACCTTAATATAGTCTGCCCCTGAGCGCATACCTCGCCTCCTGTCCGCCTCATTCTACAAAATCGCCCCTGATCTGACAAATCAGGTCATCAGACGATAAAGTCGGGCCAGCTGGCCGGGCGTCAAGCCTTCGGCCCTCAGCCCCGGGGGCAGGTCGTTTTCTTTCAGGAAGCTATCAAGCAGGGGTCTGCCGGTCTCATCACCTGGCCAGACGCCCGATTCTTTGAGGGCATTGGCCAGGCTCTTACGCCGATATTGCATGAGGCCGGTCAGAAAACGGTGAAATTGCCTGTCGGCTGCTACAGCCCGATCACTTTCCTTGGGAGAAGGAAGCAGAGACAGGAGGGCTGAGGTCACCCGGGGCTGGGGATAGAAGGCCTTGCGGGAGACAGTCCGTTCAAAGCGCCAGTTGCCAAAGAGATTGCTGGCCACGGTCAAGGTCCCGTAAGCCTTGCTGCCCGGCCGGGCAGTCAATCTGTCCCGGACATCCTCCTGGACCATGAAGAGGGCCTGGGACATCTGAGGCAGGCCGGCCAAGGCGGTCAGAATCAAGTCAGTGGTCAGGTTATAGGGAAGGTTGCCAAATACCAGAAGACGGCCCTGACAGGGCCTGACCAGGTCCTGATAATTCACCTTCCTGGCATCCTGGTAAAGCATCTGAGGTGGCCGGTCAAGGTCGGCAAAGAGTTCTTCATGGAGTGGACGGAACTTGGGATCGATCTCAATGGCGACAAGCGAAGCAGCCAGGCTGGCCAGTTTTTGGGTGATGAGACCCGGACCTGCTCCTATCTCGATCAGCTGGTCTGATGGCCCCGGCGAGAGGATGGATACAATTGAATCCATGACAAGCGGATCTTCCAAAAAGACCTGTCCCAGGGCCTTGCTGGGGTAAAGATTGTGCAGGCGGAGTAAATCAAAGAGGCGGGACATATCAGTCTCTTAACTGTTTGAGATCAGCGGAAAAGTCAGGGCCTGGATATGACGTAGATGGCAGACACACTATTGCTTCGAGTCAGGATGCCACACTCACCGGCATCATAGCAAAGATCAAAATTCCCACCACTTCTGTCACCCACAACCGCCATGCCATAACCACGGACGAAGAGGACTGTTCCCCTGGGGTAGATCCCGATATCCTGGGCACCCACTGCCACAATCCCTCTTTGGGCAGGAACCCCTGATCCAGTGCTGTGGTTGGTGGCTGTCGTATGTCCCAGACGGCAGCGGCCTCCATTGGCCCTGATCTGCTGGGCGCACACCTCAAGGCCATCATAATGGGTGGCATAGCGGGAACCATATTTATCCAGATAGCTGAAGGTCATGCCATCCACAGTGATAGTCCCATCGCCATTATCCGTGAAGGAAGCGTAGTGGCGGTTGACCGAAGGGCTGCCCGCCTTGTTGATGAGTCCATTATTCTTCAAAAGATCAAGATTGGCCCGAACCATGGCGTTCTGTCCACCCGTCACAATGAATTTCAAGGGTGAAAGAGAAGGCGAACCTGAGTTTCCGCTGGTCGGCGGATTAGTCTGGCTGGGCGCCTGAGTCGTCGTAGTCGCCTGGCTGGTCGCTGGCGGCTTGGTCGTCGTCGGCGCAACCGGGCTGGTAGCCGTCGTCTGGGGTGGATACTGGCTGATATAAGCCTTGGCTACATAACCGATCTCTTGCCCGGCCAGGCGGACCTTAGCCCAGTCATCGCTGAGACCAATAACCCGGATAGCCATGCCATAGTCCAGCTTCTGCTTGATGGGGGATGAGGTGGAAGGGCTCTCCCTGAAGTTGAGGCCATCCTCCGAGAGGACGTAATAGCGAAGATCAACGGACTTAAAGGGATCTGCCTTGCTGGAGGTCGGCTCATTAGACAAGAGGGCAGTAGTAGTCGTAGTAGTCGTAGTAGAGGGCGTGGGATCAGGGACCTTGGCTTCCGTCACCTGGACTTCAAGGCCGTGATGGACAGGGGCCTGGACCTGATCCTTTAAAAAGAGAAGTTCGCCATCGGGCTGGTGACGATCGATGTAGGGCTCAACCTCCAAAAGGCTCTCCCCTGCCGCCAGATCGGGCTGGCTGAAGACAGGTAGCCGGCTGGATCCATCAAGTTTTTCATCAGATGAATTGATCAGTCGGAATACCAGGGCTAATAAAACAGCCGCACACAAAACCATGGCGGTCCTTATCAGCAGGATCTCAATTTTGCGCCTTCGTCGCATATGGCCTCTTCTTAATTCAAGACATAGGAAGCCGCAGCTTCCTGGAGCCCATTTTACGACTTATCCTCCTGTGATGCAAATTGGTAAGTAAAAGGACTACAAGTTCCGGGCAAATACCTCAGAAAGGAGAGGTTCTTCTTAAGAACCTTCCAGCAATTCTTCCAGTTTGTCAAAATGCAGGGCAGCTGTATGTTGGTCACCTATAAAGTGATCAAAAAGTCGACCGCCATCCCTAAGTTCCTGGGCCAGCATGTCAAGATCAAGCGCCGGCGTCAGTTCTTCCAGCTTGAGAGATAAGCCCCGGAAGCCCCGGTCTTCCATAAGGTTGATCATTTTATTGGAATAAGCTACTGGCAGAAAGGGTATCTGGCAGATATCCGCCAGGATGGCGCTGTGAAAACGGATAGCAATCAGACGTTCACAAGCTGAAAAACGGTCCAGAAAATAAGTGTCATCGCCCAAATAAGGAATGATCTCGATCATGTCTTTTTCCCGGGACAGATTCAGGATGTGGTGGGCAGCCGCTAAATCATTCTCACCTTCACTGTCAAAGGAAAACAAGAAAACCCTCTTTCCCGTCTTTTGGACGTAGCGATCCGCCAAACCCGCCAAAGCCTGGTAGTTTTGATAGTTATTTTCTCCAGGACGGATTGACCGGTAGCAGGATATGCCCAGACCGGTCCTTTCTTTGGGATTCCTGAGTAAGTCTGCTGGCAGATTATAGACAATATCATCCGCCATGAAATATTGCTTGATGCCCTTTGAGCCCTCAAGCAGGGCCAGAGCCTCCCGGTCTCTGACCGTCACCAGATCGTTCTTTCGTAATTCCCATCGGGTCAAGCGAATACCCCATTGATCAGCGTAGGGCCCAAAATTGGACCCCAGGGTTGCGATCTTGATTTTTCGGCGCTTGAATCTGGCCAATCTGCGGATTCGCTTCAAGCGCCAGATTTTCTGCCTGCGGTTGACCACTTGAAAGATGGATCCCCCAATGGACAGATAAGCATCCGCCTTGCCCATATCTGATTCCAGGTCGCGGGACCTTCTGATGATGATGTTGTCCTGGTCCCTGAAGGTATTTGCCAGGACAGACTTATCTGTGTAAAGAAAAAACTGGTGTTGAGGGAAGCGCCCAGCCAGAAGCTTCAACATCAGGTCGTCGCCAATGTTATTGTCCAGATAGGCGCTGATCATGATATTCACTGATCTCTCCCCTCTTTTGTCAAGCCTGCTTTAGAGCATGAATGATCAGATCTGTTATCTTGGTCAGATCCGCCTGATCCATATTAATATCACTTGGCAAGCAGAGACCTGTCTCAAAAAGCGATTGACCGACACTTCCCTCAGGCCGGCTTGAGACAAATTCGCAATGTTGAAAATAGGGCTGGAGATTCATGGGTTTCCAAATCGGTCTTGATGCGATATTCCGTTCATGGAGCAGCTGGTAAATGACCATGGGATCAATGGAATCTGAGAAAGTACAGCAGGACAGCCAATAGTTGGGATAGACCCCATCCGCTACGGGCATCATCCTGACCTTTCCCGTCTCTTCTAAAACTTCTTTATAGTAGTCAAAAATGGCCTTTTTATCTTGAAGATGCCTGTCCAGTACCTTGAGCTGCCCCCGCCCAATACCTGCACAGACGTTGGACATGCGGTAGTTATATCCGATTTCTTCGTGCTGATACCAGGGAGCCGGTTCCCTGGACTGAGTTGCCCAGAATCGAACCTTGTTACAGTAGGCATGAGCAGACTCTTCCTGGTTGCCCGTCAGCATCCCCCCGCCCGAAGTGGTTATGATTTTATTGCCATTAAAGCTGAAACAACCAATATCACCTGCTGTCCCCGCCTGCCTGAGAATAGGCTGGGACTGCCAGGACCGGGAAGTTTCACCTGGCTTTTGATAGTAATAGGAGAGATAACTGCTGCCCAGGGACTCTGCCGCATCTTCAATCAGGGGAACATCATGCTGGTCGCAAAGGTATTGGATTTGGTCAATATCAGCCAGAAGGCCATAAAGATGTACGGCCAGGACTGCCTTGACACGGCCCCTGTATTTGTCAAGCGCCATTTCCAAAGCCTGGACATCCATATTCCAGTTTTCCAGGCTGGAGTCAATCAAGATGGGGGTCGCCCCCTGATAAACAATGGGGTTGACACTGGCTGAAAAAGTGAGTGAGGAGCAAAGGACAAGATCTTGCCGGGGATCCCGGGCATCCGCCTCAGAGGGTTTGATGCCTTCACCTACTCCCACCAGTTTGAGTGCCAGGTGTATGGCAGCTGTACCCGATGATAGAGCGGCCGCATCATAGACCCCCAGCTGCTGGGAAAATTCTTTTTCGAAGCCTTCAACATTGGGTCCAAGAGGTGCGATCCAATTGGAAGCAAAGGCTTGCTTTATGTAATCGAGCTCATAGCCTTCATGGCTCATCCGAGGGGAGGCCAGGTGAATTGCTTTATCCGGATTATTTTTCATTCTATTGATTCGCTGGCCCTAATGGCCATGATTGCCTTTCTGATTTAAACGACTTCATTGTACACGAAGTCGGCCAGCATCCAAGATGTAAACCCGATCTAAAAGGCGTGGACCAGTAACCTTTGGCTATTTTCACCAAGCCCCCCTATGTTAAAATAAGCCCGTCGA
>CAZKLG010000044.1:0-10421 GCA_964553675.1 uncultured Mageeibacillus sp. | reverse complement strand
CGGGACAGGGTCATCATGCGGCGGACCAGTTTTTCTTTCCCGGACTTTTTGATGTTTTTCCAGATGATCCGGTGGAGGGATTCCAGAAGCAGGGGGACACAAAGGAGGGTGGTGACCTTGGCTTCAGTCATATTCTTGGGGATATGGCGGAGGCCCTCGGATTGGGCGATGGTGTCGCCCTTATAGATCTGGTACAAGAAGCCACAGGTACATTCATAGGTGTGGTTGAGGGGCAGAACCGAGAGGAGGGTATCGTCGTGATTTTTACCAATGAAAAGGAGTTGCCCCATGCCCATGATATTGGCCGCGATGGTCTGCTGGCTGTGCATGACGCACTTGGATTTATCCGTGGTGCCGGATGTGAAAAGGAGGACGGCCAGATCCTTTGGATCCAAGTCTGTTTGACGGTAGGCCTGGTTCCCTTCCCTTTTTGCCTGACGCCCCTGGAAAAGGAGATTATTCCATAAATGGAAGGCTATATGATGACCATCTGCGCCTGTCAGGCTTTGGTCTGCTTCTCTTTGATTTGCCCTGCCTTTTGGGTCCAGGGCCTGGGCCATATTGTCGATCAGGATCAGGTCTTTCAAGCTGGGAATTTGAGGGGCCAAGTCTTTTACCCGGTCGGCAAACTTGGAGGAAGTGATGATGGCCTCAGAGGCTGACCGATTGAAAAGACTCAAGAGTTCCTGGTCCTGGAGTTCAATATCCAGGGGGACCATGACCATCCCGCTGTTGATACCGGCCAGATAGGAGACATACCACTCATAGCGGGTCTCGGCCAGGATAGCCATCCGGCTTTGAGGTTTCAGGCCCATGTTAAGAAATTGGGTGCCCAGGGCCTCCACGTCGTCCGCGAATTGCCGGTAGCTGACCGGGACATAGGGCTTGCCTGCTTCAGGCTTGGTCAAAAAGGCCACATGATCAGGAAAGGACCGGGCCGACTGGTCCAGCATGTCCTTCAAGTCTTTGATCTCATGGTAGGGATGGAGGGGGTATTTGTAGTCAGTCATGGTTTACCTTTCCAGATGTCTCCAATTTAAAAGACCTGAACCAGGGGAGCGGCGGTTTGAAGGCGCCTGCTGCCCTCTTGATTCAGGTCTTGGCTTATGTCTCTTCGCTTTTAGCTTCGCATCTTCTCCAAGAAGACCTTATAGGCTTCGTAGGTCTTGTAGACATCCATCTTGGAGGTGACCTCAAAACAAGAGTGCATGGAGAGGACCGGGACACCACAGTCGATGACCGAGATGCCAAGGTCGGCCTGGTAGATGGCCACGGTGCCACCGCCCCCCTGGTCTACCTTGCCCAGTTCCCCTGTCTGCCAGGGAATCCCTTCCTGGTCCAGGAGCCGGGTCACTTCGTTGAAGTACTCAGCATTGGCATCGGAGGTGCCTCCCTTGCCCCGGGCGCCCGTGTACTTGAAGAAGGCGATGCCCCGGCCGGCATAGGTGTTGTTTTTAGGATCTGACACAGAGGCAAAGGTGGGGTCATAGGCATTGGAGACGTCCGAGGACAGCATGGTCGATTTCTCGATCTGGTCCTGGAGCTCAATGGCCGAGGGCTCCCGACCCAGGATGGCCCGGACCATCCGGCGCTGGACCGAGGGGAAGAGCTGGGAACGGGCACCGGTGATGCCGCCTGACCCGGTTTCTTCCTTGTCGTAGAGGACAACCATACCCGTCCGCTTGAGGGGCTGCTCTGCGTCAATCAGGGCACGGAGGGCTGTGTAGGCACAGACCCGGTCGTCCTGGCCGTAGCCGCCGATCATGGAGCGGTCAAGGCCAACGTCCCGGGCCAGGGCCGCCGGTACGATCTCAATCTCAGCCGTGATCAGGTCGCGTTCGGTGATCTGGTAGCGGTCGTGGAGGAGCTTCAGGATACCCAGCTTGAAGCGTTCCTTGACCTCTTCGCCGCCGGGGAAGGGAATGGATCCCACCAGGACATTGAGCTGTTCTCCCTCAATGACCTCTGAGGCCGTCTTCTTCATCTGGTCGGCACCCAGGTGGGGCAATAGATCGGTGATGGTCAGGACCGGATCCTCGGGGGCTTCCCCGATCGCCAGCTTGACCGTCTCCCCGTTTTTCAGGATGACGACGCCATGGAGGGCCAGGGGAATGGCGGCCCACTGGTATTTCTTGATCCCCCCGTAATAATGGGTCTTCATAAGGGTCAGCTCATCTGACTCATAGAGCGGATTGGGTTTCAGGTCCAGGCGGGGGGAATCCACATGGGCCCCGACCAGGTTGAAGCCCAGGAGGGGATCAGCTGTGCCGATGACAGCAGCCACCAGGCCCTTGCCGTGAACTGATTCATAGACCTTGTCACCAGGCTTGAGAGGCTGGTCGGAATCAAAGGCCTTGTAGCCCTCCCCTTCCAAAAGCTCAATGGCAAAGTCCACGAACTCGCGCTCGGTCTTGCCCCGGTCCAGCGCCTTCTTGTAGTCCTCGGCAAAATCCATGAGGGCCTTCATCTCGGCTTCATTGTCCGGGTCCCAAAGGTTCTTGAAAGAGAAGGTCAACTCCTTGCGAAGGGCCTCCACCTGATCGTTTTTCTTGTCTGCTTGGTCACTCATATCAATTCTCTCCTCTATTAATGGTCGTGTTCCTGACCCAGAATCTTGAACTTCTCCTGGCGTTCCGGCGTCATCATGTCATGGTCCAGATAATACTGTTCCAAGGCCTTCTTGACCGCCTGCTCGGCCAGGACCGAACAGTGCATCTTGACCTTGGGCAGGCCGTCCAGGGCCTCGGCCACAGCCTTGTTGGTGATGTCCAGGGCCTCGTCTGTCGTCTTGCCGATGATGAGCTCGGTGGCCATGCTGGAGGTGGCAATGGCAGAGCCACAACCAAAAGTCTTGAACTTGGCGTCCAGGATGACATTGTCCTCTATCTTCAAATCCATTTTCATGATATCGCCACAGATGGGGTTGCCCACTGTGCCCGAGGCATCGGCATCTGCGATTTCGCCCATATTGCGGGGCCGCATGAAATGGTCCAATACTTTTTCACTATATTCCATGATATTACCTCCCGGGCTGGGACCTCCGCTTGACGCTAGAGGCCGTAACCGCCCTCTATTTTAACATCGATCCCTCCCTCAGGTGGGATCAGGGCCGACAATCTGCCTCTTGTAAAGTCTGAGTAAAGGGGTGACATGTCCCGCAATCTTTCAATGACCAGGGGGATGTCCTCCAGGAAGCGATCCACTTCCTTGTCTGTGGTCTTCCGGCCTATGGTGACCCTCAGGGAGCCGTGGGCAATTTCAGCCGGCATGCCGATGGCCAAAAGGACATGGGAGGGATCCAAAGAGGCCGAGGTACAGGCCGATCCGCTGGAGGCGGCATAGCCCAGGGCATCCAGGAGGAGGAGGATGGACTCCCCTTCAATGAACTCAAAAGAGAAATTGGCATTGTTGGGTAAACGAAGCCTTGGGTGGCCGTTGAGCTTGGTATGGGGTACCCGCTCGATGACCCCCTGGATCAGGCGGTCACGAAGGCGAATCTGTCTGGCTGACTCTTCTTCTCTTTCGGCCAGGGCCAGTTCCAGGGCCTTGGCCATGGCGGCCGCATAGGCCACATTCTCCGTACCCCCCCGCTGCCTCTTCTCCTGGGCACCCCCATCCAGGAGGCGGCCGATCCGGACCCCCTTACGCTTGTAGAGGAAGCCCACGCCCTTGGGCGCATAGAGCTTATGGCCGGAAAAGGACATGAGGTCCGCCTTGAGTTGATAGGGTTCAATGGGCAGGGCCCCCAGGGCCTGGACAGCGTCTGAATGAAAGAGGACTCCTGCCTCCCTGGTGATGGCACCGATCTCAGCGATGGGCTGGACTGTCCCGATCTCATTATTAGCCATCATGATGGAGACCAGGATGGTGTCGGGCCGGATGGCTTGGCGGACCGCCTGGGGGTCTACCAGGCCCTGGGCGTCCACGGGCAGATAGGTGACCTCAAAGCCCTCCTTCTCCAAGGCTTCCATGGTGTGAAGGACGGCATGGTGTTCGATGGTGGAGGTGATCAGGTGACGGCCCCGGCCTTGTCTGGCCTGGGCAACCCCCTTGATGGCCCAGTTGTCGGATTCAGTCCCGCAGGAGGTAAAGAAGATCTCCTCAGGCAGGACGCCCAGACTCTGGGCAATGGAGGCCCGGGACTCCTCCAGGATCCGGGCAGCCTGATGGCCCTCCCGATAAAAAGAGGAAGGGTTGCCGTAGCTGCATTTTAAAAGAGAGGAAATCTCCTCAACCACCTCAGGTCTGGGTGCCGTTGTGGCGGCATGATCGAAATAGACCCGGGGCTGCTGGGCAGCCTCTCTCATTCTTTCTTCTAAATTAATATCCATGGCCTTGCCTACCTTTATATATAAAATACTTGCTTGCTTATCTATTCTTCTCCAAGCTCGTCCGGGGGGCAGTCCCCGGCGTTACAAAGAGGCTCTCCCTCCCCTTGCCTGATTTTCTCCCTCAAGTCCTGGACCTGGGCCATCCATTGGGCAATCCGCTTCTCATAGCCGTGGTCGGATGGTTGATAGAAGCTTTGACCCTCCAGGGCCTGGGGCAAAAAGGACTGGCCGGAAATGGCCTGGGGGAAATCGTGGTCGTAAAGGTAACCCTCTCCATAGCCTAATGCCTCCATGCCCTTGACCGGGGCATTGCGAAGATGGAAGGGAATGGATCCCGTGTCCTGGCGGTTGACCTGTGACAGGGCCTTGTCGATGGCCAGGTAGGCCCGGTTGGACTTGGGGCTGGTGGCCACCGCGATAACAGCCTGGGCCAGGATGATCCGGGCCTCGGGCATACCGGTCATGAGGGCCGCCTGCCAGGCGTTGAGGGCTAAGGATAGGATCTGGGGATTGGCCAGGCCCACATCCTCGGCCGCACAGATGGTAATCCGCCGGCCGATAAAAGACAGGTCTTCACCACCTGCCAGAGCCCGGGCCAGGTAAAAGATGGCCGCGTCGGGGTCACTGCCCCGCATGGACTTGATCATGGCCGAGACCGTGTCGTAGTGCTCCTCCCCGGAAGCATCATAGCGATTGGTCTTCTTTTGCATGGAGTCCAGAATGGCCTCCCGGGTCAGGTGGATGGAACCGTCTTCCCTGACCGGGCTGGTCATGGCGGCCAGTTCCAGGCCATTCAAGGCGATCCGGGCGTCACCGCTTGCCAGATCGGCGATCATGGCCAGGGTCAGGTCATCCAGACGGATATCCATCTCTCCCAGTCCCCGTTCCTTATCTTCCAGAGCCCGCCTCATGACCTCCATGACCTCCTCTTTTTCCAGAGGATAAAGCTGGAAGACCGTGGACCGGGAGATCAGGGCCTTATTGACCTGGAAAAAGGGATTCTCAGTGGTAGCTCCGATCAGGATCAGGCGGCCACTTTCAACAGAGGGCAGAAGGGCGTCCTGCTGGGCCTTGTTGAAGCGGTGGATCTCATCAATGAAAAGCACCGTCCGGCCTCCGGGCGTCAGCAGGGGGTTCTCGGTATCGGCAATGATGGCCTTGATGTCAGCCACCCCTGAGGTGACGGCATTCAGTTGCCGGTAATTGGATTGGGTGGAATTGGCAATGACCCGGGCCAGGGAGGTCTTGCCGACACCCGGTGGCCCGAAAAAAATGAGGGAGGCCAGACGGTCGGCGGTGATCATCCGCCAGAGCATCTTGCCTTCCTCTAGAATATGACGCTGGCCGATAAAATCGGCCAGCGTCCTGGGCATCATGCGATAGGCCAGGGGCTGGCGCCCCCGGGCCTTGGAATTGTCTTGATTAGACCAGCGCATCGTAGAGCGGGAACTTCTCACAAAGCACCGCTACGCGATCGCGGATCTCATCCTGGCTCTCATCAAACTTGAAGATAGCCTTGGTGATCAGTTCACCAATCTCGCGCATTTCGGTCACGCCCATGCCACGGGTGGTCACGGCCGGTGTTCCGACACGGAGGCCTGAGGTCACCATGGGTGACTCGGTCTCGAAGGGCACGGTGTTCTTGTTGGTGGTGATGTGGACTTCGTCCAGGCGATCCTGCAGGTCCTTACCGGTCACGCCTGTCCCCTTGAGCTTGAGGAGCATGAGGTGGGTGTCGGTACCGCCGGAGACCAGGTCGATGCCGCCTTCAACCAGGGCTTCGCCCAGGGCTACGGCGTTCTTGACCACGTTTTCCTGATAGACCTTGAAGGAGGGGTCCAAGGCTTCTTTAAAGGCTACAGCCTTGGCTGCGATGATGTGCATGAGGGGGCCGCCCTGGAGACCGGGGAAGACGGCCGAATCGATCTTGCGGCGATACTCTTCCTTGGTCAGGATGATGCCGCCACGGGGGCCGCGCAGGGTCTTGTGGGTGGTTGAGGTGACAAAGTCAGCATAGGGTACCGGGTTCATATGGAGACCAGCAGCGATCAGGCCGGCGATGTGGGCCATGTCAACAAAGAGGTAGGCGCCCACTTCATCGGCGATCTCGCGGAAGATCTTGAAGTCCAGGGCCCGGGGGTAGGCGGAGGCGCCTGCCACGATCATTTTGGGCTTGACTTCATGGGCCCGCTTGCGGACTACGTCATAGTCGACCTGCTCAGTCTCGGGGTCAACCTGGTAGCCTTCAGCGTGGTAGTATTTGCCGGAAATGTTCAGGTGCATACCGTGGGTCAGGTGACCACCGTGGGCCAGATCCAGACCCAGGATGGTGTCGCCGGGCTCCAGCATGGCAAAGTAGACAGCCATGTTGGCGGAAGCGCCTGAGTGGGGTTGCACGTTGGCGTGCTCGGCACCAAAGAGTTCCTTCAAACGGTCGATGGCCAGCTGCTCGGCCACGTCCACGAACTCACAGCCGCCATAGTAGCGCCTGCCGGGATAACCTTCTGCGTATTTATTGGTCATAATGGAGCCCATGGTATCCAAGACGGCTTGGCTTACAAAGTTCTCCGAAGCAATCAGTTCAAGGTTCTGTCTCTGACGTCCCAGTTCATTGATTAGAGACTCATAAATGTCGGGATCATAATTCTTAACGTGCTCGTATGGCATAACTACCTCCTTTAAGGCAAAAAAATATAACTTACCTGTATTTTACCACATATTTAGACGCCGGTCAGAGTTCTGACAGGCCTTGGATCATACGCTTTTCGATTTTTTTCATGCCTTGATCAAGGAGCTGGTCCATATCCAGGTCTCTTTCCGCCCTTACAGCATCCTGGACAGAAGGATGGGTCTTGGGATGTTTGGAAACAAAGACCGTACAGCAGTCATCGTAAGGCAGGATGGAGGTTTCAAATGTTCCAATTTCACGGGCCAGACGGATGGTGTCATTCTTATCCATACCGATCAGGGGACGAAAAACCGGCTTGTCGGACACCCGGTCGGTGGCGACCAGTCCTTCCAGGGTCTGGCTGGCCACCTGGCCCAGGCTCTCTCCGGTGATCAGGGCCTTGGCACCGGTCTCATCAGCCAGACGGCTGGCCATCCGCATCATGACCCGGCGCATGACGATGGTCAGCATGTCCTCGGGCACATAGTCATTGAGTTCCAGCTGGATGTCGGTGAAGTCCACCACATAAAGGTTGATGCGGCCGGCATAGCGGGCCAGAAGGCCTGCCAGCTCTTCCACCTTGGCCAGGGCCTGGGGGCTGGTATAGGGGAAGGTATGAAAATAGATGGCGTCCAGGATCATACCCCGGGAGGCCATCATATAGCCTGCCACGGGGCTGTCGATACCGCCTGAAAGCAGGAGCATGGCCCGGCCGCCCATGCCGACAGGCAGGCCCTTGGCTCCCTCCACTTTGTCATGGAAAAGATAGAGCTTGTCCCGGATCTCGACCTGAAAGACCAGGTCGGGATTTTCCATCTTGACGGTCAGCTGGTCGGGATAGGTCTCCAGGAGAAGGGCACCCAGTTGAGAGGCCAATTGATAGGAATCCAGGGGAAAGGCCTTGTTGATCCGGCGGACCTCCATCTTGAAGCTGGCCTTTCTGCCATCCGCCATGAGAGGCCTGACATAGTCGACCAGGCGCTCCCGCAGACCCTCATAGTCCAGGTCCAGTTCCAAGGCGGCACTGAGGGAGACGATGCCAAAGACCCGGGACAGACGGTCCATGACCTGGTCCAGCACCTGGTCATCGACCAGGCTGGCCTGACCGGTGGACCTGATCCAGATCCGGGAATGGCTCTGTTGTATGTCGAAGTCACCCATGTCTTTCAAACGCCAGCGCATATTGCCGATCAGGCGGGCGATGAATCGACCCCGGTTGAGGCCCTTGAGGGTGATCTCCCCCAGGCGGACCAGGATCAGGCGATCTTCTTTTCCAGTCTTAGCATTTGACATGTCATCTCCTATTTCAGGGCATAACGGGCGTGGAGGGCCCCGATCCGTTCAGCCAGCATGAGGACATCCTCCCGACTTTGGTCGGGCTGGAAACTTATTCTAACCGATGACAGGATACTTGCCTTGTCCAGGCCCATGGCAGCCAGGACCCGGTTGTCACCCGCCTTCTTTGAGCTGCAGGCTGAGCCGGTCGAAATATAGATATTCTCGGCAGACAGGGCATGCATGAGGGTCTCTCCCCTGAGGCCGGGGAAGGCCAGGGCCAGGACATAGGGGGAGCCGTCAGGAGGCGACATAAGCTTATGGGCTGTCACCTGGGCCTTGAGCTGATCCAGGAAGTCATGGCGGAGTTCCTTGACCCGGGCCAGATTGGCCTCCATCTTTTGGTCATGGATCTCCAGGGCCCGGGCCAGGGCCAGAGCACCGGGGACATCCACGGTCCCCGACCGCAGGCCTTCTTCCTGGCCGCCGCCATGGTGGAGAGGGGTCAGGGCCAGGCCCCGGCGCTTGAGCAGGAGGCCGCTATGCTTGGGGGCCCCCAGCTTATGGCCTGAGAAAGAAGCCAGATCCAGCCCGCTCTTTTTGAAAGAAAAGGGAAATTTGCCCCCTGCCTGGACCAGGTCGCTATGGATGATGGCCTGAGGGGCCAGGCGTCGGATTAGGGGCAGGAGCTTGTCCAGATCATTGATAGCTCCCGTTTCGTTGCTGACAGCCAGAATAGAGACCAGGCCGGCTGGCTGGGCTTCCAGGGCTTGGACCAGGGCCTCCTGGTCAAGACTCCCCTCTGCCAGGAGGGGGACCAGGGTCAGGGAGAGGCCTTCCTTTTCCCTGATGAAATTCAAACTGGCCAAAACAGACTCGTGTTCACCCGCTGTTGTCAGCATGGTCTTGGGCCGGCGGCCCAGGGACCAGGCGGCTCCTTTGAGGGCCAGATTGATGGATTCCGTGCCACCGGAGGTAAAAAAGACCTCCCCGGCCTGGCAGTCCAGGATAGAGGCAATCCTTTGCCGGGCCTCCAGAAGAAGACCGGCCGCCTTCAAGCCACCCCCATGGGATGAGGCGGGGTTATTGGCCGATTCCCCCAAGAGGCGGGCATAGTCCGCCAGCACTTCAGGCAGAACCGGTGAAGTGGCCGTGCTGTCAAAATCGTAGTGCAAGATGATCTAGTTGATTTCCAGTTTCAGGAGATCCGGCCGCAGGGCGATCCGGATATGTTCAGAGACGCTGCCATTTCGTCCAAAGAGCTGACCTGAGGCGGCCAGGATGATGGAGCGCCTGGGGATTTCCAGGATGGCAGCTTCCTTATTCTTGGCCGGTCGGGCCAGAAGGGAAACGGATCCCTTGACCGGCAAAAAGGCATACTTGTTCCCCTTGATATCGATCATGCGTTTGCCCGAGGCAATGCTCTGACCCAGGTCAGGGAAGATCTGGGCGGAGATATAGGAGATGCACCAGCCATAGATCTGCTGGTCAAACATGATGGGCCATTGGAGCATCCAGTAGCCGGCGTGCTTGACTTCGGGGATGTTGAAGATGGCATCCAGTTCCGGGTCCGGGTCCAGATGCTGGACAGGTTGGAGATTGATGTCATCGTAGGAAGACAGATTAAGAAAACTGAAGGTCAGAGCATTGAAATGAGGGATGAGAAGCCTCTCCGGCTCCACGGCTACGAAGGTCCCCCTCCCCTTTTGGATTTCCAAAATGCCGTCAGAGACCAGGTCTGCAATGGCCTGGCGGACGGTGGGCCTTGACAGATCCAGCTCCTCGCAAAGGGTGATTTCAGAAGGAATCCGCTCCCCCTGACGGTAGACACCGTCCTGAATCCGTTCAACAATTAACTCTCTGAGTTGCGCATAAAGGGGGACACTGCTGTGTCGGTCAAGTTTCATGGTCACGCCTCCTGAAAACTGATACTAACATCATATCATAGAGACAAGCAAATTCGGCAGCCATTTTTGGCCTTTTCAGGACGTTATGACATGATGCCGTTTGACCTAAAAAGGTAAGTAATCAAGCTGACCGGGCTGGCCCTGACGGTCCAGGTCCACGGCCGCATATAAAAGGGTCAGGGGCCAGTCGGCATAGGCCGGATGGTCTTCCAACCAGAGGGCAGCCAGGCGGCGGATCCG
>CAZKLG010000043.1:0-11367 GCA_964553675.1 uncultured Mageeibacillus sp. | reverse complement strand
CTAAACCTTTTTGTTTGACCATTATTAAGAAAATGTGTACAATTCAGTGTAGAATTCGCCTGAACATCCATGAAAAACTCGACTTGAGGGGATAAGTTTGGGCAAAAAAGCCAATCCCGGGACCCTAGACCCCTGGATGAGATCTAATCTTTAAGGAGAAAAACATGAAAAAATTGCTAGCGATTCTGTTGGTAGCCATCATGGCTCTGACGCTTTTCGCCTGTGACAAAAAACCGGTTGACCCCCAACCGACCGACCCGGCAGCCCCCACCGAATCTTCCGGTGAACCGGCCGGCAAGGTCTACAAGGTCATCAACCTGGTCAATGGTAACCTGGGCGACAAGTCCTTCTTCGACTCGGCAGAGGCCGGCCTGAAGAGACTGGCTGACGCCGGACGCATTACCTATGAAACCAAGGAGATGGGCGCCACCGACGCCGACCAGCCCAAGTGGCAGCAAACCATCGATGACGTGGCCGCTGAAGGCATCTATGATCTGATCATCTGTGGCACCTACCAGATGCCGGATTACCTGAAAGATGCCGCTACGGCTTATCCCGACCAGAAGTTCCTCATCTATGATGACACCACCTATGTGGGCGAGAACGACAACGTGGTCAACGTCAGCTACCGTCAGAATGACATGGGCTACCTGATCGGCGTTTTTGCCGCAGCCATGACCTCCGAAACCTCAGTCAACAACATCAACCCTGAGAAGGTAGTTGGCTTCATCGGCGGCATTGACAGCCCCGTCATCAACGACTTCCTCTATGGCTTCCTGGAAGGCGCCAAGGCGACTGACCCCGAAGTCAGGGTCGATACCCGTTACGTCAACAGCTACGCTGATACCGCCACCGCCAAGGAAATGGGCCTGGCCATGATCAACGACAACAAGGCTGACATCATCTGGGGCGTGGCCGGTCTTTCCGGCAACGGCGGCGCAGAAGCGGCTCTGGAATCCGGCAAGGGCTGGTTCATCGGCGTCGACTCCGACCAGGAGCTGACCCTGTCCGACGAGCTGGCAGCCATTACCCTGACCTCCGGTCTCAAGAACATCGGCGACTCCCTGGTCTGGATCTTTGACGAGTGGGATGCCGGTCGCACCTACTGGGGCAAGGAAGTCAACCTGGGTCTGGTCGAAGGCGGCGTTGGCATTGTGACCGACAAGAACTTTGCCGTCTACGCTCCCCAGGAAGTCCAGGACAAGGTAGCGGAAGCCGAAGCCGGCGTCCGTGACGGCAGCATCAAAGTATCCTCCGCCATCGGAGACGAAGCGGCTGGCGTTGTTGCCCTCCGTGACGAAATGCAGCCCTAAGTCCATTGGCCTTTATGGCTGACTGAACAGATCAAGGCTTGATTTGGATAAGGGGATCTCTTGGTAGATCCCCTTTGTTCAAATCCATAACGATCGGCGTCAACTGAGGCAGGACCCCAGCGGCATGGCCGGTCGTTTCATCATTATTTTAGACGGGAGAGGGGAAGGCATGGAGCAAAGCCAAGCGGTTATCCAAATGAAGGGGATAACCAAAATTTACCCCAACGGGATCGCAGCCAACCAGTCCGTGGATTTTTCGGTCGAGGCCGGGGAGATCCACGCCCTGATCGGCGAGAACGGGGCGGGTAAGTCGACGCTGATGAAAATTCTCTTCGGTTTGGAAAAACCGACAGAAGGGGAGATCCTGGTCAATGGCCAGCCAGTCCATTTTTCATCACCCATCGACGCGATATCGGAAGGGATCGGCATGGTCCACCAGCACTTCATGCTGGTACCCAGCCTGACAGTGGCAGAGAACATTGTCCTGGGCATGGCCCCCAAGAAGTCCGGCCTTTTTATTGACAGCAAGGAGGCCATCGCCCTGACCCGGGAGAACGCCGAGAAATACAATCTGCATGTGGAGCCCACGGCCCGGGTGGCCGATATCACCACGGGCATGAAGCAGAAGGTGGAGATCCTGAAAGCCCTGGTCCGGGGAGCCCGGGTCCTGATCCTGGACGAACCGACAGCGGTTCTGACCACCCAGGAGACGGTGGGCCTTTTCCGGGAACTCAAGGCCCTGAAAGAACAGGGTTTCACCATCATCTTTATTTCCCACAAACTCAATGAAATCAAGGAACTGACCGACCGGATCACCATCATGCGTGCCGGCCAATCGGTCGGTGTTTACGATACGGCCACCATTACTGAGCAGGAAATCTCCAAGCGCATGGTCGGCCGGGATGTTATCCTGACCGTGGAAAAAGACCAGGCCCAGCCCCAGGAGGTAGTCCTCCAGGTCAGGGACCTGCAATACACCAACGAGTGGGGCAAGAAGGCCCTGGGCGGGGTGAGTTTTTCGGTCAGAAGCGGGGAGATCGTGGGCATTGCCGGGGTTGAGGGCAACGGCCAGCGGGAACTGGTCGATATCCTCTTTGGCCTCCGCCTGCCCGAAGCAGGCCAGGTGGAAGTAGGCGGGGTCAGCCTGGTCGGCCAGCCCCAGGCCAAGATCCGTAAACTGGGCGTCTCCTATGTACCTGAGGACCGGATGACCTTCGGGATCGCCGGCAGGGCCTCCATCGAGGAGAATGTCATCTCCGACCGCTACCATCACAGACGCTTCAACCGGGGGCCCCTCTTCCGTATGAAGGAGCTTCATAAGGAAAGTGACCAGCTGATCGTGGACTACTCCATCCTCTGCAAGGCCAGGAGTCAGGAGATCGGCATGCTGTCGGGGGGCAACATCCAGAAGGTGGTTGTGGCCAGGGAGTTCTCCTCTGACCCCATCCTCATCATCGCTGACCAGCCCACCCGGGGGATTGACGTGGGGGCTACGGAGCTGATCCGCAAGCGCCTGATCGACCTGTCCCGGGCCGGAGCCGCCGTCCTTTTGGTCTCGGCGGATCTCAACGAGGTCATGGAGCTGTCCGACAGCCTGATCGTCTTCTATGAAGGCAAACTGGCCGGCTGCTTTGATGACGGCAAATGGGATGACCTGATGATGGGTGAATACATGCTGGGCCTCAAGCAGCAGAGCCCGGAAGAAATCGGGAGGGCTTGCCATGCGTGACAGACGAATGACCATGTTCGGCATCGCCCGGGGAGCCGCAGCCATCCTGCTGGCCCTGGGTGTGGGAACCATATTTATCTTTTTGAGTTCGGAGACCCCTTTTACGGCCCTCCGCTATCTCCTGATCGGTCCCCTGGTCTCCTTCAGGGAGACGGGCATGACCTTTAATGCCCAATACCTCTACCAGATCTTTGCGGCCATGATCCCCATCACCTTCACCGGCCTGGCCGTCACCGTCATGTTCTCGGCCAACCAGTTCAACCTGGCAGGGGAGGGCTGTATCCTGGCCGGTGGCTTCATCGGGGGGATCCTGGGGGTCACCCTCAACATGAACACAGGCTGGCATGCCGTCGTCGCCGTCCTGGTGGCCACCCTGGCCTGCGGCCTGATCATGCTGATCCCGGCCCTGCTCAAGGTCAAGCTGGGGGCCAGCGAGATGGTGACCAGCCTCATGCTCAACTTCATCATCCTCTATCTGGTCAACCACTTTCTCAACTTCCATTTCGCCGACCGGTCCAAGGGGGCTACCATGACCCATGAGTTCAAGCCCACGGCCATCATCCCCTCCCTGGTCCCCGGCAACAGCAAGTTTTCGGTGGGTTTCATCGTGGCCATGATCGCTACGGTCCTGATCGCCTTCTTCCTTTACCGGACCCGCTGGGGTTATGCCATCCGCATGATCGGCGTCAATGAATCCTTTGCCCTCTACTCGGGCATGAATGTGGGGGGAACCATTGTCCTGGCCCAGGTCATCGGCGGTATGCTGGCTGGCATGGGCGGGAGTATCGAGGTCCTGGGCCGCTATCAGACCTATCTTTGGCGGGATCTGCCCGGCTATGGCTGGGTGGGGATCACCATCGCCATCCTGGCCAAGAACAATCCGGCCTATGTCCCCCTGGCGGCCTTCTTCCTGGCCTATCTCAACAAGGGTTGCCTGCTCATGTCCACCTACTGCGATGTGCCTGTGGAGATGATCGACATCATCCAGGCGGCCATCTTCCTCTTCTTTGCGGCTGAACAGTTCCTCTCGGGCTTCCGCCAGAAGCTGGTGGTCAAGACCACCCAGGAAGACCTGATGAAGATGGAAAAGACACTCCTGAAGGGAGACCAGAACCATGCTTGAACAACTCTTTCAATCTGTTTTCAAGGCGGATTTCGTCTTTGCCGTTCTACGGATCACGGCCCCCATCCTCTTTGCCACCCTGGGTGCCGTGGTGGCCGAGAAGGCCGGCGTGGTCAACATCGGCCTGGAAGGCATCATGATGATCACGGCCCTCTTCGGCTTCCTCTTTGCCTACTGGACCCAAAGCTGGCTGGTGGGCGTCCTGGGGGCGGTCGTAGTCGGTATCCTTCTGGGGCTCATGATGGGATTCTTCTCCCTCAAGCTCAAGACTGACATTATCCTGGCCGGTATCGCCGTCAACATGCTGGGGGGAGGGGGGACCATCTTCCTCCTCAATATGTTCACAGGCCTTCGGGGCAATACGGGTAACCTGGTCTCGCCCAATATCCTCATCCCCACCATCCGGATCCCCCTGATCGACAAGATCCCCGTCCTGGGTGAGATCCTGTCAGGCCACGCCGTCCTGACCTACCTGGCCTTCATCTTTGTCCTCCTCATATGGATCTTCCTTTACAAGACCCCCACCGGCCTCAATATCCGGGCCGTGGGTGAGAACCCTGATGCCGCCTCCTCGGTGGGTGTCAGCGTCCTCAAGATCAAGTACATTGCCATCGCCCTGTCCGGGGCCCTGGCAGGCTTTGGCGGCGCCTTCATGTCTATGTACTATTCCCAGGGCTGGAACTCAGGCATGGTGGCCGGCCGGGGCTTTATCGCCCTGGCAGCCCAGGCCATGGGCAGGGGAGAACCGGTGGGCGGCATGCTCTCCTCCCTCCTCTTCGGCCTGGCCCAGGCCCTGAGAACCAAGGTCTCGGGCCTCAAGGGGGTCTCCTCCTATCTGGTGGCTATGATTCCCTATCTGGTCACTGTCCTGGGCCTGGTTATCTATTCAATCAGCCTCAAGCGCAAGACCCGCAAGCACGCCGTCCGGCCGGTCCAGTAAGGCCAGGCCCGCTCAAAGGAGTAATAAATGACAAAAATTCCGGTCATCCTGGATGGGGACCCCGGCCATGACGACGCCATGGCCTGGGTCCTGGCCAGGTCCCGTCCTGAATTAGACATCCTGGCGGTCACCACCTCAACCGGTAATGTGACCCTGGAAAAGACTACCTACAATGCCGGCCGGGTCATGGCCCTGATCGGCCTGGAGGTTCCCCTGGCAGCCGGCCGGTCACGGCCCCTTCTGGCCGATACCATGACGGCCCCCTCGGTCCACGGCGAGTCGGGTCTGGACGGGCCAGCCCTGCCTGAGCCCGAGGCCCCGCCGGTCCCTGAGGAAGCCGCCGCTCTCATGGCCCGCCTGATCGGGGAGGCCGACCAGCCTGTGGTCCTCATCCCCACCGGCCCCCTGACCAATATCGCCAGCCTCCTCCTCCTTTATCCCCAGGTCAAGGACAAGATCGGCCACATCTATCTCATGGGTGGCGGCCTGGCCCATGGCAACTGGACCCCGGCGGCCGAGTTCAACATCCTGGTGGACCCCGAGGCGGCAGACCTGGTCTTTCGTTCCGGTATCCCCCTGACCATGGCCGGTCTGGATGTGACCGAGAAGGCCCTGGTCTATCCGGAGGATTTCCAAAGAATCGGCGCTGTCGGCAATCAGGTGGCCAGGATCACGGCCGAGTGGCTGGAATTCTTCTACCGCTTCCACCAGACCCTGGGCTATCCCGGGGCCCCTGTCCACGATCCGGTGGCCGTGGCGGCCCTGGTCCGTCCCGACCTTCTGACCTTCCAGGACTACTATGTCCAGGTGGAGACCCAGGGGGACTATTGCCGGGGGGCCACCGTGGCTGACTTTTTCGGCTTTGCCGGCCAGCCGGCCAATGTCCGCTGCATCATGGACATTGACCGGGAGGGCTTTGTCGACCTCCTGGTGGAGGCCGTCCGCTTTTACGGGGAGGGGGATGAATCATGAGCAAGAAGATACCAGCACGTCAAGAGCCCTTCCGGGTGGAAAAAGACAGCTTCCAGCTGGAGTCTCAGGCCAGGATCCCGGTCTGGTTTGACTGTGACACAGGGGTGGATGACGCCCACGCCCTCCTCCTTCTCCACCAGTTGGACTGCTTTGACCTGGTGGGGGTTTCCACGGTGGCCGGCAATGTCACTCTGGATATGACCACCCCCAACACCCTGGCCGTCTTGGAGCTGGCCGGCTCCCAGGCCCCGGTCTTTGAGGGGGCGGCCCGGCCCCTCATCCGGGACCAGATCACAGCCCCCGAGGTCCATGGCAAGAATGGCCTGGGCGGGGTGGTCCTGCCCCCGGCCAAAAAGCAGATCCAGGACCTTTCAGCCTGGGACGGCCTCTACCAGGCGGCCCGCCGCCACAAGGGGGAGCTGGTCCTGATCGCCGTAGGCCCCCTGACCAATATCGGCCTGGCCCTGGCCAAGTACAAGGACCTGGCCTCCCTGATCAAGCGGGTGGTCATCATGGGCGGGGCCGCCTCGGGTGGCAATACCAGCCCGGCGGCCGAATTCAATATCCTGGTGGACCCGGAGGCCGCAGACATGGTCTTCAATTCAGGCCTCTGTGTGGAGATGTGCGGCCTGGACATGACCCTCAAGGCCTATCTGACCCAGGCGGAATTGGAGGATCTGGCTGCCCTGGGATCCCCCCAGGCTATCTTTGCCCGGAACTGCGCCCAAAGCGCCCTGGCCTATTCCCTGTCCCTGGGCCATCCCGGCCTGGCCCTCCACGATCCGGCTGCCCTCCTTTATGCGGCCGACCCCTCCATCTTCCTGGCCTATCCGGCCTGGGTCCGGGTGGAGACCAAGGCGGCCATCAGCTATGGCAAGACGGTGACCGACCTCTATTCGGACAAGAAGGCAGAGGACAGGCACCACAAGGTCATCATCGACCTGGACCGGGAGGCCTTCAAGGCCCGCTACTTTGATCTCATGAGGCGCTATGGCTAAGAAAAAAGACCTCCTCTACATTGACTGCTGTATCCGGGGGGAAGCATCCCGGACCCGTCAGCTGGCGGAAGCCTTCCTGGAAGTCCTGGAAGCCCGGGATGACTTCATCATTGACCGCCTGGTCCTGACCGAGGAAGCCCTCCAGCCCCTCCAGGGGGACTACTTCTGGCAGCGGGAGAGGCTACTGGAGGCAGGCCTCCTGGACCACCCCCGCTTTGGCTATGCCCGCCGCTTTGCCCGGGCTGACCGGATCCTGGTGGCCGCCCCCTTTTGGGACCTCTCGGTCCCGGCCCTCCTCAAGCTCTATTTTGAGCAGGTCAGCGTCCACGGCATCAGCTTTGACGTGGACGAGGCCAAGGGGGAGCTCTTCGGCATCTGCCGGGCCGACAAGCTGGCCTTTTTGACTACAAGGGGAGGGGCCTACAATGACTCCCCCCTGGAGACCGGGATCCCCTTCATGGGCAACCTGACGGCCTTCTTCGGGATCGGGTCCTTTGACTATGTGGTGGCTGACGGCCTGGACCTGCTCTTTGAGCCCCCGAAAGTCATCCTGGACAGGGCCAAAGAGGAGGCCCGAAAACTGGCAGCCAACTGGTAGGGTGTCCCCGGCGACAGGGTTTGACAGGGCCGGGGCCCTGTGCTACTATACTTCTGCTTGTCAGACGCGGGGGGGTCTTTTTTTTTGCTCCGACCAAAGCATCTGACACCATCAATTGGGAGGTACCCCTTATGGCCAAACCAGGCGCGCGTGAACGTATTACCCTGGCCTGCTCCGAGTGCAAGCAGCGTAACTACGACACCAAGAAAAATAAAATGAATACACCCGACAAACTTGAAATGAAAAAGTTTTGCCGGTTCTGCAACAAGCACACGATTCACCGCGAAACCAAGTAATCGATCGTTCACGGGAGTGATGACATGTCAGAAAAAAAGAAAAAGAAACTAGCGGAGAGCCGCTCCAGGAAACCGGCCAAAAAGGCCAAGGCTTCCCTGGGTTCGCGATTGAAGAAATGGTTTGTCAATATCATTACCGAACTCAAGCGGGTCATGTGGCCGGACAAGAAGAAGCTGAGGCAGAGTACCGTGACGGTTCTGATGATCATCGCTATTTCTGTCGCCATCATCCTGGCCTTTGATACGGTCATCACCTTCATCATGAGGACGACCGGCATCTACTCCACCAAGGAACAAACACCCGAAACTGACCCTGAGCCTTCGGTCAGCCAGAATGAATCGGCCTGGCGGCCTGTCGGAAGCCAGGGTTATTCCCTTATGGCCGACGGAGTCCAGGTTTCCTTTGAGGGCTAAGTGATGACTGACAAGCCTGACAATCAAGAGGCGCTCTGGTACGTCATCCATACCTACTCGGGCTACGAGAACCGGGTCAAGGCTACCCTGGACCAGGTCATCGAGAACCGGGGCCTCCAGGAGATGATCCAGGAGGTATTGGTCCCCACCGAGACCGTCATTGAAATCAAGGACGGCAAACGGCGGAATGTGGAGCGCAAGATCTATCCGGGCTATGTCCTGATCAAGATGATCCTGACCGATGAGATCTGGTATATCGTCCGCAATACCCGCGGCGTCACCGGTTTTGTCGGCCCCTCCAGCACCAACCCTGTCCCCCTGACCGAAGACGAGCTGGGCCTCATGGGCCTGGACGAGGAGTGGGAACCCGTCATGGACTACGGCCTGGGCGACGATGTCCGGGTCATCAATGGTCCCTTGGAGGGCTTCGAGGGCCGGGTCGAGGAGATCAACCTGGACAAGAAGAAGGTGACCGTCCTGGTCTCCATGTTCGGACGGGAGACCCCGGTCGAATTGGAACTGACCCAGGTCATCAAACAAGTGTGAGGTTAAAGGACAGATCCTTCTGTCTTTAACATAGAGCGGCCCCCCGGCCGCAAAATAAATATAAATGGGAGGTGGCATATGGCTAAGCCAGTAACCGCATATGTAAAGCTTCAGATTCCCGCGGGCCAGGCAACGCCCGCGCCGCCGGTTGGACCAGCTCTGGGTCAACACGGGCTCAATATTGCCCAGTTTGTCAGAGAATTTAATGAACGGACACAAAAGGACATCGGACTTATTATCCCCGTTGTCATCACGGTCTACCAGGACCGTTCCTACTCCTTCATTACCAAGACTCCACCGGCTGCCGTGCTTTTAAAGAAGGCCTGTAATCTGGACAAGGCATCGGGGACACCCGATAAGGACAAGGTCGCGACCGTCTCATGGTCCGAATGCAAACGCATCGCAGAGATCAAGATGGAAGACACCAACGCTGCCGACATCGAGTCCGGCGCGCGCATGGTCGCAGGGACCGCCCGCAGCATGGGCATCGTAGTCGACTACGACAGCTAGGGGAGGGACCGGTAATGAAACACGGAAAACGCTATAGAGAAGCGGCAAAACTCGTCGATCCCCAGAAGATCTACGAACCCCAGGAAGCCATGGAACTGGTCGTCAAGGGCGCAACCGCCAAGTTTGACGAGACCGTGGAAATCCACTTGAAGATGGGCGTCGACTCCCGCCGGGCTGACCAGCAGATCCGCGGCACTGTCGTACTCCCCCACGGGACAGGCAAGGATACCCGCATTGCGGTCTTCGCCAAGGGTCCCGCGGCCGAGGAAGCCAGGGAAGCCGGCGCAGACTTTGTCGGTGCTGAAGAGCTGGCCGAGAAGGTCGAAAAAGAAGGCTGGCTGGACTTTGACGTGGCCATCGCCACCCCTGACATGATGGGTGTGGTCGGCCGTCTGGGCCGGGTACTGGGCCCCCGGGGCCTCATGCCCAACCCCAAGTCAGGCACCGTGACCCCCGACGTGGGCCGGGCCGTCAGCGAAGCCAAGGCCGGCCGGATCGAATACCGGCTGGAGAAGCAGAACATCATCCACTGTGCCATTGGTAAGGCCTCCTTTGGAGCTGAGAAGTTGCTGGACAACTACGATGCCCTCCTGGATGCCGTCATCCGCGCCAAACCGGCCGCGGCCAAGGGCCAGTATATCCAACGCTCTACCCTGGCCAGCAGCATGGGACCTGGTGTCCGCATCAACCCCAAGCTGTCCAAGTAAGGGCCTGCCCGGCCTGACCGGGCCTACAATTTATCGAATACCGCCGACGCCGAAGAAAGCAGGAATCCCGTGACGGGATGTAAACAGCCGGGGCTGTCCCGCCGAGGTGGATGGACGTGGATCTTTTCGCGCCCCTCTGCCCCAAGCGGAGGGGTGTTTATATTAAGAACAAGGAGGAATGTCGCATGCCCAGTGAAAAGAAACTGGTAGCCAAGAAGAAGCAGGTCGACGCCCTGGTCAAAGAACTCCAGAGCGCCGAATCCATCGTGCTGGCTGACTATAAGGGCTTGACCGTGGCTCAGGATACCGAGATGCGGGCGGAGTTTCGCCGCCAGGGCCTGACCTACAAGGTGGTCAAGAACTCCATCACCGAGCGGGCTTTTGAGAAACTCGGCTTCGAGGGACTGGAAGAGACCCTGATCGGCCCCACGGCACTTGCCTACAGCACTGAGGACGTGGTCCTGGCCCCCCGCCTGGTCCGCAAGTTTTCTGAGAAATACAGAAAAATGTCCATCAAGGGCGGCATCGTGGGATCCGAGGTCTATTCCCTGGAAAACATGATGCAACTGTCACGCATTGAGTCCCGCGAGAATCTCTACGGACAGCTGCTCTTCATGATGCTCTACCCGCTGACCGCCTTTGCCCAGGTGGCCCAGCAGATCGCCGACAAAGGCCAGGAGGCCGGCGTCGACAAGGTGGCCGACCTGATCGGTCAAGCCGCTGACTCACCGGCCCCTGAGGCGGAAGAAGCCGCCCCGGCCGCAGAAGCGGAAGTCCAGGAAGTAGAAACAGAGGGGGCTGAGGAAAGCCCGACTTCAACAGAGGAGGAAACAGACTAATGGATAAAGAAAAACTTGACGGCATTTTGGAAGCCGTAAAAAATCTGACAATTTTGGAGCTCAATGAGCTGGTCAAAGCCATGGAAGAAGAGTTTGGTGTATCGGCTGCCGCTATGGCCGTCGCCGCGCCCGCTGCCGGTGGTGGTGCCGCCGCTGAGGAAGCCGAGAAGACCGAGTTTGACGTCATCTTGAAGAACCCCGGCCAGGCCAAGATCGCCGTCATCAAGGTGGTCCGCGAGCTGACCGGTCTGGGTCTCAAAGAGGCCAAGGCCCTGGTCGACGAAGCACCCAAGCCCATCAAGGAAAAGATCAGCAAGGACGACGCCGAAGACGCCGCCAAGGCCCTGCGCGAAGCTGGAGCCGAGGTCGAAGTCGAGTAAGC
>CAZKLG010000042.1:0-11393 GCA_964553675.1 uncultured Mageeibacillus sp. | reverse complement strand
ATGTCATTTTTGGCCAGGCCTGTGCATGCGGATCTATCGCCTTTCAAAGATGTGAAAGAGACGGATTGGTTTTTCCAGTATGTGGTTAATTTGAAAAAATGGGGCATCATCGATGGTTATCCGGATGGGACTTTTCGACCCGATACACCTGTTATCCGAAAACACGCGGCCAAGATGATTGCTAATGCAACAGGTTCGTCGGCAAGTGGTGAGTCGGTCAATTTCACGGATTTTACATCCCAGGATGAGATGGCACCCTATGTCGCGGCCCTGATCAAGGTGGGGGCCATCAAGGGTTATCCGGATGGCAGCTTCCGTCCCGATCAAAATATTGAGCGGGGCCACGTCTGCAAGATTGTCCTCAAGGCTTTCAATCTCGAGGTCAAGACCTGGGTGCCCGATTTTATCGATTATCCCAAAGATGCAGAGGTCAAGGAAGCCATCGGAACCCTGGGAGCCGACCATATTGTCAAAGGCTATCAGACCTCTGCCGGTCTGGCATTTCGACCTACTGAGCATGTCACCCGGGCCCAGCTGGCTAAGATCCTCTGCTTGAGTCTTGCGGTCGCCATGGTAGAGAGGGCAGACAAGCTGCGGACTGTCTGGGCCGTGGACCATGCACAGGCTATTGTCGATGCCTTGCCCGATGACCAGGATGCCACGCTCAAGTACAGCCTCAATAATTGGTTGTATGACATCCTGGATGCAGTCAATTCGGGCGTTTTCGGTAGTCATTATTGGCGTGATGTGGAGGCCATTAACCGGCTGATTGAGAAAAACGGATTGGAATGGGTCAAGTGGCAGAGAGGACAGACCTTCCAACCTTCGGGCTGGAAGGTAGAGTGGACTTCCAAGACCCTCAAGCGCATTGAAAAAATCAATATACCTGGTTTGTATCAAGTGACTGGTAAGATTGACTTCAATGCCCTGACTGAACTAAAGGTGCTGTCTGCCTATCAAAACAAGATCACAGAGCTCAAGCTGGATAAATGTCGCCAGCTCGAAAATCTCTTATGTTATGAAAACAATCTCAGTTCCCTGGATCTATCCGGCCTGAACAAGCTTGAGAAACTGGATTGCTCTCACAATAAAGAGATGACCAGCCTCAACCTGGAAGGTTGCTCGGCCTTGACCACGGCTGTCGTTTCCACCTCTAAGCTCTCCAGCATCCTTTGGGATAAATTGCCCTCCCTGGAGATTTTCTACTGTGCCGGCAATAATCTTCAAGGCACCCTGGATGTCAGTGGTTTACCTAAACTGGTGGACCTTCGTTGTGGAGGTAACAACCTGACCCGGATCCGCCTTCGCTCTCCCGTCCCCGTCAAACCCTACCAATATCTTGATGTCAGTTACAATAAACTCAAGTCCCCCAAGGACGTTGTCAACGGCGAGAAGTATCCCTGGGATGACCATCCCAACTTTAAATTCAAGCCACAAAAATAAGGGTCATATCTGGCAGCCTGGTCTGACCAGGCTGCCAGAGGACTATTCCTGGCTTAAAGCTTCCATCTCTTTTTTCAAGACAGCTTCGCTGGCCTGCATGGCTTCCAAGGTCTCTGTCATCAGCTGATCCAGGGTCCAGCCCAGCATGTCGGCGCCCTTTTGGATGGTATCCCGGCTGCAGCCGGCAGCAAAGGATTTTTGCTTGAACTTGCTTTTGATGCTTTTCAGTTTCATGTCGGAGACACTTTTGGAGGGTCGTACCAGGGCAGCAGCCCCGATGATGCCGCTCAATTCGTCGATAGCGTAGAGGACTTTTTCCATCTGGTGTTCCGGTTTTATGTCAGAGCAGACCCCGTAGCCATGGCTGAGGATGGATTGGATCATGTCTTCACCGACCCCTGCTTCTCTCAGGATGTCCGGGGCCTTGTCCAGGTGTTGGTCGGGATAGGCTTCAAAGTCGATATCGTGAAGGAGTCCGGTCATAGCCCAGTAGTCTTTTTCTTCCCCATAGCCCCATTTATCTGCCAAAAAGGCCATGATGGCCTCAACGGTCAGGGCATGCTCAATATGAAAGCGCTCCTGGTTATGGGTTTTTAGAAGGGCCAGGGCCTGGTCCCGGCTGAGGGTACTTTGTCTCATGGTATTTCCTTTCCCGGTTGAACCGTATCCACGACAACCGATCGGGCTGTCTTCCTTTGTTAAGATTATAGGGCTAGAGGTCAAGGTGGGCATGGCTGGAGCGATTTCTCAGTCTGCTGCAAGGAAAGGAAGGACAGGATGGATCAATTTACCCTGGAAAGACAAGAGACCCTTTTGCTGGTCATTGATATACAAGAGAGGCTGGCCCCGGTCATTGATGGAAAAGATCGGGTCATTGCCAATACAAAGATTCTGATTGAGGCGGCCAAAACCATGGATTTTCCCCTCCTGGCAACCGAACAGTACCCCAAGGGTCTGGGCCGGACCGTGCCCGTGCTCCTGGACCTGATCGGGGAAGAGCGGATCTTGAGCAAGAACAGCTTTACCGCTTATACTCCGGAAGTCAAGGCGGCTTTGGAGGCCCAGGGTCGAAAGAAAATCCTGATCGCAGGGATGGAAACCCATGTCTGTGTCTTCCAGACCGTCCGTGATCTTTTAGCCGATGGCTACCAGGTCTATTTGGTGAGCGATGCTGTTTCCTCCCGGACCCGGACCAATTATGAAAACGGCCTGGACCTGATGAGGTCCATGGGAGCGGTCATCACCAATACAGAAACAGCCATCTTTGATTTATTGAAGGTATCCGGGACGCCGGAATTCAAGGCCATGTCCGCCTTGATCAAGTAACTAGTCCTCTTGGGGGCCTGACAGATAAAAGGACATGGTGGCGTCAAAAAGACGATTGAGTTTGTCTTTTAAGACCTGGACATTATTTTTGCCAAAGTCTTTCCATTGGAAGAGGGCAATCAGGTAGATACCCATGAGGGCGTCCACCATGTCATCAGCCTTGGCCTGGGGCCGGAGCAGGCCTTCTGCTTGTGAGGCCAGAACCAGGCTCTTCAAGATCTCATTGGTTTCCTGCCGGGTTCCGAAGAGGGGACTGTTCTCGTCCGAATTAAGCCAGGCGATGCGACGGGATAAGATGGGGTAGTCAGCACTGGCCAGGACGAATTCTTCCAGGACCCGCCTCAACCTTTGCAGACTGTCGGCGCACTCGACAAAATCACTGTCCAAAAGCTCCTCGACCCGGTCCAGTACTTCATCGACAATACCCGTCAAGAGGCTTTCCTTATTGGGGAAATAGTTGTAGACCGTGGCCTTGGACACTTCCGCCTTGAGGGCGATTTCCTCGATCATGGTCTCATCGTAGCCCTGGGCAGAAAAGAGCTTGCGGGAGGCCTTGAGGATGCTCCTGCGCGATTTCTTTTTATTCAGTTCTCTTCTCGAATAAGACATGTTTATATTATACATGAGGAAGAGCTCTTTGGGAGCAACTATTTATACTTGACACTAAAAATAGATACAAGTATAGTAAAATATAACAAAGATTGAGGCGTGTATTCGAGAAAATTTAGCAAAAAGATGAGGACTCGTCATAGTGGAGAAAGGCGGGGAGACTATGAAGGTAATTGCGTATGATGTGGGTACAACAGGTTTAAAGACATGTCTCTTTGAAATTTCCAAAGAAGAAAACGTTCGTTTCCTGGCCGGCCAGGTAGGTTCCTACGGGCTCAGGGTCCTGGAAAACGGTGGGATTGAGCAGGACCCGGAAGAGTGGTGGGAGGTCATCTGTCAGACCACCCGTCAGCTACTGGAAGACACGGGTGTGGCCGCCCAGGACATCCAGGGCATTTCCTTTTGCTCCCAGATGCAGACGGTTGTCATGATCGACGAGGCAGGCAAACCCCTTCGTCCCTCCATGTCCTGCATGGATACCCGGGCCAATAAGCAGTTTGAGGATTGCATGGTCACGGGGATCAAGGTAGAGGGCCTCAATATCATCAAGGTCCTCCGTTATCTGCGGATTACGGGGGCTGTCTCGGGCAGTGCCAAGGATCCAGCCTGGAAATACCTCTGGGTCAAGGAGAATGAGCCGGACATCTTCGCCAAAACCTATAAATGGGTGGATGCCAAGGAATATCTGACCTACCGGGCCTCTGGCAATCTCAAGACCACCCGGGATGATGCCAGCCTGACCTTCCTTTACGACGTCAAACACGGGCGATGGAGCAAGAGCCTTTGCAAGATGCTGGGCGTTGACATGCAACATTTGCCCGAGATTTGTGACTCGACTGATCAGCTGGGTGGTCTGACAGCCCAGTCGGCCGCTGAGCTGGGCCTGGTCGAGGGTACGCCCGTCATCGCCGGGGGCGGTGACGTCAGCCTTTGCCAGGTAGGCGCAGGTTGCGTTGATGTGGGGGATGTGCACGTTTATTCGGGGACCTCGGGCTGGGTTTGCACGACAGTCGACAAACTCCATCTGGACCTGGAGCACCTGATCGGCAGCATCGCCGGTGCTGATCCCGACACCTACAACTACATAGCCGAAGCCGAAACAGCGGGCAAGTGTATGGAATGGGTCAAGGAGCGCCTGGGCCATACCCCCATCGCCTGCTATGAGGATCTTTTTGAATACATCAAGGACACACCGGCCGGCAGTAACGGGGTGGTCTTCTCACCCTGGATGCATGGCAACCGCTGTCCCTTCGAGGACGCCCATGCCCGGGGAGTCCTCTTCAATGTCGACGTGGATAACCGGAGCAGTGACCTGATCAAGGCCGTGATCGAGGGGGTCTGCCTCCACATGCGCTGGATGCTGACCGCAACCGAGAAATGCTTCAAGACGGCACCGGTGGTCCGCTTTACCGGAGGTAGCGCCATGTCACCCATGGTCTGTCAGATCCTGGCCGATGTCCTGGGCAGGGAAGTGGAAACGGTTGAAAATCCCCGCCATGTGGGCGCCATAGGAGCGGCCGCCCTCATGGCTGTCAGCTTTGGTCTCCTGCCGGACATCAAGCATATCAAGGAGGCCATCAGCGTCAGCGGCCACTACTATCCCAATCCCGACAACACGGCTGTCTATGACAAGATCTATCCCATCTTCAAGAATCTTTACAAGGATAACAAGAAATCATTTGCCGCTTTGAACGGCTAGGAAAAGAGGAAGGAAAAAGAGATGAAAGCACACTACGGCGTATCAAAATGGCCCGATGTCGACGAAATCGCGGCCAAGATGGACAAACTCATCAATGACAGGCTCTACCATATTAAACCGGAGGCCATGGCCCGTTATATGGATTATTTCCATAATAAATGCAGCCGGTCCAAGGAAATAATCGCGGAGGCCAAGTCCTTCATACCGGGTGGAGTCCAGCACAATCTGGCCTTCAACTACCCCTTCCCCCTGGCCATTGACCGGGCAGAGGGCCCCTATCTTTACGACGTAGATGGCAACCGTTATGTCGATTACCTGCAAGCAGGCGGGCCGACCCTCCTGGGCAGTAACTACAAGCCTGTGACCGACAAGGTGATTGAAGTCATCCGGGAGCACGGGGCAGTGACAGGGCTCTTCCACGAGTATGAACTCAAGTTGTCCAAGATCATCAACCAGTGTATGCCCTGGGTGGAACAGTACCGTTGCTTCGCCAGCGGGACAGAAGCCTGTATGGCAGCCATCCGGGTGGCCAGGACCCATACCGACAAGCAGCGGATCATCAAGATGGGCGGTGCCTACCACGGTTGGAGTGACCAGCTGGTCTACTCCCTCCACATCCCCTATACCAAGCTCTTTGAAGCCCACGGCATTCCCCAGGAGTGCTCGGTCAATATGTCCGAGTGCTATCCGGGTGATATCGAGTCACTTCGCAAGGCCCTGGAAGAAAATGAAAAACGGGGGGGCACAGCGGCCGTTATCCTGGAGCCCTTTGGTCCTGAGAGCGGCACCCGCATGATGCCCTTTGACTACTGCCAGAAGGCCCGGGAACTTTGTGACGAGTTCGATGCCCTCCTCATCTTTGATGAAGTTGTCACCGCCTTCCGGGTAGGCCCGGGCGGGGCTGCCGGCTTCTTTGATGTCATCCCCGATCTGACCGTCTTTGGCAAGATCATTTCAGGCGGCTTCCCCATGGCAGGTGGTGTCGGCGGCAAGACCGAGATCATGAGCTCCATGGCAGCCGGCGTCAAGGCAGGCAAGAAGCGGGCCTATGTGGGCGGCACCCTGACGGCCAACCCCCTCAGCTGTGCAGCCGGCTACTTTGCCATCAAGGAAATCATTGAACAGGATGCGGCCAAAAAGGCCGGCGAAAATGCCGACAAGCTGACGGCCGGTATCCAGGGCTTGATTGACAAGTATGAACTGCCTTTCGTGACCTGGAACACAGGCTCCATCGTCCACTTCGAGGTCTCGGGGGTCATGTACCTGTCAGTCCAGGATCCTGATATTTTCAAGAAAATACCTGAGCGCCAGCGCAGCATAGAAGAGTTCGGCGCCGCCTTGACCGCCAACGGGGTCATCACCCTGGCCGGCAGCCGGATCTACACCAGTATGGCCGACAATGACGAGACCATTGCGGAAACCCTGACGGCTTTTGAAGAAGTCTTCAGCAATATTGACAGATAAGAGGACAAGCCTATGTATCGGAATTTGGAAATCGAAAACATCGCCCATGCCTTCCCGGAGGTGGCCTTCAGTGAAGACTACATTATTGGCACCTTCCAGTTGCGGATCAAGACCAGCAATATCGAAAAGCTGTCCCTGGCCATAGCCTCCGAACAGTCAACCGGGACCTGGATCAAGGTAGGGGCCGATTCTTTGGAAAAGCAAAAGAAATTCGGGGCCAAGGTAGTCTCCATTTACGAGGTGCCGGATGCCGGTGCTGACTATGTGGAAGACCTGCCCCCCCTCTATATCCTCCAGATCGCCTTCCCCATGGAAAACTTCGGGGACAGCCTGCCCATGATGCTGACCACCATCTTTGGCAATATCTCGGCGGCCGGCATGCTCAAGTGGATTGATGTGGCCTTCCCCAAAAAATACATTGATCAGTTCCAGGGCCCGCGTTTTGGTGTCCAAGGCATCCGGGATGCCCTGGGTGTGCCCGACAGACCCCTTTTGAATGCCATGATCAAGCCCAATATCGGTTGGACCCCCGACGAGGGGGCAGAAATCTTCTATCAGGCGGCCAAGGGGGGCGTCGACATCATCAAGGATGACGAGCTCCTGCCGGCCGACTCTGACTACTGTCCTCTCAAGGAGCGGGTCACCAAGTTCATGGCCATGGAGAAGAAGGTCTATGAAGAGACGGGAGAGCGGACCCTCTACTCAGTCAACATCACCGACAAGCTGGATAAAATCCGCGACAATGCCCTGAGAGCCATTGAATACGGGGCCAACAGCCTCATGCTCAATGTCTACACAGCCGGCCACGGCGCCTTGCAGATGCTGGCTGACGACCCGGACATCAATGTCCCCATCCTGGCCCATGTCGACTTTGTAGGTGCCTATGCCGGTTCAAGTTACACCGGGATCTCGGCTCCCTTGGTCATCGGTAAGCTGACCCGGCTGGCCGGGGGTGACTTCCAGATCAACGGTCATCCCTGGGGCAAGTTCCCCATCCCCTATAAGACCTTCTACCGCAGCTTCAAGTTCTTCACCCAGCCCTGGTGGCACATCAAGCCCATGATGTATGCCGCGTCAGGCGGGACCACCCAGCTGGTGGTCGGCAAGATGATCGACGCCCTGGGCAGTGACATCATCCTGGCGGCCGGTGGAGGCGTCCACGGCCATCCTGATGGCAGCTTCTCAGGAGCCAGGTCCATGCGCCAGGCCATCGATGCAGCGGTCCAGGGGATCGACCTGATCGAATACGCCAAGACCCACAAGGAACTCATGCGGATGGCCGAAATGCTGGGCCCTGACCTCATGAAGAATTTTGATCTCATGAAATAGTGGCTATGTTTGACCGGATTTTATTCGTTGACTTTGATGGCACCATCAGCTCGGAAGAAACCCTGTCCGGGGCCATGCGGCTCTGTCTGCCGGCCGACCTGATCCGGGAAAAAGAAAAGGAAATGCTGGAGGGTAAAAGGTCCCTGGCCGATACCCTCCACCTGGCCTTCAGCATGATTCCCGGAAGCTGTATGGAGGAGATCCTGGCCTATGTCCGGGGGGTCCCCATCCGGCCCGGCTTTGAAGCCCTCTTGGACCTGGCGGCAGAGGAAGGCATTCCGGTCGTCGTGATTTCAGGTGGCCTCAAGCCTTATGTGGAGGAAAAACTGGCCCCCTACCGGGAGAAGATTCTGGCTGTCCATAGCGTGGACATCAGTCCGGAAGAGGACCAGATCCGCCTGCTTTCCCCCTATGAAAGCCAGGGCGAACTCATGCAAAAGACAGACATCATGGCCCTTTACGATTACAAAGAAGCCATCATGGTGGGCGATGGTCACACGGATGTCCGTATGGCCCTGGCCTCAGACCTGGTCTTTGCCCGGGACAGCCTGGCCAGGATCCTGGCAGGCAAGGGGGTATCCTTCCTGCCCTGGCAGGATTTTTACGATGTCTCGGAGGCCATCAGGAGTTCCAGATAGGATTTTCGGGTCAGCCGGTCCCGGCTGACAGCCAAGTCATCAAGGAGGGAGAGCAGACGGTTTCGGATGCTCTCCCTTTTATCCGGGTTCAAGTCATCCGCCAGCAGGTATTCCAACTCCAGGAAGCTGCCAAGTCCCTCAACCTGGTCCAGGCAGAGGCTGATCCCCTCCAAGGGCCCCCTGCCCCTATAGAGCCGGCGAGTCTTTTTAACTGTCAATAGGGATCGATAACCCAGGGCGGTCAGGATGGCCTTGAGATCGGGGACATGGCCGATGGGGGTCTCAATCTCCCGCCGGGTGTTGGAGAGGGGGTCCAGCTTGGGGCCCTTATAGGTCAAAAAGGCCTGGCTTCCCCCTTCGTTTTCAAGACTGCGGAGGCGGAGGGCTTCATCCGATTTGAGAAAGTCCCGGTCGGGTGCCTGGAAATAGTCATCGGATTCCCGGGACCAGTGGTCAAAGGCCAGGCCAAGATCCACTAAGCGGGCTTCCAAATTTTTGGCCTGGTCCGGGTCAAGACGGGCCTTGAGTTCAATCTCCAACATGTGACAGGCTCCCTTCAGTTGAATGATTACATGACGATGATAAATCCGGCCCAGGAGAAAAAGCAAACCATCCTCGGCCGGTTCTCATCCTATTTTGAATTTGGCGGGGGGCCCTCTTAAGCATATAATCAATCTGCTCAGATAAGCATCTTGAAAGAAAGCGGGACTGGTATGGCTAAATTCGAAAAACACCTGACAGGCAACTTTGACGCCCTCCTCCATCATCTCCACCAGGATATCGTGGGGGGCAGCGTTTCCGCCCATTATGAAGATGGCTGGGATGTGATCCAGGGCCAGGTCCGGGTGGCTACCCGGGTTTATGAGCGGTACAGCTATATTGGTGGAAACCGGGTCAGCATGAGTGTCACCCTGGTCGGGGAGGGGAGCAATCTCCGCGTCGCCGCCATTACTTCGGGGGGCAGCCAGGCGGTCTTTTTCAAAATCAACACCTTTGGCGAAAGTGCCTTTTTGGATAAATTCATTGAATCGCTGGAGCGTTTTAAGCAGACACCTTATTGACATAGATCACAAAAATAAACTGAATTTCCATGAAAGTCTCTTAACTTGACCAAGCTTTGTTCACAGTTTGTTTGTTGACCTCTCTTGCAAGACACCTGTAAAATATCCGAATAGTGCAAGTTGCTTGCATGAAAGGAGACTTTTCGTGGATACGACTATTTACAAATACCCTCTGGAAGAGGTGCGCGAGATCCGAGATCTACGCGATATGTTAAATCAAAGCGAAGCCCTTTATGGGGACCGCAATGCCTACCTGATCAAGGATCCCATCGCAGCCCGTCAGATTATGCCCCGATCTCAGGAGGCCCTGGCGCTGAAGATTGACCGCAAGCGGCCCTATCTGCCTGTCAGCTTCAAGCAGTATGCCTCTGATGTCCGGGCCTTTGGCTCGGGCCTCAAGGCCCTGGGGGTCAATATTGACAGCCGGGTGGCCATCCTGGCTGAGACCCGCTACGAGTGGTATGTCAGCTATATGGCGGTGGTCAACGGCCTGGCCGTGGTGGTGCCCTTGGACAAGGAACAACCGGCCAATGAGATCGTCAATCTGCTCAAGAGTGCCGAGGTTGATGTCCTTCTTTTCTCCAAGAGCAAGAAGGATCTGGTGGATGGTATCCGGGATCAGGTGCCTGGTGTCCGTCACTATGTAGGCTTCGATCTGCCAGGGGAGACGGAAGACGATCTTTATTTTTGGGATATCCTGCAAGAAGGCCAGGCGGTTCGGGAGGGTGGCGACCTGTCTTATGACGACCTGCCCATTGACCCTGAGGCCATGCAGATCCTCCTCTTTACTTCGGGTACTACCTCCAACCCCAAGGCGGTCATGCTCTCCCACAAGAACATCTGCAAGAATCTCATGGGCATGTGCCAGATGACCTATATTGACGAAAATGATGTCTTCTTATCGGTCCTGCCCCTCCACCATACCTATGAATGCACCTGTGGCTACCTCTGCCAGCTCTACCGGGGCTGTTCGGTGGCCGTTTGTGAAGGACTCCGCTATATCGTGCCCAATATGCAGGAGGCTAAACCCAGCATCGTCCTGGTCGTCCCCCTCATGATGGAGGCCTTCCACCGGGGCATCATGAAGAAGGTCAAGGGTGACCCCAAACTGGAGAAGAAATTCAATTTCGGCCTCAAGCTGACCCGGGGCATGCGCAAGCTGGGCGTCGACCTTCGCCGTAAGATCTTTGACTCGGTCCACGAGAATTTCGGCGGCAACCTCCGCCTCCTGATCGCGGGTGGCGCGGCCATCGCGCCCGAGCTCATGACCGACATGCAGGATCTGGGCTTCCATTGTATCCAAGGCTATGGCCTGACCGAATGTGCCCCCATCCTGGCCCTGAACCGGACCCACTATTACAACAACCGGTCGGCCGGCCAACCCCTGCCGGGCGTGGATATCAAGATCCTGGATCCGGACGAGAACGGTATCGGCGAGATTGCCGGCCGGGGTGACAATGTCATGCTGGGCTACTACAAAAACGAGGAGGCGACCCGGGCCGTCATCGACGAGGAGGGTTTCTTCCATACCGGCGACTATGGTTACCTGGATGAGAACAAGTTTGTCATTATCACGGGGCGCAAGGCCAATATGATCGTGACCAAGAATGGCAAGAATATCTTCCCCGAGGAGATCGAATTCCTCCTGACCCAGCACCCCCTGATTGCAGAAGCGGTCGTGTCAGGCAAGGATAAAAAGGACGGGGACAGCCTGATCTACGCAGAGATCTTCCCCGACCGGGAGGCGGTCGATGAGGATCCGGACCTGGTGGGTCTGAACCTGACCCACGACAAGGTCAAGGAGAAGATCCAGGCAGTGGTCAA
>CAZKLG010000041.1:0-12286 GCA_964553675.1 uncultured Mageeibacillus sp. | reverse complement strand
CCTGGAAGACCAGGACGGCTGCCAGCCAGCCGATGGCAAAGGTATAAAGGGCCATGAAAAGGGGCCACTTGATGGATTTGGTTTCCTTGGCCACGATCCCCAGGGTGGCCGCGCAGGGGGTGTAAAGGAGGACCATGACCATGTAGGCCAGGGCAGTCAGCTGGGTGAAATTCTGGCGGATGGCATCCACCAGGGCCTGACCCTCCTCCATATACTGGCCGGCATAAAGCATACCCAGGGTGCCTACCACGGCCTCCTTGGCAGGGATACCGGCAAAGAGGGCCACGGACTCCTGCCAGGTCCCGAAACCGGCCAGGCTGAAGATGGGCACCAGGAAGCTACCGATCTGACCCAGGATGCTGTCCTGGCTGTAAGGTTCAGCTGAGGCAGGCAGGACGGCCAGGATCCACATGACCGTGACCACCAGGAAGATGATGGTCCCCGCCTTTTTGACGAAACCCGACAGGTTATTCCACATATTGCTGAGGACGTTGCGCAGGGTGGGCATCCGGTAGGGGGGCAGCTCCATGATGAAGAAGGAAGGCTCCCCCTTGAAGAGGGTCCGGTTGAAGATCTTGGCCAGGACCAGGGCCACCAGGATACCCAGGGCATAGAGGGAGAAGAGGAGTATCCCGCCATAGCCGGGGAAGAAGGCTGCAATAAAGATGGAATAGATGGGCAGTTTGGCCCCGCAGGACATGAAGGGGTTGATCAGCATGGTGATCATCCGGTCCTTGCGGCTGTCCAGGGTCCGGGCCGACATGATGCCGGGGACATTACAGCCAAAGCCGATGATCATGGAGATAAAGGACTTGCCCTGGAGGCCGAATCGGCGCATGAGATCATCCCAGACATAGGCTGCCCGGGCCATATAGCCGCTGTCTTCCAAGAGTCCCAGAAGCAGATAAAGGACAGTGATCAGGGGGACGAATTCGACTACGGCCCCCACCCCCATGATCAGGCCGTCGATCAGGAAGGAGACCAGCCAGGCCGGTGAATTGACGGAGATGAGGAAGGTCTCCAAAAGGCCGCCCAGGCCTTCCACCAGGCTGGCTGCAAACTCACCCAGAAGGTCCTGGCCCACCACAAAGGTCAGCTGGAAGACCGCCAGCATGATGACCGCAAAGATGGGAATGCCCAGGTATTTATTGGTCAGGATCCGGTCGATGCGGTCACTGGGGGTGACCACTTCCTCCCGGGGCCGGATGACCGACTCCTCGGCCAGCATGTGGGCAAAGCTGTAACGGGAATCCACCACATCCAGTTCAAAGCTGTCCCGGCTGTGGTATTTGTGGAAATTTTCAATGCCTTCCTTGATAGGGCCAGGCAGGGGCAGGTTCTGGAGAATCTCCAGGATGGAGGCATCCCCTTCCACCACCTTGACGGCCGTCCACTTGGCCGGATAGGGCAGGTCCTGGCCCTCCAGGAGCTCTTCCACATGGCCGATATGGTGGGCCGCCGAGGGCTTGTAGATCATGGGGGGACTTTGGGCCTTGGGTTTTCGGGCCATATCCAGGGCCGCCTTGATCAGCTCTTCCTTGCCCTGGCCCTTGTGGGCCACGGTGGAGATGACGGGGGCAGCCAGGAGTTCCGACAGGCGGTCGATGTTGAAGCGGATCTGGCGCTTTTCCGCCTCATCGGCCATATTGAGGGCTACCACGATCTTCTTATCCATCTCCAGGAGCTGGGTTGTCAGGTAGAGGTTTCGTTCAATATTGCTGGCGTCGATGACATTGATGATGACATCGGCGTCACCGGTCATGATATAGTCCCGGGCCACCAGTTCATCCTGGGAAAAAGCGCCCAAGGAATAAATGCCGGGCAGGTCCACTACCTGGACTGTCTGCCCCTCATGGCTGAAGCTGCCTTCTTTTTTTTCTACGGTGACCCCCGGCCAGTTACCCACATGTTGGGAAGCCCCGGTCAGGAAATTGAAAAGCGTGGTCTTGCCCGAGTTGGGGTTGCCCACCAGCGCGATCTTGATATCTTTCATTTTTTGCACAGCCTGCTTTATCTATGTGAATGCCCTTAAAGTGAGGGCTCAGATCCGGATAATTCGATCTTGGAGGCCAGTCCCCGCCCCAGGGCCACCTTGTTGCCCTTGAGACTGACGATGACAGGTCCTGCGTCATTTTTAACCACCTTGACCAGGGCCCCGCTGTTGAAGCCCATTTCGTAGAGTCTTTTGGTGGCATGCCTGCCTGCCCGGATGGTCTTGACCCGACCTTCCTCACCCTTAGCCAATGTCGTCAGCAATCTTTGCATAAGCCTTGATCCGCCTTTTCTTGATCCATAATCATAAAAAACAAGTTAGCGATTCCTAACCCAGAGTTAGTTTAACCTAACTTGTATCCCTTGTCACCTCCTTATGTTACCCAAAAATTGCCAAATTTTAAGGCCTGGGCTATGCTTTATCTAGTTAGTCTGTCCTAATAAAGGAGGTCGGCCATGCGGGTGGGTGAAACCATCGAAAATTATCTGGAAACCATCTACATCCTCTCCCAGGAGCAGGAGGCGGTCAGATCTGTGGATCTGGCCCATGCCATGGACTATTCCCGGCCCACCATCAGCGTCATGATGAAGCAGCTGAGAGAGGCCGGCCTGATCGTCATGGACGACTCGGGCTTCATTCAGCTGACCGACCAGGGCAGGACTATCGCCCGCCAGGTCTATGAGCGCCATGTCCTCCTGACCGACCTTCTGGTCAGCCTGGGCGTCAGCCGGGAGACGGCTGCCGAGGATGCCTGCAAGGTGGAGCATGTCATCAGCCAGGAGACCTTCCAAAAGATCAAGGCCTTTTATGAGGGCCGGATGGAACTTCCCGAAAAATAAAATAAATAGCGGATAGCCCCCCTTTCTCATGGACCTTTAGTTGCTTTGTGCATCTTTATGCCCTAATGGCCTGAATTCCTGTCTATAAAATGGAATTTCCTACAAGTGTCTATCAATTATGGCCGGATAGGGTTATGATCGTGATTAAAATATCAAAAAGGAGGAACAGATCATGAAACGAGTGTTCAGCATCTTGGCTGTCCTGCTGATCTTGGCCCTGGCCATCAGTTTGACGGCATGCGGTAACCCCAAGCAACCGACCCAATCGTCAGAAGGGAGCGGCTCATTTTTTACCGTCGGCATTTCACAGCTGATTCAGCACGGCGCTTTAGATGCAGCCACAGCGGGCTTCAAAGACGCCCTGACCCAAGAACTGGGGGATCGGGTGGTTTTTGACTTTCAAAACGCTCAAGGCGATCCCAACACATGCGCATCCATCGCCAATGGTTTTGTCGCCTCCAAGGTTGATTTAATCATGGCCAATGCCACCCCTGCCCTCCAGGCAGCCGCCACGGCCACAGCCGATATCCCCGTCCTGGGCACCTCCATCACCGAGTATGGTGTGGCCCTGGGTATTGACGACTTCACGGGTACGGTAGGCAGCAATGTCTCCGGCACCTCTGACCTGGCCCCCCTGGACCAACAGGCCCAGATGATCAAGGATCTTTTCCCGGAGGCCAAAAAAGTGGGCCTTCTTTATTGTTCAGCCGAGCCCAACTCACTTTACCAGGTCAAGACCATCGAGGCCCTGCTCCTGGATCTGGGCTATGAATGCAGCTTCTACCCCTTCACCGACTCCAATGACCTGGCCGGCATCACCGCCGCCGCCATCAAGGAGGTGGAGGTGATATATGTCCCCACCGACAATACCGTGGCCTCCAACACCGGCATCATCGACAATATCTGCCGGCCGGCAGGCATCCCGGTTGTGGCCGGTGAAAAAGACACCTGTGCAGGCTGCGGGGTGGCCACCCTCTCCATCGATTATTATGACCTGGGATATGCCACCGGCCTCATGGCCCACAAGGTCCTGACCGGCCAGGCTGATATTGCCAGCATGCCCATCGAATATGCACCCAAATTTACCAAGCTTTATAACCAGGAGATCTGTGAGTCCTTGGGCCTGACCATGCCCGATGACTATCAGCCCATCAGCGACTGATCAGAGGCCGGATCCTTTAAGGCTAAACCGGCTCCTCCCACAAGAGGAGCCGGCCTTGAAAGATGGCCCTGGCCTTTTGTCACATTTGTGCATTTTTATCCATGATTAACCCTGGATCCTGTCTACTATATGGAATTTGAGGCTTTCGCCTATCTTAATGGGGACAGAGGGGTTATGATCATAGACAAATCTTGAACGAAGGAGGAAGAAACCATGAAGCGTTTGTTAACTGGCCTGGCCTTATGCCTGATCCTGTCACTTGTGATCGGCCTGGCAGCCTGCACAAGCCAAGACGCGGCCCAATCGAAGGAAGGGGACGGGTCCTATTATCGGGTCGGCATTTCACAACTGATCCAGCATGGGGCACTTGACGCAGCCACCCAAGGCTTCCAAGACGCCCTGATCGAAAAACTGGGGGACAAGGTGGCCTTTGATTATCAGAACGCCCAGGGCGACCCCAACACCTGCGCATCCATCGCCAATGGTTTCGTCGCCTCCAAGGTGGACCTGATCCTGGCCAATGCCACCCCTGCCCTCCAGGCAGCCGCTACGGCCACGGCCGATATCCCCGTCCTGGGCACTTCCATCACCGAATACGGGGTGGCCCTGGGTCTGGACAATTTCACCGGCACGGTAGGTGGCAATATTTCCGGCACCTCCGATCTGGCACCCCTGGACCAACAGGCTCAGATGATCAAGGATCTTTTCCCTGAGGCCGAAAAAGTCGGCCTTATTTATTGCTCTGCCGAGCCCAATTCCCTCTACCAGGTGGACCGTATGACCCACTATTTGACGGAGCTGGGCCTGGAGGCTCTGCCCTACCCCTTCACGGACTCCAATGACCTGGCGGCCATCACCAGCAGTGCCGTCCGTGAGGTAGATGTCATCTATCTGCCCACCGACAATACGGTGGCTTCCAATGCCGGCATTATTGACAATGTCTGCCGTCCCGCCCTTGTGCCCGTCATCACGGGTGAGAAGGATCCTTGTGCCATCTGCGGGGTGGCCACCCTGACCATCGACTATTACGATTTGGGCTTTACCACGGGCCTCATGGCCCACCAAATCTTGACCGGTCAGGCTGACATTTCACAAATGCCCATCCAATATGCGCCCAACTTCAGCAAGATGTTCAATCCGGAGATCTGCGACGCGCTGGGGCTGACCATGCCTGACGACTACCTGCCTATTACGGGCTAACCCGCAAGTTGGGAGTTTATTATGCCTTTAAGTATTCCAAATCTTTTGGACCAATTGCCGGGCGCCGTGGCCCAGGGCCTGATCTGGGGCATCATGGCCATCGGCGTCTACCTGACCTATAAAACACTTGATATCGCAGACCTGACCGTGGACGGCTCCTTTTGTACAGGAGGGGCCGTCTTCGTGGTCATGCTCCTCCAGGGCAAACCCCTGGCCCTGGCCATGCTCCTGGCCCTGGGGGCCGGCATGCTGGCCGGCCTGGCCACGGGGGTTTTCCATGTCTTTTTTGGCATCTCCCCTATCCTGGCCGGTATCCTGACCCAGCTGGGCCTTTGGGCTGTCAACCTCATGATCATGGGCAAGCCCAATCTCTCCCTCAATGTGGACCAGCACAGGCTCCTGGTCTCCCTTCGCTATCTCCAGGAGGTGGCCAAGGGGGACAGGCCCTTCTATTGGTCCCCCCTCTTTACGGTCAGCCTCTTTATCATCCTCATCATCGGCCTCCTCTACTGGTTCTTCGGCACTGAGCTGGGGACGGCTATCCGGGCCACGGGTTCCAACCTTCACATGGCCAAGGCCCAGGGGATCAATACCAACTTCAACAAGATCCTGGGACTCATGCTCTCCAACGGTCTGGTGGCCCTGTCAGGGGCCCTCCTGACCCAGTACCAGGGATTTGCCGACATCAACATGGGGCGGGGGGCCATCATCATCGGCCTGGCCGCCGTCATCATCGGCGAGGCCCTCCTGGTCCGGATCTTCCGCAACTTCGCCCTCCGCCTTTTCTCCTCGGTCATCGGGGCCATCATCTACTTCCTGGTCATCCAGACCGTCCTTTGGATGCGGCTGGATCCCAACTACCTCAAGCTCCTGACCGCCCTGGTCGTAGCCGTCTTCCTGGCCGTCCCCCACTGGAGGGCCAAGCTGCCCGGCCGCTTCCTCAAGGGAAAGGAGGTCAGGGACCATGCTTAGGATTGACCAGATCAGCAAGACCTTCAACCGGAATACAGTCAATGAGAAAAAAGCCCTGATTGACCTCTCCCTCTCCATCCGGGACGGCGATTTCGTCACCGTCATCGGGGGCAACGGCTCAGGCAAGTCCACCATGCTCAATACGGTGGCCGGCGTCCTTCCGGTCGATTCAGGCCAGATCTTCATCGACCAGATCGAGGTCACCCGCCTACCCGAATATAGGCGGGCCCCCTATGTCGGCCGGGTCTTTCAGGATCCCATGATGGGGACGGCCGCCGGCATGGGGATCGAAGAAAACCTGTCCCTGGCCTATCGCCGGGGCCAGCGCCGGGGCCTGGCCTGGGGCATCAAAAAGGCAGAGCGAACCTTTTACCGGCAACAGCTGAAACGCCTGGGGCTGGGGTTGGAAGACCGGCTCTCGGTCAAGGCCGGCCTCCTGTCGGGCGGCCAGCGCCAGGCCCTGACCCTGCTCATGGCCAGCATGAAGAAGCCCAAGCTCCTCCTCCTGGACGAGCATACGGCCGCCCTGGATCCCAAGACAGCCCGGACGGTCCTGGACATCACCCGGCAGATCGTGGAGGAAGACGGGATCACCACCCTTATGGTGACCCACAACATGAGGGATGCCATTGCCCTTGGCAACCGCCTGATCATGTTCTATGAGGGCCGGGTGGTCATCGACGTGGAAGGTGAGACGAAAAAGCAGTTGACCGTGGAAAAACTCCTGACCATGTTCGACCGGATCAGCAGTTCAGGCCAGGTGGACGACAAGCTCCTCTTCCTTTAGGAAGGCAGACTGGGCTCCATCGCCTGGAGGAGACTATAATAGTCTTTTAAGTAGCGGTACATTTTCATGGGGTATTCAGCCAGGTCAAAACCGTGGGCCTGTTTGTAAAGGCCCCACATGGACCAAAGATAACCTGCCAGGGCGGCATAAAGGTAGAGGCGGAGGGTCTCCTCCTCCTCTGCCTGCCGGCCCAGATAATAGGTCAGGGCAAGGTCCAGGCGTTCCCGGTCAAATAAGGAAAATATGCCGAACATGGCCACATCCATGAAGGGGTCGGCCATGGCGCTGTATTCCCAGTCAATCAGGCGGATGCCCCCATTTTTCAAGAAAAGAATATTGGCAAAAAGATAGTCACCATGACAGAGGACTTCTTGGGTTCCCAGCTTCTTTACCAGGCCCAGCAAAGCATCAACCTTGACTCTTTGTTCCTGAATATCCCGAAAATAGAGGACGCCCAGGGACCGGACCAGGTTTTCGTAAAAATCGATCTTGCCTCCCAGGTCAAAAGCATGGTCTACCTGAAGCTGGCGGTCGTGGACCCGGCGGATCATTTCCATGGCCATGCGAAGGTCCTGATCATCAAAGGGGTCTGCCTGTCTGGCTCCTTCAAAGTAGCGGGTAATCCGGTTGCCCGATTCCTCATCAAAAGTGACAATTTCATCGGTCACCATAAGGGGTTCCAGGACCCGGTAGCTTTCCCTTTCCTGGACCCGGTCGATCATGATCTTGGTCCATTCACTGGGCATGCGAAAGACAAAGGCCTGGTCACCCACCATGAATTTGTAGGAGAGGTTGCTGTGGCCCCCCCTCAGCCGCTCCATGTCCAGAATGTCCGACCCCGAGGCATGAAAGTCTGCCGGCAGGTGGCTGGCGATGACTTCCTTGGCCCCCGACCAGTAGGTTTCATCATAGGCCCTCAACTCTGCCCGGCTGTGGAACTCCAGGACTTTACCGGTCTGGTCCCTGGCCTTGATGTCCTGATCCCGAAAGTTTTCAGTCAGGATGATATTCCAAAAATAGAGACTTTCCCGGGGATCCCTGTAATAGTCAATGAGGAGGCTCTTGTAGCTGGCGATGATATCCCGGTGCAGGTAACTGGGGCTGCAGACCTTGAGGCAGTTTTTACCGCCCAGCTCCAGGGACTTGACCCTGCCGACACTGCTGGTCGTGACACACCAGCCCTCCACCTGATCCTGGCAGTAAACAGTTGATACATAAGAGCTGGCTTCATAGCGCTGGAAGACATTCTCCTCCATCCAGCAGTCACCGGTCAGGACATAGGAATTATCCAGGTAGTCGGCCGCATGGAAGAGGCTGGAAAAATGATTCCTGCTCATAAAGTCCGGGTTGTAGATGAGTTTGACCCCGTACTTGTCGATCAGATAGTCAAAGGCCTCCTTCATATGGCCCACGACCAGATAGATGGAATCAATGCCTTTGGCCTTCAAGTACTGGATCTGTCTTTCCACAATGGGGGTTCCCCTGACCTTGAGCAGGCCCCGGGGCCGGTCATAGGCCGGAGGCAAGAGCTGATGGGGGGGGAGGGCCGCCAGGATGATGGCATTTTCTACCTTGTGTTCTTCCAGAAATGCAAGGCCTTTTTCGCTGACCAGCAGACTTTGATCCTTATCAATCAAAAGACCCTGGTCCCGGCAATAGCGGATGGTTCGGTTAACTGTTCCCAAGGAGAGGTCACAAAGCTCGGCCAACTGTCTTTGCGACAGATGAACATCCTCCAGCAATTCGCGTAAAACGAGGACCAGATTTTCAGGATTCATGGCCGCCTCCCAGCTTGCATAATATCACATAAAACCTGTGACTTTAGTGTCAGGCAAGGCAATCAGGCGGGGTCGTAGGCCGGATCCAGGGCCCTCAACTCCCGAAAAGTATCCAATTCAACCAGATCCTGGAAGCTGCATTCTCTGATTTCAATTTTAAAATCCTGGCTGAAAGTGTCCAGGGCCACTGTATCCCAGAAACGCTCCCGGCCCCCGGGCAGGTCAAAGGCCTCTTCCAGGCGGGCGGCCAGCCGGACCCCATCGGCCCGGGTCCAGTAGGAGATGCCGAACATGTGATGGCAGTTCTCCCCTCCCAGGCGAAAATCCGTGATCCGTCCCTCCTGGCTGATGAAGCACCAGTCATCGGTTCTTTGGACCGGGACACCCAGATAGTGGCTGACATATTGATAGGGGCGGATGAGCCCGGGATTCCTCAGGTAAAGGTCGGCCTCCAGGACATAGGAGGAGGGCAGGTAGTCACGGGCATAAAGGAGGGAGGAGATATTGTTGGTCTCATTGTAGAGGGGATTGTCGATGAAACGGATCCCCGGGTACTTATAAAGGAGCTGGTCAAACTGCTCGGCCAGGTAGCCCCTGACCAGGATGATCTCCTCTATCCCCGCCCCCACCACCGCATCCAGGAGGGTATCAATCATCCGGACCCCCTGGACCCGGATCAGGGGCTTGGGGGTATTGAGGGTGATGGGCAGCATGCGGGAGCCAAAGCCGGCAGCCAGGAAGATGGCCCGCTTGACCCGGTAGGGCTCCAGGGCCTCCAGGCCCAGGGGGGAGATCCGGCCCTCTTCCAGCCAGCCCCTTCGGGCAAAGTCCCCCATGACCCGGTTGACAGAGCCCAGGGACCAGCCGCTGATCCGGGCCAGCTCCCTTTGGGTCACCGGCCCGTGGGCTTCCTGGAGGGTGACCAGACAATCAAACTGCAAACGGGAAAGTGTCATATCAACTCCTTGCCGGCCGCCTGCCGGCCAGGCTGAAGCATCCCTTGACCAGGAGGTTGGCCGCCAAAATCATAAGGGAGACAAAGGCCGCCGATTCCAACATCATGGTGGCCTCAAAGCTGGTAATCATCAGGGAGAGGGGCCGGGTCCGGGAGGAGGCCAGGAAGGCCACGGCCGATATGGTCATCATGGAATTGACAAAAAAGTAGACAAACATCTCTCCCAGGGTGGACCGGGTCAGGGGGATGAGGACATCCCGGATGATGGCCCCCCGGCTGACCCCCAGGGTCTGGCCCACAGCCTCCAGGTTTTCATTGACCTTGGACAGGGAATTGTAAATCATCAGATAGGGGGAGGCGAAGAAGTGGACCAGGTTGGCCAGGATCAGGATGGCCAGGCTGCCATAGATCCAGCTGCCCTTGAAGAAGAGGACATAAGAGAGGCCCAGGACGATACCGGGGATGGCCAAGGGGGTGATGGCGGCCAGGTGGAGGAGGCGGGCGCTTTTGCCCGGGCTTCGGGCGGTCAGATAGGCCGTCATAAAGGCCAGGATGACACCCAGGAAGCCCACGGCCAGGGCGATCAAAAGCGAGTGTCCCAGATTGGCAGCCCCATTCATGGCAAAGGTCCGCCGGATATTGTCCAGGGTCAAGGTCATGTCAGTGGGGTATTTTTTGACCAGGGTCAAAAGGAGGAAGGCGGCAATGGGCAGGACAACCGCCAGGCTGACAGCCAGGGAGACCAGATAGGCCAGAAGATCCCGCCCCCACTTTTGCTTGATCCGGAAGGGCTTGGAAACAAAGGTCATGGCTGCCCGGTCACCCTTGACAAGATCCAGAATAAAGGCCAGGAGGGCCGGTGCCAGGAGGATGAGGCCGATGACACTGCCCTTGCCAAAGTCCAGAAGGCCGATGACATCCTGATACATCATGACCGGCAGGGTCTTGTACTGGCCCCCCACCATGAGGGGGACCCCGTAGTCGATGATGACCAGGGTAAAAACAGCAAAAAGGGTGGAGATCAGAGGCCTTCTCAGATAGGGAAAGGAGATGGAGGTCCACTGCCAGGCCCTGGGGATCCCCAGGACGTCCGCCGCCTCATAGGGGGAGCTGTCTTCATAGCCCAGGACATCCGACAGCATGAGGAAGGCCAGGGGGAAGGAGTAGAGGACCGAGCCGGCCACAATACCCCAAAAACCATAAATATTGCCGGGCAGCTTCAACCAGTTGGTCAGGACCCCATTGGCCCCAAAGAGGACCACCAGGCCCATGCCGTGGGATATGGAGGGGATCAGCATGGGCAGGGTAAAAAGGAGGATGAAGCCCTTCTTGAAGCGGATGGCGCTTCGTTCAATCAACCAGGCCAGGACCAGGGCCAGGCTCAGGGAGATGAGGGTGGAGACGCTGCTGACCCAAAGGGAATTGGTGAGGGCGGTCTTGAAGGCGGCTGAGCCCAGCATGGCCCCCAGGTCGACGCCGGCCATCTGGCTCAGCATCCGGATCAGGGGCAGGAAGACCGTGACCAGGAGAAAGACCAGCAAAAACCCCTTGAGGCCCGGGTAGGCCCGCTTGGATTTCATGGTTTCTCCCTGACATAGCGGATCAAGGAATCAATCTTGATCTGGATGTTATGGATAACAAACTGGCGGATGTAGTCATTGGCCGGTTGGTCCATGATCCCTTGGGGGCTGTCAATCTGCTGGATCCTGCCCTCATGCATGACCATGATCCGGTCACTCATGGCAAAGGCCTCCTCCTGGTCATGGGTGATGTAGATGATGGTGGAGCCAAAGGCCTTTTGGATAGAGAGGAGCTCAGCTCTCAGGGCCAGCCGGGTCTCCACATCCAGGGCGCTCATAGGCTCGTCCAGAAGGATGATATCGGGGTTCATGGCCAGGGTCCGGGCCAGGGCCACCCTCTGCTGCTGGCCACCCGACAGCATATGGGGCTTCTTGTCCACATGGTCCATGAGGTCCACCCGGGCCAGGAGGGCCAGGGCCCCTTCCCGGGCCTCCCTCTTGCCCAGGCCGCTTTTTCGGGGAGCATAGGCCACATTGTCAAGGACGGTCATGTTTTCAAAGAGGGCATAGTTTTGAAAGACCATACCCATCTTCCGCTGGGAGGGGGGCAGGGAGCTGATGTCCTCCCCGTCCTTGAGGATACGGCCGCCATCGGCCTCCTCCAGTCCCAGCAAAATCCGGAGCAGGGTGGTCTTGCCGCAACCCGAAGGACCCAATATGGAGAGGAACTCCCCCTCCTTGACCGTAAAGGAGATCTGGTGGAGGACCTCCTGGCTGCCAAAGTCCTTGGACAGATCCTGGACGATCAATTTATCCCTGGCCATCAGTGGTCCCATTTGTCCAGGAGCTGGACCCTCTCCTGGGGGGAGTCCCCCGACATGTCGGCATAGGGGATGTCGACCGGATAATTGTCCAGGACAAAGTCCCGGTCCTTATAGATCTTCTCAGGGAAAAAGAGGGCCTTGTCCTCAGGGACCAGCTCATTGACAAAGAAGTCGAAGACTTCCACCACCTCCGGCCTTGCTTCCCTGCCCTTGATCAGGGCAATCCCATAGAGGGAATAGGGGGAACCCTCCTCAA
>CAZKLG010000040.1:0-12534 GCA_964553675.1 uncultured Mageeibacillus sp. | reverse complement strand
AACCCATGATTACGACGACGGCACGTTGCCTTTATGGCGACGGGCCGTTTTGGCGGTACGCCCGACATGGGCAACCACTAGGCGGTGAAAGTCCGCTACACGCCTGGCAGTAGGAAGTGTTAGCCGAAGGCAAGGGTGTCCCGCGTGAGCTGGAATCTGAAGGAAGCCCTAGGCAAAACTCTGCGCCGACGAACAGGAATCGGATACAAGGCCGACAAGGTGGGTAAGGTGCCATCACACACTAAAGCCCAATACTGCACGGAACCAGCACCGGTAAATCCGACGGCGATAAGGGGGAAAGTGGTTGTTCTTATTCGGGGAGGTCTCAACGGCGGGGCCACCTGTAGTAACAACGAACGTTGAGAAGTCAGCAGAGGCCATAGTAGCAGGTAACTGTGAAGGGCCGAACCAACACGAGGTGTGAAGCGACATGAGCGGAACCTTAAGTAGCACCATAAGCTCCAGACAACTCAGTATCTGGGACTGCCTGCCGATGGATAGCGCGGAACGCAAAGAAGAAGCAGGAGTGGAGTGGCTACAAAGGATAAGCGAAAAGAAACACACCGAGAGACCAGAACAGGACCTGCTGGAACGAATCATGGCCGAAGCGAATATGACGGAGGCGATGAAGCGAGTGAAGCAAAACAAAGGAGCCGGCGGCATTGATCGCATGACGGTCGACGAGCTGGACTCCTGGATGGCAGAACATCGCGACAGGTTACGGCAACGGATACTGGACGGCAAATACCGTCCAAAAGCAGTCCGACGAGTAGACATTCCCAAAGACAAAGGAAAAACCAGACAACTTGGCATCCCCACCGTCGTGGACAGGGTAATCCAACAAGCCATCTGTCAAGTGCTCGTGCCCCTCTATGAAGGGCAGTTCTCGGAAAGAAGCTACGGCTTTCGACCGAAACGAAGTGCACATATGGCCTTGGAGAACTGCCTTGACTACATCCGCGAGGGCTACAAATGGGTCGTAGACATGGACTTGGAAAAGTTCTTCGATACGGTTAACCAGAGCAAGGTCTTGCAACTGCTGTCCAACACCATAAAGGACGGGCGTGTTATATCGCTGATCCACAAGTTTATGCGTGCGGGCATTATGCAGGATGGGATGTTTGAATCCAGCGACCAAGGTGTACCCCAGGGGGGACCCTTAAGTCCATTACTGGGGAACATTATGCTGAACGAATGCGACAAGGAGCTTGAGCGGCGCGGTCACCGTTTTGTCCGATATGCGGACGATCTGGTGATCTTTTGCAAGAGCAAAAAGGCCGCCGAGCGCGTCTTGAGGACAACGAGCCGTTTCTTAGAAGAGAAGCTCTTCCTCAAGGTCAATCGCGAGAAAACCCAGGTCGCCCACATCGGGGAAGTTGACTTTCTTGGGTACGGGTTCTATACCGATACACAAGGGGAGCCACAACTTCGGGTCAGTAAGCGGAGCTTTCAAAAGCTCAAGCAAAAACTGAAGCAGTTGACCGGACGCAGCAACGGGATGAGCATTGCGGGGCGCAAAAGTGCCATCAACAGTGTCATCCGAGGCTGGGTCAATTACTTTAAGCTGGCGAAGATGAAGGTAAGGCTGGGAGAGTTGGATGGTTGGCTTCGTCGCCGTATGCGAATGGTGACATGGAAGCGTTGGAAGAGAACCCGGACCAAATTCGAGAACCTCAAAAAGACAGCACTTGGCGCAAAACAGGCCTGGATCCTTGCCAATACCCGGAACAAATACTGGTACGTGGCAGGATCGCCCTGGATGTCAATTGCAATCCCTAAGAGGTATTTCGAGCTAGCGGGCTATCTTTCCCTCTCGGACTACTATGCGAAGGTGCTCTAAAGTTTGGAACCGCCCGGTGCGGATCCGCATGCCGGGTGGTGTGGGAGGTCCCCCGTTCAACTAATGGACGGGGTCCTACCCGATTCGCCGCATGTCGTATACTATAGACAAGGGAGCATCTTTCTTTGGGACTCATTTCGCGGCATAGCATAGAGATGGTGATCGAGGCCAACGACATCGTGGATGTCGTATCCTCCTATGTCCGCCTGGACAAAAAGTCTTCACTCAATCTTTTTGGCCTCTGTCCCTTCCATGAGGAGAAGACCCCCTCTTTCAGTGTCTCGCCCGGCAAGCAGATCTTCTATTGCTTTGGTTGCCAGAAGGGCGGCAATGTCATCAAGTTCATCCAGGAGATTGAACACCTGACCTATCCGGAAGCCATCCGCTTCCTGGCGGATCGAAAGGGCCTGACCCTGGAGGAAGAGGAAGATGGCATTTGGAAGGAGCGTTTTGAAAAACAAAGGGATGCCTATGAGGCTTTAAGGGAGGCCGCCGGCTTTTTCTACAGGCAATTGGAGGGCCCCCAGGGCAGGGAGGCCAGAGACTATCTGAAGAAGCGGGGAATCGACAGGCGCCTTTACCGCAAGTATGGCCTGGGCTATGCGCCCCCCTACGGGCCGGGGCTCTACGGCTGGCTGGCAGACAAGTCCATATCTGACGAGGCCATGGTCTCGGCCGGCCTGGTCAGGCCGGATCAGCGGTCTGGAAAGGGTTACTATGACTTCTTCCGCCACCGGCTGATCTTTCCCATCATTGACCGGTCAGGGCGTGTCCTTGCCTTTGGGGGACGGGCCCTGGAAGATAAGGGACCCAAATACATCAACTCATCCGAAACCCTGGTCTACCAGAAGGGAAAACATTTGTTCGGCATCCCCCAGGCTGTCAAATCAGGATCGGACTTCTGGTTCCTGGTCGAGGGCTACATGGACGTTCTGGCCCTGTCCCGGGCGGGGATCGATCATGCAGTGGCCCCCCTGGGCACGGCCTTGACCTTGGCCCAGGCCCAATTGATCGGTCGCTATGTCGACCGGGTGGTCATCCTCATGGACAGTGACCGGGCCGGCCGGGAGGCCAGCCTGCGGTCGGGAGAGATCCTGGAGAAGGCCGGTTTGGCAGCTCAATACCTCTTTTTGCAGGAGGCCAAGGATCCGGATGATTACTTGAACCTTCTGGGCCGGGAGAGGCTCCTGGCCGCCTTGGAACGGACCTACGACCGGACCGGCTACCTTTTGGCCCTCCTCAAATACGACCGGGACCAGGCCATCGGGATGCCGGCCAGTGACTACCGGGACCGGGCCATTGATCTTCTGGCCGCCGAACCCGATGGCACCCGGCGGGAAATCTACGGGGGCCAGCTGGCCAAGGAGCTGCAGATCAGCCGGCGGGCTGTCACCGAGGAGATTGAAAGAAGACGGGGACTGGTCAATAAAAGCCGGCAGGCGGACCAGGCGGGCCCTTCATCAGATAAAAAGAGAAGGCAAAGGCGATCTGCCCAAGAGGAAGACCAGACCCGGGAGCTTGAACTCATGCTCCTGACCCTATTGGCCAATCAGAACCAGCTGGGCAAGCTGACCATCAGCTTCAAGGACAAGGGCCTGTCGGGCTATGCCCTCAAGGAGGATATCAAGGCCTACCTGACCTCAGAGGCTGTCCTGGCCCCCCTGTCCGAAGCGGACTTTGCCAGGGGAAGCATGCGGACTATTGCCAGGCTGGCCCTGGAGGACGCTGGTGACGGAAGATTGACACTGGCCTCCTTGCACTCTATAGTCGATAGTATTCTGGAAAAAATGAAAGAGGACCCCCAGGAGGAACCTTCCCCAGGTCCCTCTTTGGATCCCGACCGGATTCACAGCATGATCCAGAAGCAGGTCCAGGCCATTGAAGGGAGCCGGCTGGCGGCTGAGGCCCAGGAAAGGGTCTTCCTCCAGAAACTGGGCGAATTGAGACTGGACAATTGGAGGCGTCAGGCCTCCCGCATCAATCAAAAGGGACATGAACTTGAGATGGATGGAAGAGACCAGGAAGCAGACAACTATTACAAGCAGGCAGCCAAGCTTTCAACGGCGGCCAACGCTTTCAGAATGATCATACAGGGAGAAGAATATGGTAAATAATTACGAGGATCTGATTGTCACGGACAGCTGGCGGCAAGCGGCAGCCAGGAAGGCAGCCAAACTGCTTGCCGGCCTGGAAAAAGAGACTGTCCAGGACCAGGCAAGTGACCTGGTCCAAGCCAGTCACTTGTCAATCGCTGACTTCAAGTTGCCTACAGGCGGAACCCTCATCGTCCATTCAGAGGATGAGGTGGACATGGAACTTAGTCTGCCGGAAGTCAGCGAAGTAAAAAGTCAGGCCCCCAAAAAGCTTGAAAAACTGGCCGTCACCTCCATGACTGCCGAAGAAGATGACGAAGATGATCTTGAAGTTGACTTCACCCCTGACGAGGACAGTGGCCTGGAAGACGCCATTTTTACCAGTGAGGAGGAGGATGAGGAAGAAGATGATGCCGACGACGAAGCCCTCCTGGAAAGAATCAACGACAGCGATATTGACATGAATGCCATCTATCCTTTGATCTGCCACGGCAAGGACAATGACGGCGAGCTGGAGCAGCAGGAAGTCCTGGATTACCTGGAGCGGATCAAGTGGGACGAGGAAAGACTGGATGATGTCATCGTCATGCTTGAAAGGGCCGGCATCGAGGTCATCGACGAGGATGAGATCGAGCGGGAGATCCGGGAGCGTGACCGCAACAAGAAGGCCGAGGCCTTCAATGACGCCATGATTGTGGACGATCCGGTCCGCATGTACCTGAAAGAAATCGGCAAGGTCGAACTCCTGACTGCTGATGAGGAAAAGGAGCTGGCCGCCCGCATGGAGGCGGGGGACTGGGAGGCCAAGCAGCACCTGATCGAGGCCAACCTCCGCCTGGTGGTCAGTATCGCCAAGCGCTACACCGGCCGGGGCATGCATTTCCTGGACCTGATCCAGGAGGGCAACCTGGGTCTGATCAAGGCTGTGGACAAATTCGACTATACCAAGGGCTTTAAATTTTCCACCTATGCCACCTGGTGGATCCGCCAGGCCATTACCCGGGCCATCGCCGACCAGGCCAGGACCATCCGGATCCCGGTCCATATGGTGGAGACCATCAATAAACTGATCCGGATCCAGCGCCAGCTGGTCCAGGAATTGGGGCGGGAGCCTGAGGTGGAGGAGATCGCCGCTGAGATGGATCTGACCCCCGAAAAGGTCAGGGAGATCATGAAGATTTCCCAGGAACCTGTCTCCCTTGAAAAGCCCATCGGTGAGGAAGAGGACAGCCATCTGGGTGATTTCATCCCGGATGAGGATGCCCCTTCACCGGCTGACCAGGCGGCCACCACCCTCTTGAAGGAAGAGCTGACCAAGGTCCTGTCGGGCCTGACCCCCCGGGAGGAGAAGGTCCTCCGCCTCCGTTTCGGTTTGGATGATGGAAGGGCCAGGACCCTGGAGGAGGTGGGCCTGGAGTTCGATGTCACCCGGGAACGTATCCGGCAGATTGAGGCCAAGGCCTTGAGAAAGATGCGGGGCCCCAACATGAGTGCCCGTCTGCGGGAGTATTTGGAATAAGGCCGGACGGAAGATGGCAAAAAGGCAGGGACAAAGAAGGGGAGAGGGCCAGGGTCGACTGGCCCTCCTTGAGTCCCTGATCCGGGAAAAACCAGGCCGACGCCTGGTGGATATAGGTTCCGACCACGCCATCCTGCCCATTCGCTTGATGAAAGAGGGACTCTACGACCGGGTCCTGGTCACAGACATCCGGCCCGGCCCCCTCAAGGTAGCCTTGAAAAGGGCCAGGGCGGCCGGCCTGGATGAGGGTTTTGAAAGCCTCTTGACAGATGGCCTGGCCGGGATTGAATTGTCAGCAGATGACCTCCTTTTGATATCCGGCCTTGGGGGAGAGACCCTGGCGGCCATCCTGGAGGCTGAGCCCCATCAGGCAAGGCGGCCGGGCCGTCTCATCCTCCAGCCCCAATCCAAAGAAGAGATCCTCCGCCAAAGCCTCTTTGACCTGGGCCTTCCCATTTCCGCTGAATCTTGTGTCCTGGATGAGGGCCAGGTCTACCTGATCCTGGTCTCCGATCCCCGGGACCAAAGTCCACAAGCTATGACGGCCCTGGAACTCTTTTTTGGCCCCCGTATCCTGGAGGCCTGTCAGAAAGCTTTGGATGTGTCCCTCAAGGCCTATCTGGCCAAGCGGATCAGGCGCTTGAAAAAACAGGCTCCCTATGATCCTTCATCCGCCAGCCTTCTGAGCGAATTTTCAAGCCTGATGCCCTCCTGTCATGACTTTGACATTTGAATCGGGGGGCCCCCTTACGTATAATGAACAGTGATCAATGACTGAGTCAGCCGGATGGTCGCGGTGTCATTTCGAAAGAAAGACGCTGAGGAAAGTCCGGGCTCCCAGGGCAGGATGCCGGCTAACGGCCGGTGAAGGCGACTTCAAGGAAAGTGCAACAGAAAGAGACAGCCGGATTCGTCCGGCAACGGTGGAAAGGTGAGGTAAGAGCTCACCGGTGTCGCGGCAACGCGGCAGCCATGCAAACCCCATCCGGAGCAACGCCGTGGAGGAACAACTGTCGCCCGCAGGTTCCATGGAGGCGGCTCGAGCCTGCTGGCAACAGCAGGCCCAGATAAATGGCCATTCAAGACAGAACCCGGCTTACAGGCTGACTCAGGCCCTGATCAAGAGGCGAAAGCAGGAGTGACGCATGGAGAATAGGCCGAGAGGCAGCTTTACCTTGGAAAGAGAACAGAAACCTTTCTGGAACGACAAGGGGCTTGCCTGCATGGCCTTCCTGATCCCTCTGGTCATCCTGGCCGTCGCCTATGGGGCCCTCCAGGTCTTCCCCTTTGGCAAAAGGCATATGCTGACCGTGGATCTTTTCCACCAGTACGCCCCCTTCCTTTCCTTGCTCAGGCAGAAGATCCTGACCGGCTCCTCTCTTTTTTATAGCGGGGCCATCGGCCTGGGCACCAACTTCTACGCCCTTTTAAGCTACTATCTGGCCAGTCCGCTTAACCTGCTTCTTCTGCTCTTTCCTGCTGCCTATCTGACTGAGGCCATCTTTACTCTTAGCTTGATCAAAATCGGCCTTTCGGGCCTGGCCTTCTATTTCTACCTGCGGGTCAGCTTTCGCCGCCGGGGGGCCCTGGTCCTGGCATTTTCCAGCTTTTATGCCCTGTCTGGCTTCGTCCTGGCCTATTCCTGGAACATCATGTGGCTGGATGTCCTCATCCTCCTGCCCCTGGTCCTCCTGGCCCTGGTCCGCCTGATCCGGGACGGTAAATGGCTCCTCTACCCCCTGGCCCTGACCCTCCTGGTCGTCAGCAATTACTATCTGGCCTTTTTCGCCTGCATCTTCATCGCTCTTTACGGTCCCATCCTTCTCCTTCGCTATACCAGGGACAGGCAGCCCCTCAGGCGTCTGCTTATCCTGGCCAAGGTCCTGGGCCTGACCCTCCTGGCTCTGGCCCTGGCAGCGGTCGTCCTCTATCCCACCTGGCAAGCCTTATCCATTACCTCTGCTGCAGGGGACAAGTTTCCTCAGAGCCTGGAGCTGGGAGGCCGGCCCCTGGCCTATCTGGGCCAGCTCTTTCCCTTTCTCCAGCCGACGGTCCGGTCCGGGCTTCCCAACCTCTACTGCGGTTTGCCGGTCCTCATCCTCCTCCCCCTTTACTTTTTATCCTCAAGGATCCGTTTGAGGGAAAGACTCCTCAACGGCTTCCTCCTCCTCTTTCTCTTCTTGTCCTTTGACCTCAATGTCCTGAATTTCCTCTGGCACGGGCTCCACTATCCCAATCAGCTGCCCCACCGCTTTTCCTTTGTGGCCATCCTCCTCCTTCTGACCATGGCCTATGACGGCCTCCGTTCCAGCCGGGAGTTCCGGTCGACTGAGATTGGCCTTCTGGGACTCTGCCTGACCGTCCTGATCCCTGTCGTGGCAGCCATCGAGGGCGATTTGAAGCTGGCCCCCTGGACCCAATGGGCGGCCATGGCCCTCATGATGCTCTACGCCCTCCTTTTCTCCTCCTTCAAATCGCGAAAGTACAAGAGGCGGGTCCATGTCAATATTCTCCTGGCCCTTATGCTCTTCGAGATCGTCCTCTCTTCCTTTTCCGGCCTCTACTTCATGGATCAGAATGAATACTATGGCAATCGGGAGGGCTACTCGGCAGGGGCCACGGTGGACTCCATCCGCCAGGCCGTGGGCCAGGTCGAGAAAATGAATCCTCAAGGAGACTTTTATCGATTGGAGACCCGACCCCATAAAAGCTCCAACGATCCGGCCCTTTACGGTTACCGGGGTCTGTCGCTCTTTGCTTCCACCTCGCCCCGGGCCCCGGTCGACTTTTTCCGTAACCTGGGCTTTTACAACAACGGCATCAACAGCTATCAATACCGGGGAGCTACCCTCTTCACGGAGGCCTTTTTGGGCATCAAATATATCATTGCCCGGGAGGAGACGGCCTTTTTGGAGACAGAACGGCAAGTCATTTTAGGCAATGACCTGGTCAGGGTCTATGAGAATCCCTATGTCTTCCCCCTGGCCTTTCGGGTTGACAAGGGGGCCCTGGATTTCCAGTCTGCCTCCGGCAATGCCTTCAAGAATCAAAATCAACTGGTCACTGCCATGGTGGGCGGGGACAGCCAGCTATTTGAGCAGGTCTACTATGACCAGATCCAGGGCGATTCCCTCAATAAACCAGGCAAGGGGGCTGCCCTCTTCAATTTCTCCGGCCTGACGGATGCCCAGAGCCGGCACTTCACGGTGACCTGGCGTTCAGTGACCTCGGCCCCCCATTACCTCTATCTGGATATGAAGGGGCATGATCTGGACAGCCTGACCTTGACGGCAGACGGCCATGACATCCCGGTCGATGGCAAGCGAAAGGGGATACTTGAACTGGGCCTGATCCCCGAGGGGGGAAGCCTGTCACTGTCTGTTGATCTGGCAGAAGGGGCCCCGGCATCCGGTTCTTTCGAGGCCAGGCTGGCTTCTATGGACCGGGATCTGCTGGCGACATTATCCACGGCGGCTCAGGCAGCCTCCCTGACAGATCTTGTCTACCAGGATGGTCTCTTGACCGGAAGGCTGGAGGCTGACAAGGCGGGCTACCTGCTCATATCCATGCCCTTTGACCCCGGCTGGAAAGCCTATATCAATGGTCAGGAAGTCGAGATCAAGACCCTGGACCAGGCCCTCATGGCCATCCCGGTCAAGGAGGGGCAGCAGGAGCTCTTCCTGACCTTCCTGCCCCGGGGCTTCAATGAAGGCCTCCTGGTCTCTTCGGCGGCTATGGGCCTCCTGATCCTGATCCTGCTTGGTCGGGGCATTGTCATCCTTTATCAAAAAAAGAAGGCAGGGGAGGACCTGTCATTTGCCCTGGCTTTTCAGTCAATCAAGCAAAAGACCTTCCTTTCGAAAAGAAAGACCAAGCACGGGGATAGGGATCTGATTGAGGGGGATGAAGAGGGCAAGGACCCGCTTTAGCCAAGGTCCGTCAGACGGAGGAGTTCTTCTTTTTCCTTATAGCCTAATTCCCGGTAGGCACCTTGGGGCAGGGATCCCAGGGTGATATGGAGGATGCGGACGCGGATGAGGTCAAGGACCTGGTAGCCCAGGGCCTGGCACATACGGCGGATTTGCCGGTTGAGGCCCTGTTTCAAAGCCAGGTGGAAGGTCCTCTCGCCGGTCTGCCAGGCCCGGCAGGGCAGGGTCTTCCGGCCGCCGATCCAAACCCCCTGGCGCATGGACTCAAGAAAGGCTTCATCGATCCTCTTATCCACCTGGACCTCATATTCTTTTTCATGACCAAAAGAACTGTGCATGATCCGATGGGCCAATTTGCCGTCATTGGTCAGAAGGATCAGGCCCCGGGAATCCCGGTCCAGGCGGCCGATGGTAAAGATCCTTTCCGGATAATTGATGAAATCGATGATATTGTCCTTGCGTTGGGGGTCTGCCGTGCAGGTGATACCGGGTGGCTTGTTGAAGGCCAGGATGACCTCCTGGCCGGCGGGGAGGGGAGAGAGCAACTTGCCATCCACCATGACCCGGTCCTTGGGTCCGATGATCTGACCAGGGCTGGCCGGCCGGCCGTTGACACGGACCCGGCCCTCCTGGATCATCTGGTCGGCCTGACGGCGGCTGCAAAGGCCCGAGGCGGCTATGTAACGGTTAATCCTCATGGCTCTCCTGGTCCGTATCGTAGACATCCTTCAAGAGGGAGGGCGATTGCATGACATCGGAGGCGTAGGGGATGACCAGACGGAAGAGGGAACCCTGGCCCTTGACGCTTTCCACCGAAAGATCATAGCCCAGTTGCAGGGAGATCTCTCTGGCAATGGAAAGGCCCAGGCCTGTGCCCGGTTCACCGTGGGCCTTGTCTTCCTTATAAAAGCGGTCAAAGACATGGTCCAGGTCAGCCGGATCGATGCCGCTGCCCGTATCTTCCACCTCTACAAAACCGCCATTATAAAGGGTCCCGGTAGAAATCCGGATGGACCCTTCGGCCGGTGTGAACTTAACGGCATTGTCGATCAGGATGACCAGGATCTGTTCGATCCGGTCCCCATTGCCCCAGACCAGGGGCAGGTCCTTTTCGATGCCTTCGGTCATCAGTTTGAGATCATGATCCAGGATAATCCCCGAAAAATTGTTGATGACATCGGCCACCAGGATATTGAGGTCCAGGGCCTCCTGCTCAACAGGACTGGCATCGGCCTGGATCCGGGAGAGTTCCAGCATGTCGTTGATCAGCCGGGAGAGACGGAGGGTCTCCCGCAGGAGGATGTCATGGTAGCGCTTTTGTTGCTCAGGGGAGGTGACCATGCCCTCTGTCAGCGGCTCCAAAAGGCCCCGCATGGCCGTCAAGGGCGTCCGTAGCTCATGGGATACATTGGCCACATACTCCCGCCGGGTCTGCTCCAAGCGCTCAGCCTGGGTGATGTCCCTGAAGAGGCCCACCGCGCCACTGACCGTCTGCTGTTCACCCAGAAGAGGCGTAATGACCACCTGGATCTGGCGGTGGTCCTTGGCGATGACGCAGGTCACCGTCTTGCGGTCAGCCATGGCCTGATCAAAGAATTGATCAATGCGGCTGTCCTGGAGAAGGCTTTGGGGGCCTGCCTTGTCGGCGTAGTGGCGGTCAAGTCCAAAAACGGAGTAGATCCGGTTGTTGTATTGGGTGATGGAGCCCTGGCGGTCCACCGCCACAATCCCTTCTCCGATGCCGTCGATGATCTGTTTGAGATGGATGGTCTGGTCCCTCAGCTGTTGAAAGGACTGGGAGAGATCCTCGGCCATCTTATTGATGGAAGAGGCCAGATCGCCCATTTCACCTTCCTGTTTCTCATCGGCCCGGCGGGAAAAATCACCCTGACTGAGGGCGATGGTGACAGATCGCATGGATTCGATGGGCCGGACGATCCGGAAGGCGGCGATGATAACTGGAATGACCATGATGACAAGGACAATCAAGGATGAGGTCAGGAGGGCAAAGTTGAGGCTTTGGATGCCCGCTCCGATTTCCTTCATGGGCTGGACAAAAACCGTGGTTCCCTGGACCGGGGCGTCCTTGATGGGGACGGCCAGGATCATATAGCGGTCACCTGCCACGGGCAGGTTGATCTGGCTCAAGCGATAGGGCAGACCAGACTCAAGGAGCTTGGTCCTTTCTCCCTGGACAATGGAGACAAGGTCAGAAGACAAGCCGTCCAGGGGCTGGGGCAGGGGGGTATGGTGGTGGACGCTGCCATCACCATCCAGGATGTAGATCCAGTTTCCGAAGAGTTCATAGGCATGCTCAACCAGGTCAGTACAAAAGGTCATGCCGTGCTGGTTGAAGGCGTTATGGGAGATGAGCTCAGCCCTGGGTAAAAGCTCCCGGGCCTTGATGCGGTTGAAGACCGGGTTGGCCACAAAGCTGTAAAAAATAGCGGTCAGGACCGTCCACATCATGATGGCCACGATCAGGAGCAGGAAAATCCGGCGGACTAGGAAACGGTTTTTCATAGAAGGGTCAGCTGATAGCCTCAAATTTATAGCCCACCCCATAAACCGTGATCAGGCCATACTTGGGGTTGTCACTATCAATCTTCTGTCGGATCCGCTTGATATGGGTATCAACGGTCCGGGTATCTCCAAAGTAATCATAGCCCCAGACCTTGGACAGGATCTGCTCCCGATCCATGACCTGGCCGGCATGGGAGGCCAGGAGGTAGAGGATTTCCACTTCCTTGGGCGTGAAGGCCACCACCTGGTCGTTGACCTTGACCTGGTAGTTGTCCAGATTGATTTCCAGGCCTTCAAAACGGAGGATGGAGGATTTCTGGCTGGATTCAGTATCCTGGATCCGCCGGAAGAGGGCCTTGATCCGGGCGATGACCTCCCGGGGACTGAAGGGCTTGACGATATAATCGTCGGCACCCAGTTCCAGACCCAGGACCCGGTCGATCTCCTCTCCCTTGGCCGTCAGCATGATGATGGGGACATTGCTGGTTTTCCGGATGGTCCGGCAGACGTCTGTCCCTGACATCTTGGGCATCATCAGGTCCAGGATGATCAGGTCAGGCTTTTCTGTCAGCGCTTTTTCCAGGGCTTCTTCACCATCATAAGCAGAGGAATGGGGATAGTGTTCGGCGT
>CAZKLG010000039.1:0-12695 GCA_964553675.1 uncultured Mageeibacillus sp. | reverse complement strand
CAGTGCGTTCCCTGCCGGGAGGGCACCAAGCGGATGCTGGAAGTTCTGGACAAGATAACCTCAGGGGCGGCCGTGGAAAAGGATCTGGATGACCTCCTGGACCTGGCCCACAATATCAGCCTGACCTCCCTTTGTGCCCTGGGACAGACGGCTCCCAACCCGGTCCTGTCCACCATGGAACACTTCATTGATGAGTACAGGGCCCACGTCATTGATAAAAAATGTCCCTCCGGTGTCTGCCGGGATCTTTTGGGCTACTACATCAACGAGACCTGCCGCGGCTGTACCAAGTGCATCCGCGTCTGCCCCGTCGATGCCATTACCGGCAAGGTCAAGGAACAGCATTACATTGATCAGGCAATCTGCATCCGCTGCGGCGCCTGCTTTGAGGTCTGTCCCTTCGATTCGATCGAAAGGCGCTAAGGGGAAGGAGACTGACAATGACTGACAAAAAAACAAGTGTAACCATTAATATCAATAACCGGGACATAGAGGCGCATCCCAATGAGACTGTCTTTCAGGCAGCTCACCGGGCCGGCATCAAGATCCCTTCCCTCTGCTATCTCAAAGACACCAATGAAATCGCCGCCTGCCGGCTCTGTGTCGCCGAGGTCGAGGTCAATGGCAGGCCCATGAGAGGACTGCCGGCTACCTGTGTGCTCAAGGTCGAGGAGGGCATGAAGGTCAAGACCAACACCCGGGCTGTCCGCCAGGCGGTCAGGATGAACCTGGAGCTGATCCTGGCCAACCACGACATGAACTGCCCCACCTGCCTTCGCAACGGCACCTGTGAACTCCAGGCCCTCTGTGAGGAAAGGGGAATCAGCGGAGTCCGCTTCCAAGGGGCCAAGCGTCCGGTCACCATCGACGCCCTCTCCCCTTCCATCGTCCGCGACACCAGCAAGTGTATCCTCTGCGGCCGCTGCATCAGCACCTGTAACAAGGTTCAGGGCCTGGGTGTCCTCTCCTTCAATTACCGGGGCTTTGACACGGAGGTGGGTCCTGCCTTTGACTACAGCATGCGGGATGTCAACTGCGTCTATTGCGGCCAGTGCATTGAGGCCTGCCCGGTAGCCGCCCTCCACGAGCGCCGCCATATTGACGACGTCTGGGATGCCCTGGATGACCCCGACAAGGTGGTCGTGGTCCAGACGGCACCAGCCGTCAGGGCCTCCCTGGGCGAAGAATTCGGCTACCCCATCGGGACACCGGTGACAGGCAAGATGACCGCTGCCCTGCGGCAGATCGGCTTCGATTATGTCTTTGACACCAACTTCTCAGCCGACCTGACCATCAGTGAGGAGGCCAATGAACTTCTCACCCGCTTGAGGACAGGCGGGGCCCTGCCCATGATCACCTCCTGCTCGCCGGGCTGGATCCGTTTTTGTGAGATGTATCACCCCGACTTCCTGCCCAATCTGTCGACCTGCAAGTCGCCCCAGAATATGATGGGGGCCCTGGTCAAATCCTATTTTGCCCAGGTCATGGACCTGGATCCGGAAAAGATCGTCGTCGTCTCCTGCATGCCCTGTACCGCCAAAAAATCGGAGGCTGACCGGGATGAACTGGAAGTCGATGGCATCCGGGATGTGGACTACTCCATCACCACCCGGGAGCTGGGCGACATGATCAAGGAGGCCGGCATCGACTTCAGCCGCCTGGAAGACGAAGACCCCGACAGCGTGCTGGGTGACTATACCGGTGCGGCTGTCATCTTCGGCGTGACCGGCGGTGTCATGGAAGCGGCTCTGAGAACGGCAGCCGATGTCCTGACCGGCCAGGACCTGCCAAACTTTGAATACCAGGCAGTCCGCGGCTTTGAGGGCGTCAAGGAGGCCTCGGTGACGGTACCCCTGGACGGGGTGGAGACGGAACTCAAGGTCATCGTCTGCTCCAGTGTCAAGCAGGCCGACGCTGTCCTCAAGGCTGTCCGAAAGGGCGAGAAGTCCTGCCACTTCATTGAGGTCATGGCCTGTCCGGGTGGCTGTATCCACGGCGGTGGCCAATCCTATGTCTCCTCCAGGGAGCGGATGGTGGCCGACCCCCGCCTGGCCCGGGCCAAGGCCCTTTACAGCGAGGATGAGCGCCAGGTTCTCCGCAAATCCCACCATAACCCCGAGCTGATCCAGCTGATTGAGCGCTTCCTGGGCGCACCCAACAGTGAGGTGGCCCACAAGTACTTGCACACCCACTACCAGCCCCGGACCTACTATGACCAGATGACCATGGAGGAATGTCTGGAAGAGGGTCTGATTTAAAGGCTTGAAGAAACCCATCTCGGAGGAAGCGGGCCAAAAACCCGCTTCCCTCATTTATCGGTTATAATCGGGCGGGGGTTTAAGGTGTATCAACTGATTTCTTTATTGACCGGCATCATGCTGGCCATCATGATCTTCATCAACGGACGCTTGACCGATACCATTGGCGTCTTCCAGGCAACGGCTGTCATCCATGCAGTGGGTGTTGTCTTTGCCCTGGTGGCCTGCCTTATCCGCAAGGAAAAACCCCTGCCCCGCAGCCGGTCTCCCTGGTGGTTCTATACGGGGGGTCTGGTAGGCGTCTTCACCGCCCTGTCCAACAATTTCGCCTTTGGCAAAATCAGCATGACCAGCATCGTGGCCCTGGCCCTTCTGGGGCAAACGGTCACCTCACTCATTGTTGACGCCACCGGCTGGTTTGGCATGGTCAAAAGACCCATCCGCAAATCCACCCTGATCGGCCTGACCTTCTGTCTCCTGGGGATTTTCATGATGCTGGACCACACGGTCCTGGAAGCGGCCCTGGCCGTCTGGTTTTCTTTTGGCGCCGGCATTTCCGTGGTGGTCTCCCGGTCCATCAATGCCCGCCTGGCCGAAAGGATCGGCGCCCTGCCCGGCTCCTTCGTCAACCACCTGGCCGGCCTGCCCGTCACTGTCCTTCTGGCCTTTTGGGCCGCTGAAAAGATGCCCCTTTGGGCCGGCATGACCCCCGGCCTTTTCTGGATCTACCTGGGCGGAGGCCTGGGCGTGCTGGGAGTAGTCCTCTTCAATATCCTGGTACCCAGGATCTCCCAGTTCCACCTGACCGTCCTGACCTTTGTTGGCCAGGTCCTGGCTGGTGTGGTCCTGGACCTGGCCATGGGTGGATTCCAGGTTGACGCATCCTTCCTGGGCGGCCTGGTGATCACCGGAGGCATCGCCCTCAACCTGGGCATCGAATACTGGGCTATGCGGCGGGCAAGGGCCCCCTCAAACGAGGCCTAGTCCAGCCTCTCGATGAATCGCTTATAAAAGTCCATCATCCTCCCCACATTATCGACAGTCAGGTATTCCCCCGTGCCGTGGACCAGAGCCAGTTCCTCCGCGGTCAGGCGCAGGGGTTGGAAACGGTAGACATTGTCGGCAATGGACTCATAATGGCGGCTGTCAGTGCCACCGGCCATCAGATAAGGGATGACCACCGCTTCAGGGAAGCATTGATTGATGGTCTGGGCCAGATGGATATAGGCCTTGGAATCTGTCGATGAAGACTGGGAAGGCTCCTCGATGGCAATGGGCCTGACCTGGTAATCCATGCCCGATACCTGCTTCATGTGATCCAGGACACCGGCGGTCGTGTCCCCTTGCAGGACCCGGAGATTAGCCGTGCACCGGGCCTCCTTGGGCAGGACATTGGGGGCCGACCCGCTCTGGCTGACGGTAAAGGCGATGGTGCTACGCAAAAGGGCAGCCGTCTGCTTATTCTTTAAAAGGCTTCCCTTGATCAGGGGAAAGAAGAGCCGGGGCTTGGCCAGGATCTTACTTTGGATGCCTGGCATATAGGGTGCAATGCTTTCCAGCATTTTCTCCACCGTCTGGGTCAGACGGACTGGCATGGGATGGCGTTCAACCTTGCAGATGAACTCTGCCATATAGCCCAGGCTGGTGTGCTGGGGGGGTGTCGATGAATGACCCTCCTGGCCGGTGAAGATGAATTCGAAGCTGGCATTGGCCTTTTCGGCCAGGCCGATGACCGCCACCGTCTCCTTGATGCCCATCATGGACCCGTCGGCCACGGCGCCCCCTTCGTCCAGGACAAATTCAAAGTGGATGCCCTCCCCTTCCAGCCATTCCACGATCTTCATGGCCCCATGACGGCCATTGACCTCCTCATCAAAGCCATAGGCCAGCCAAAGATCCCTTTGGGGTTGGAAGCCTTCCTCCAGGAGCATCTCAAAGGTTTCCATGAGGCCGATGATGGAACTCTTATTGTCCAGGGCCCCCCGGCCCCATATCCGTCCATCCTCTACTGCGCCCGAAAAGGGGCCCCCATGCTCCCAGCCCTCATCCAAGGCCGGCACCACATCGTAATGGGCCAAAAAAAGAGCCGGCTTTTTGGAAGGGTCAGCCCCGGCCCAGCGGTAGACGGGGCTGTATCCATTGATCAGGCGACGCTCTAGTTTTTCATGGACCAGAGGATAGCTTCTTTCCAGAAATGCCAAAAACTCAGAGAAGAGTTCCAGGTCCATATCGTCCAGGTCAAAGTGGGAAATGGTCGGATAAGAGACCGCTTCTCCCAGGCGTCGGGCGGCCGCTTGAATTCTTTCTTTCATGACTTAACTCCTTTTTCTATTGGAATCTTGGGACCCTAGAGCCCTAAGAAATAACCAAGATATAGCCAGGCCAGGCTGAGCAGGGCCAGGCCGATTTGAAGGGGCAACTCCCAGCGCAGCCACTTGGTGTAGCTGACGGGTGAAAAGCCCAAACCGATCATAAGGGCGGCATTGGTCGGATAAAGCAGGTTGGAAAAACCATCCCCGAAGATGAAGGCCTGAACAGCCAGCTGCCGCGACAGGCCGATCACATCCACGATAGGCAGGAGGATGGGCAGGACCAAAAAGGCCTTGGCCGACCCCGAGCCGATGAAGAAGTTCAAAAGGAGGATGAGCAACCAGACTCCCATGATGGACAAGAGGACATTCATGCCCGACAGGCGGCTGACAGCCGCAAAGAGGATGGTATCCATGACCCCGCCCCTGACCACAATCTGCTTGATGCTCATGGCCATGAGGATGAGCAGGATGGCAGGCGCAACGCCCAGAAGACCTGACAGGAGAGCCTTGCCCATGTCCTTGGCCGGCATGACCCGGGCCAGGAGGACAGAGGCGATGGCACCCGCCAGGAAGAGGAGGGCGATGAGGGGGAAGCTGATGTCCGAAAGGCCACTGACAAAGAAGGAGGCCACAAGGAGGGCCAGGATGGAGAGCAGGAAGAGGGAGAAGATGGACAGGGCCTTATCCACGCCGGGCGGATAGGAAAGGTCCCCCTCTTCTTCAAAGGTCCCGTCTTCCCGGTAAACCAGGGAGCGGGCGGGATCCTTCTCCACCCGCCTGGCATAGCGGCGCAAAAAGACCTGGACCAGAAGAAATGTGGTCAGAAAGATGACCAGCCGGTAGGGCGTGGCAGAGTAGAGGGGAAGTCCGGCCAGCTTTTGGGCCACCCCCAGGGTGAAGGGATTGAAGACGGCGGCTCCAAAGCCCAGGCCAGCCGATAAAAGGCTCATGCCCAGGCCGGTCAGGGAATCCCAGCCCAGCTTGCGGGCCAGGATCAGGCAAAAGGGTACCAGGACAATCAACTCCTCAAAGACTCCAAAAGAAGCGCCAAAGAGCATGAAGAAGAGGCTGACCGCCGTCAGGAGCCGGTACTTGTGGTCACCAAAGCGAGCCAGAATCCGGTCCATGAGCCTTTCCACCATACCGCTCTTCAGGAGGAGGGTGAAACTGGCTCCCAAAAAAAGCAAGAAGATGATGATGACCCAGACCACGGCAGCCCCCGGCGCCGCCAAGACCTCAAAGGGGGCTAAAAGCCAAAAGTAAGGCGGGTAGGCAGCTTTATCCATATAGCGAAAAGAATCCTGGACAATCATCTCCCTGCCATCGATCAGGACCCTTTCGTAGGCACCTGCCGGTAGAGCCAGGGTCAGGATCCCGGCCAGGATCATCAGGGCCAGGAGGGTAAAGAGGGAGAAAAAATAAGATCGTTTACCAATTCGCATGGATTGGCGGTTCATGGGGCACCCCTTCCCTCTTTGGCATCAGCCCGACTCAGTCAGGCCGTGACCTGCGGCGGAAAAGCAGGAGGAACCAAAAGGCGATCATGGCAAGTAAAAGGGCCAGCCCATTCAAAAGAAAGAAGAGACCCGGGTCCCTGCCTGCAATCAGGGCAGAGAGAAGGGGCAGGATCAAGGCGACCAGCCCTCCAATGACAAGCTTGCCGGCCAGGGAGGACAAAAAGCGTTTGCCCAGCTTCAACTCCTGCGGGGTGAAGCCGGCCTTGCCTTTTCTCCCCGAAGGGCTGCCTGATCTCTTTTTATTTGATTTCTTTTTTGAAAGGGCCATGCGCCTCGTCTCCTCCTTCCCATGATACTATGATTTAGGCAAAGGCAAAAGAAAGGAAGCTAGCATGGACGGTATTACCGCTTATCTCATGTCCACAGAACTTGACGCCCTCCTGGCCGGCTCCAGGCTGGACCGGATTTCCATGGAGGACCGCCTCCGCCTGACCCTGACTTTTTTCACCCCCCAGCGGGCCCGCTTCTATCTCAGCCTCCTCTCCAATCCCTCCCGGCCCAGCCTGCAAATCAGCCAGACGTCACCGGGTCAGGGCCTGAACCCGCCCCCCTCCCTGGTCATGCTCATGCGAAAGCATTTAAGAGGGGCCCAGTTGCAAGGGATTGAATCCCCTGTCTGGGAAAGGGTTTTTATCTTCCATTTTTCGGCCTTGGACGACCTGGGTGACCCCCGGGAGCTGAAGCTGATCTTCGAGTGCATGCCCCGGACGGCCAACCTGATCCTGGTCAACCATGAAGAGGTCATCCTGGGTGCCCTCCGCCACATCGACCACCGGCTCAACCGGGTCCGGGAAACCCTGCCGGCCCACCCCTACATCCCCCCGCCTTCACAAAATCGTCTGGACCTGGCCCAGGCTGTCAAGCTGGAGACTGACCAGTGGTTCCAACTTTTCCCCAAGGACCAAAAACCAGCCCGGGCCATCACACAGGCCCTGGCCGGTTTCTCCCCCCGTCTGGGCATGGAAGCCCTTTTCCGGGCCGGCCTGGACCCCGACCTGCCCCTGGGCCAGCTTGATCCCAAGGGCCGCCAGGACCTGGCCCGGGCCTTGGAGGGCCTTTGCCAGGAGATCCTGTCCGGTCAAACGGCACCGGCCATTTATTTTGAGGAGCCCCGGGGCGGCAAGGACCTCCGGCCCCTGGCAGTCCACGCCATCCAACTCAAACATCTGCCCCATGCCAGGCCCTATGACAAGATCAGCCAGGCAGTCAGCGACTATAACCGGCAAAGAGACAAGATCGACCGCTTTGACAGCCGCAAAAGAGCCATTGAAAAACGGGTCAGTGAGGCCATGAAGCGGGTGGATAAAAAAAGGCAGGTCCATGAAGCCGACCTGGCGGAAGGCAAGGAGGCTGACCAGGACAGGCTCTGCGGGGAATTGATCCTGGCCTATCTTCACACCATCCCCCCGGGCAGTGAGGGGGTGTCCCTGGACAACTACTACCAGGCCGGGAGCCAGGTCTTTTGTTCCCTTGATCCCCACCGCACAGCTGCTGACAATGCCAACCGTTACTTTGCCAGGGCCAAGCGGAAAGAACGAAAATATAAGGCGGCCAGCCAGCTTCTTGCCAATGATCTGGATGAAATCCAATGGCTGGAATCCCTGAGGGCAGCGGCTGGTTACAGCCAGACCCTGGACGATCTCAGGGCCCTGGAGGAGGAATACCAGTCGCGAAAAGAAGGGCCGGAAAAGAGCAAGGGGCCTGAGGCAGGTCCCCGGACCCCGCCTGGAAGGCCGGCTTCCAAAAAGCGTCGCATGCAACAGACCTTCGAGCAATACCGTAAAAAAGAAAAAAGCCGGCCCCGGACAGAAGAGGGTCTGTCTCCCCGCCGCTACCGGTCATCGGATGGCTTTCTCATCAGCTGTGGCCGTAACAATCTCCAAAATGACCAACTGCTTCGCAAGGCCGACCGCCATGACCTCTGGTTCCATGTCAAGGATCGGCCGGGTTCCCATGTCTTCATCAGCCTGGACCAGGGGGAAGCCTCTCCCCTGGCAATGGAAGAGGCAGCCGGCATCGCCGCCTGGTTCTCCTCTGCAGGCCGGGGGGGCAGTCCGGTTGAAGTGGACTACACCCGGGTGTCTGAGGTCAAAAAAATCCCGGGCAGCCGCCCGGGAAATGTCCGTTATCAAAAACATAAGACCATCTATGTCAAGCCCCTGGACCCCTCCAGCCTGGAAAGGGTCTGACGGGGGCGGCAGGCATCAGTCCTGCCTCGTCGCATCCAGGTCAAAAAGCTTGGCATCCTGGGCGAAGTCAGCCGAATTCAGGCACTCCCAAAGGGCAATCTCCTCGTGTTCCCGGCTGATCTTTTCACGAAAATCCGATTCTTCCAAAGAAACCAGGCAGCCACAGTACTTTTGCCTGTATAGGCCCAGCTCACGGGCCATGGTCTGGCCCTGGCGGAAGCCATCCCGCCAGTCATAGGGAAGAAAGGCAAGATCCCGGCCCTGGACGGCTCTCTGACCCTCCTGGAGGATCAGGTCCCGGTCCTGGTAGGGACTGACCAGGAGGGTGGTCGTGATGGCGTCAAAACCGCCCTTGACGGCCTCCTCGGCCACACAGGATAAACGCATCTCATAACAGTAGCGGCAGCGGTCTGGACCGTCTTCCGCACGCCTGATCCATTCCTCAGCCAGGGAGCAACCCCGGACCAGGAGGGGCAGGTCATAGTGACGGGCCACCTTGACGGTATTCTCCAGCCGTCTTTGCCATTCCACACTGGGATGAATGTTGGGATTATAGAAAAGCAAGCTGACATCCAGGCCCTCTTTCAGGAGTTCCTGCAAGGGCCACATGGCACAAGGACCGCAGCAGACGTGCAGCAATACTCTTTTGATTTCTTTTTGGGAGGTCATGAATGCCGGCCCCCTTTCACTACTTGGACGTATCGAGTATATCCTGAAGTGAAATCTGGCCGCCGTCACCTTTGGTCTCCACCGACCGGTAGTCCAGGCCCAAATGTTCAAAACCCCCTCGGGTCAAGACCCGGCCCCGGGGCGTCTTGGTGATGAAACCAATCTGCATCAGATAGGGTTCGTAGATGTCTTCAATGGTGACCGCATCCTCTCCGGTCGAAGCGGCCAGGGTATCCAGGCCCACCGGGCCCCCGTCATACATCTCGGCCATGACCCGCATGATCAGGCGGTCATTGCCGTCCAGGCCCATGGGATCGATGTCCAGGGCATCCAGGCCCATCTCACAGATCTGCCGGTTGACGATATTATCCCCACGGACCTGGGCGTAATCCCTCATCCGACGCAGGAGGCGGATGGCCACCCGGGGAGTACCCCGGCAACGGCCTGACAGCTCATTCAGGCCATCCTCATCGATCCCTACGCCTAGGAGGTCGGCATAGCGCTGGAGGATCTGGGAAATCTCATGGGGGGCATAGAGGTCCAGTCTTTGGATCATACCGAAGCGATCTCTTAAGGGTGAAGTCAGGAGTCCGGCCCGGGTCGTGGCCCCGATCAGGGTAAAGCGGGGCAGGTCCAGACGGATGGAACGGGCTGAGGGGCCCTTGCCGATCATGATATCCAGGGCATAGTCTTCCATGGCCGGATAAAGAACCTCCTCAACGGTCCGGTTGAGGCGGTGGATTTCGTCGATAAAAAGCACATCGTGCTCGCGGAGGTTGGTCAGGATGGCGGCCAGGTCCCCCTGGCGCTCGATGGCCGGCCCCGAGGTGATCCGCATTTCAACCCCCAGTTCATAGGCAATAATAGCGGCCAGGGTGGTTTTACCAAGACCGGGTGGCCCGTAAAGGAGGATATGGTCCAGGGCTTCCTGACGGCCCTTGGCTGCCTCGATGGCGATGCTGAGATTGGCCTTGACCTTCTCCTGGCCAAAGTACTCGGCCCAGCGGCGGGGCCTCAACTGGGGTTCGTCACTGTCCCCGCTCAGGGCCTTCCTGGATAGCACCCGCTCCTCTTCAAAGCAAGCATCCTCTTCCGGCATGGAGCTATGAAATTCATACATGACAGTCACCTACCCCCTTGATATGGCAAAGCCTGGCTTCATCATACAATAGCCAGCTGGGACAGGGCCCGGCGGAGCAGGGATTCGACCGAATCATCAGGCTGGGGCTGGGCCCGCCGCAGGGCATCCTGGGCCTCGGCATTGCTGTAGCCCAGGACCAGGAGGGCGGCCAGGCTTTCACCTACGGTATCCCCCGGCCGGGCCGGGTCTCCTGCCAAGGCAGGGGCAGGCATCTGGTCAGTCAAGGCCATGCCCGCCTTTTTCAATTTGTCGGTTAACTCCAGGACCATACGGGCGGCCCCCTTCTTGCCAATCCCCTTGACCGAGGTCAGGCGGTCCATATCCCCCTGGAGGATGGCCAGGGCAAAGGCGTCGGGCGACAGGGTATCAACCACCTGCAAGGCCAGCTTGGGGCCTACTCCGCTGACCGTCTGGACCAGGACAAAGAGGTTCTTTTCCTCTTCAGAAGAAAAGCCGAAAAGGCCCAATTCATTCTCCCGGACATGAAGATGAGTGTGGATGGTCACCTCTTCCCCCAGAGCGGGCAAGCGGGCAATCATGCCGGCGGCCATGTCAATCTGGAAACCGATCCCTCCCATCTGGAGGATGACGAAGTCACCGGCCTTTCTGAGAAGCTTTCCTGTAACACTGGCAATCATGACATCTCCTTTATTGGTAGCCGCCTACGGCCCGGTGGTCCTCCCGGTTGCCCGAATGAGCGTGGCAGATGGCCACAGCCAGGGCATCGGCGGCATCATCGGGCTTGGGCATGGCTTTGAGTTTGAGTAAAAGCCTGACCATCTCCTGGACCTGCCGCTTCTCCGCCCTGCCATAGCCGGTCACGGCCAATTTGACCTGGACGGGTGTGTACTCATAGACGGGCACACCGGCCCGGGCGGCCGCGACGACAGCCACGCCCCGGGCCTGGGCGGCCCCCATGGCCGTGGTGGTATTGCGGCTGAAAAAAAGTTCCTCTATGGCAAAACAGTGGGGTTGGTAGCGCTCGGACAGATCAGTCAGGGCCTGGTCAATGGCCAGGAGCCTGTCGGGGAAGGCCATGCCTGCCTCGGTTTTGATGACACCATAATCCAGGGGACGAAGCCTTTTATCCTCATAAGCGATGACTCCGAAGCCCGTAATGGCATAACCTGGGTCGATCCCCAGAATGATCACCTGACTATCCCCCTGTCTAGCCTGGCTGCCGCCCTGTCAGGGGCGGAAGGTCAGCTCTCCATAAAGGCGTGAAGGGCCTTAATGTTTCTCATCCAGTCAATATCATACATCTCCATCCCCCGGATGGTTTTCCTGGCATCATAGCTTTCGACCGGCAACATGAGCTGGTCAAAGGAATAGGAGGTGTAGGAAGGAAAACTGACGACCAGACTCATGATTTCGGCGTCAGTCATATTGGTCTTGATGGTGGGCATGAGGGCCTCTGCCATGGAGATCATCTGGGCAGGATTGGAGGATTTGGCCTTCTGGAAAAGGGAGAGGATGACCTTCCGCTGGCGTTCCATCCGCTTGAAATCTGAGTCGATCTTGCGGATCCTGGAATAGGCCAGGGCACTCTTGCCATTGAGGAGCTGGGGACCTGCGCTGAAGGGACCCAGACCCTGGCCGTTCAGGTGCTTGGCCTCGGCCGCCGACAGGTCAATGGTCACGCCCCCTACCGTATTGATGGCTTTTTCAAAACCGGCAAAATCGGTGGCCATATACTGGGAGACTTCTACCCGGAAGTTGCGCTGAATGGTCTTCATCAGGAGCCTGGGTCCTCCCCAGGTGTGGGCAGCATTCAGCATGTATTTGGAAGAATAATATTTCTGGTAGGCCGGGTCAGGGTCGTCGGGGATGCTGACATAGATGGCCCGCATCAAGGAAGTCAGATGGAAGGACTTGGTCTTATGGTTGATGGTCAGAAGCATCATGGCATCCGACCGGCCATGGCTGTCCGCATTTCTGGAATCTGATCCGATGATAAGGATATTGGTCAGCTTTTTATCCTGTAAAACAGGGATTTTCATACCATCCTGCATATTGGATGGTACATCCAGATGGGTCAGGTCCTTCTCAATATCAATGGGATCATCCAGTCTTTCATAGTCACGAAGACCGATCAGATAGTAGATATAGGCAAAGGCAAAAACAGCAGTGGCCAGAATCATTCCGGCCAGTATGCCGGCCAGGGCTACTGCCAAATTTCTCTTTTTTACAGGCTGATATTCCATAGCGTCATTATATCCCATGAACCTGAAAAAACGGCAGGAGCCCTGCCGTTCCGGTCAAAGGATCTCTTAATTGAGTCAGGCGTCCAGGGGCTGAATGCGGGCGATACGCGCCTTCCTGCGAGCAGCTGTATTCTTGTCCATGAGGCCGTCAGATACGGCACGGTCAAGCTTGGCCTGGACGGTACGGGCCAGGGCATCCGCTTCGGGGAGTCCCTGCTCTTTGGCCGCAATCGCCTTCTTGACCAGAGTCCTGAGTTCGCTTCGACGGCTCTTGTTGGCCTCAGCCTTAGCCTGCGAGGACCGAACCCTCTTGATGGATGATTTAATATTAGGCACTTTCGTTTCCTCCTGCCTTACAATCTATAGGATGAACACTGCGCATTCTACCACGGCCGGTCTTATTGG
>CAZKLG010000038.1:0-12814 GCA_964553675.1 uncultured Mageeibacillus sp. | reverse complement strand
GGTCATGGACCTGGCTGATCAAATGGGCTTCAGCCTGGAAATCTCAAGGCCCCTGAGGTTGGCTCAGGCGGATATGTTACTATCAGAAGATGAAAAAGAGGCGGAAAAGCTGCCTTGAGGAGTAAGAAGTGAACCAGCGACAGCCAAGGCCAGAGCGCCGTGTTAATGATAGAAGGGGCCAGGGAAATGGCAGGCCGCCAGCCTCCAGGCAGCAGGGGCAGGGCCGTGACCGGCCGGGGGCCTATGAAAAACGTTTCCGAAAAATCTACCTGAGCCTGGTAGGTATTCTTCTGGCCTTCATCCTGGTTTTCTCCTTTATGATCCGGGGGAAGATCAGGGGGATCCTGGGCCAGGGTCAGCCGACGGAACCAGCTGAATTTGATGTTTTTCCCTACCATAGCCTGACAGGGAATGGCGGGGGATCCAGCCAGGCGACTTCAGAGAACGACCCGACCTCAGACTACAGCCTGCCATCGGGCTGGGAGACCGTGAATCCGGCGCCCATCCCGCCGACTTTCACCAATCCGCCCCTTCCGCCCGGCGGCAGTGACCCTGCAAGCTCGACAAGCCCGACCCAGGGGAGCGAGACTGATCCGACCACGGGGACCGATATGGATGATCCGACAGAGACCGGTGAAAGCCCCGAGACTTCTGAAACAGGGGTATCGGAAGCAGATACATCTGAAACAATAGAAAGTACGACTCCAAGCACGGTAGCAGAGAGTACCCAGCCACCGGCCGGAGACCCGGAAGCGGGTCCGGAGGATGACGATTAATGGCTGATCAGGGCCAATAAAGGATAGAATAAGGTGAGATCCTTCTCACAGGAGGTAATTATGAAAAGAACAGGATTAAAACCGGGTTTGATGATTCTCCTGGTCATTGTGGCCCTGGTGGCTGTCGTGGCCATGGTCTTCATCTCCTACCACAATAAATTTGTCAAGGCAGATGAAGGCATCAACCAGGCCTGGGCCCAGGTCCAAACCCAATACCAGCGACGGGCCGACCTGATCCCCAATCTGGTGGAGACGGTCAAGGGCTATGCCAGCCATGAAGAGACTGTCTTAAAAGAGATTACCGGCATGCGGTCACGCTATTCGGAGGCATCCAGCCCCCAAGAGTTTGAGCAGCTTGATCAGGATTTCCAAAGGGCCATCAATATTGTGGTTGAAGCTTACCCGGATCTCAAAGCCAATGAGAACTTCCTGGCGCTTCAGGCAGAATTGGCGGGTACAGAAAACCGGATCGCCGTAGCCAGGCGGGATTTCAATAATGTCGTGGCCGACTTCAACCGTTCGGTCCGGACCTTCCCTGGAAATCTCTTCGCCAAGCTCTTTGGCTTCAGCGTCCGTGACATGTTCCAGGCCCAGCCCGGGGCAGAGATTGCGCCCACTATCTCCTTCTAGGGCGTGACCCCTTGTCAGCCATGACTGCCTACAGGCCCGCCGGCATAAGGAAGGGCGGACGGCCTCTGGCCCTCCTCCTGCTTTTGCTTGCCCTTTTGCCCCTCTTGATGGGCTTTCAGGTGCCTGCCAATCCGGCTGAGGACTTTGCCTTTGATGCGACAGGCAGCCTGTCGGCTGCCACCCGGCAGACCATCCGCCAGGTCAATGAGCAGATCGCCGGCACAGGCGCCCAGATTGTGGTCTGCATGATCAGCAGTCTGGAGGGGGACAGCATCGAGGAGGCAGCCCTTGAGACCTTCCGAAGCTGGGGGATCGGGAGTGCCAGCAAGAACAATGGCCTCCTCCTCCTGGTGGCCAAAGACGACAGAAAGCTGAGGATCGAGGTGGGTTACGGCCTGGAGGGGGCCATCCCGGACAGCGTGGCCGACCGGATCATCCGCAATGTCATTGCCCCCCATTTCCAGGAGGGGGATTTTGACGCAGGTGTCCTGGAAGGTTTTAATGCCATGGTGACCCTGGTGGCGGCAGAATACAACCTGGATATCACGGCAGAGGGCTATGTCCCGGTTGACGCATCCGAGTCCGATTCCGTGTCGTTCATTGAGGCTGTCTTCATGATCATCATCTTGATTTTGATCTTCTTCACTTATTTTGGCCGTTTCTTTCGCCTTCTGGGCCCAGGCCGCCGGGGTGGCCCCGGGTCGAGCGGCTGGTCAAGCGGCGGCTGGTCATCGGGGGGCGGGTCTTCTTCAGGTGGCGGTTTTGGCGGCGGCTCCTCCGGTGGCGGTGGGGCATCGGGAGGCTGGTAGTCTATGGCAGAATTATCCGATTTGATGGTCTTGACCATTGAAGACCTGGAAAAGAATCTGGGCCGGGCCAAATTCCGGGACTTTGTCAGGGAATCTGAAGCCCATTTCACCCACCAGGTTGCAAACATCGCCGATTATATCCTGGACCATCGGGATGTAAGGGCCATCTTTGTCTCAGGACCCACCTCCTCGGGCAAGACCACCTCCTCCATGCTCATGTCCCAGCGTTTGACCCAGGCGGGACTTCGCACCTTTCATCTGGAACTGGACGATTACTACCGGCCGGAAAAACTCCGCTATGACGACCAGGGCCGGCCCGATTTTGAAAGCATCGACACCATAGACCTGGAGATTCTGGGCCAGGATCTGGAGCGTCTTTTTCAAAACCAGGTGGTGTCCATCCCCACCTTCGATTTCAAGACCCGGAGCCGCCACTATCTGCCCGGTAAGGAGATCCAGCTCCAGGAGGGGGATGTCCTCTTGGTGGAGGGTCTGCACGGCCTGTCAGATATCATCATGGATAAGCTTCCCAAAGAGAGGCGGGTTTCCTATTTCATCCTCCCCCATGCCAGGGTCCTGTCCGACAGCCGCATGCTGTCGGGGAGCGATATCCGGATCCTGCGCCGGATCAGCCGGGATGTCCGCCATAGGGGGGCGACAGCCATCGATACCATCGATTACTGGCCCATGATCGACCAGGCAGAGGCCGACTTTATCCCACCCTATCTGGCTGCAGCTGATTTTTATGTCAATTCAATCCTGGCCTATGAATTCATGGTCATCGGCCCCATGGCCCGGATTGAAATCGAAAAGTCCCTGGACCGCTTTTATAAGGGCCAGCTCCCGCCCTCTTCCTATACCAATAATCCCTCCGGCCATTCCGACCTCAGACGGGCCATCCAGGAGGCCAACCGCCTGTCCCTGGTCTGTGAACAGCTGCCGGCGGTTGACCCCTCTTTTGTTCCGGACAACTCTATTCTCCAGGAGTTTCTCTAGACCGGACCTCGGTAACGGGTGACACTACCCCTTTACCGGCAAATCACTATCATGGAACAAACGCAAGGATGGCTGGTCTTGTCTTTGGCCTGCCCGACAAAATGAGGAACAGGAGAAAAGTATATGGAAATTTTTAAACAGGATAACTTTCAAGAGAAGGTGCTGGACAGCGACCTTCCCGTTTTGATCGATTTTTGGGCAGAGTGGTGCGGACCCTGCCGGATGGTGGCTCCGGTCATCGAGGAACTGGCAAAAAACTATGAAGGCAAGGCCGTGGTTGGCAAGGTTAACGTGGATGAAGAGCGTAGCCTGGCACAAAAATATCGTGTCTTCAGCATCCCTACTCTTTTTATATTCAAAGGCGGCAAGGTCGTCGACCAATTGGTAGGGGCCAGACCCTACGATGATATCGCCAAAGTCCTGGACAAGCACCTGGGCTAAGACCAGATATTGAATGAGGAAACCCACGCGGAACAGAAGATGGCCGCGTGGGTTTTTTAGACTAAAGAAGAGGTGTATTGCCTCATGTCAAGAGGAGCTTGATGAAACAAGGAGGAGCCTGATATGACCCGATTGCTTACCCGTGAAGAACAACTGAAACTGGACAGGGAGTTCACCGACATTACCGGCCTTCCCTCCATTGTCCTGATGGAACAAGCAGCCGCAGGGCTGGCAGGCTTGATCAGCAGGCTCCTGGAATCCTTCGATGACAAGGGGGAGGACGATTTCGACCTTCTGGTTTTCGTTGGTGTAGGCAGGAACGGCGGCGATGGTTGGGCGGCGGCAAGGCACCTCATGGCCTCGGGCTACGATGTCATCGTCTACGACGTCAATCCGGGGGAAGAACGGCCCGGTGACCCGGTCATGAACAAACAGGCCTACAGGCGACTGGGGGGCAAGAGCATTGAGAGCCTGGATGAGCTGGAAGGAAGGATGCCTTTGATTGCCCTGGATGCCCTCTTTGGCACCGGCTTTGACGTGACCAGGCCCCTGACGGACAGGACCAAGGAAGCCTTTGCCCATCTGGCTACCTTTAAGCGCAAGGGAATCCTGATCGTGGCCTGTGATGTGCCAAGTGGCGTTGACGCCGACACTGGTCAGGCCATCCGGGAGACCGTGGTCGCCGACTATACCTGTACCTTTGGCAGGAAAAAAGTGGGCCTTGTCTCCCATCCCGGCCTCCTTTATGCCGGGGAGGTCGTCGAGTTCCCCCTCAGCATGACCGATGAATTTGTTGAACACGCCCTGGGCCGGATCCGACTGGCCTGCACCCTGGATGCACGGACAGCGCCCAACCTTCTCCAGCGACATGCCCCTGATGGCCACAAGGGACTCTTTGGCCGGGTCATGCTGATCGGAGGGGCCCCGGGCATGACGGGCGCCCTGATCCTGGCTGCCCGGGCCAGTGAGAAGATGGGGGTTGGCTATACCATGTTGCGGGCACCGGAAAAATCCCTGCCCCTGATCGCGGCGGCGGTCCCTTCCGCCCTCCTTTCTGCAGTGCCTGAAGAGGAGATGGTCACCAAGCGTGACCTGCCCGAACCCGATGTCATTGCCATCGGATCGGGTGCAGGTGACGACCCCTGGGTCAAGAAGGCCCTCTTCCATATCCTCCGCCAGCCGGTACCCATTATCATCGATGCGGATGGTCTCAATGCCCTCTCCCGCATGATGGGCGCCTATGACTTACTGAGGGAGCGCCTGGAAAAGGGCTATCCCCCTGCCGTCCTGACCCCTCATCCCGGCGAGTTCCTGCGCCTGGCGCCCGAGTCTTCCATGCTCCTCCAGCAGGACCGGGTGGAGGCGGCCCGGGTCCTGTCCGAGCGCACCGGTTCCATTATTGTCCTCAAGGGCATGGCCACGGTGGTTGCCATCCCCGGAGGCGATGTCTACATCAATACGACAGGTAACGTGGGCCTGGCCAAGGGTGGCTCGGGTGACGTCCTGACCGGTATGATCGCCGGACTGACGGCCCAGATGGATTCGGTGGAAGATGCCGTCAAACGGGCGGTTTACCTGCACGGCCTGATTGCTGACATTGCCTCAGAGAAGTATTTGTCGGAGACCGTGGTGACGCCGGAGGATCTGATCGACACCATCGGGGAAGCTTTATATTGCTAAGGGGTACTTCCCTTTAGGCCTGTCTTTTGTTAGGATAGGGGTGTTTCCGGGGCGGGGTGAAAGTCCCCACCGGCGGTGATGCCCCTAAGGGGGACGGGCCCGCGAGCTAATCGCATGACCAGGTGAGAATCCTGGGCCGGCAGTTAGAGTCTGAATGGGAGGAAAGAAGAGATGGTCTCTTTGCCCTGGTTTTCGGGGCAATTTTTGTCTCCGGTCAACTGATTAGAAGGAGGTGCCGCCAGTCCTGCCTTGCTTGAACTGGTTGCCGCAGAGATCATGAAAAATAATAAAGAAGGAATTGTGGCCAAGAAGCCGGACCTGACGGGTCAGGCCGGGAGGCCCAATCGAACCATGTGGCTGGCCAAGACGGGTATCCTGGCCGCTGCCGCGATCGCCCTCATGTACCTTGAGATATCCCTACCCCTCTTCCCCACCTTTTTAAAATTTGATTTTTCGGAGATTCCCGCCCTCTTGGCCGCCTTTGCCATGGGCCCCCTGTCGGGGATCATGGTTGAACTGATCAAGAATATCGGCCACCTGCCGGCCACCCATACCCTCATGGTGGGCGAGCTGGCCAACTTCATCATGGGCTCTTTCTTTGTCGGGACAGCAGGCCTGATCTACAAGTACCGAAAGACCCGGGGAGGGGCCATCATCTCCATGGCGGCCGGCACCCTGGCCTTGACCCTTTCGGGTGCGCTGATCAATTATTTTGTCACCATTCCCTTTTATGTGTCCGTCATGGGACTTTCCATGGAGGGGATCATCGCGGCCACCAAGGCGGCTGGCAATCACATGGTCTCTGATTTGAAATCCCTGATCCTTTGGGTTTTTATCCCCTTTAACATCCTCAAGGGACTGGTGGTGTCGGTCATCGTCACCCTCATCTATAAGAAGCTGAGCCCCCTCCTCCACCGCTAATGCTGCGCTTGGCTGTGTTAGAATTATCTAGTACGTCCAAATCCAGAAAATAGCTGACAGGAGGCGGTCATGGACCTTAAAGCCCCTCGCGGGACTCGAGATATCTTGCCTGAAGAAGCGGTCAAACGCCAGTATTTGGAGGCTGCCTTCGCCAGTCTTTGCAGCCGTTACGGCTATGGAGAGATCCGGGTTCCCACCTTTGAGCACACAGAGCTCTTTGTCCGGGGCGTCGGAGACGCCAGCGACATCGTCCGAAAAGAGATGTATACCTTCGAAGATAAGGGGGGAAGGAGCCTGACCCTGCGTCCTGAAGGGACAGCCGGGGTCGTCCGGGCCTTTATCGAGGAGGGCATGGCCTCAAGGCCTGCCCCCGTCAAGCTCTTCTATCAGATGAGTATGTTCCGCTATGAAAAGATGCAAAAGGGACGTTACCGGGAGTTCTGGCAGTTCGGCTGTGAAATATTCGGCAGCCAGGCGCCGGAGGCAGATGCCGAGTTGATCGGCCTTCTGGACGCTTATTTCCTGGAACTGGGACTCCAGGCCATCAGCCTTGAAATCAACAGCATCGGCTGTCCTCAGTGCCGGGAAGCCTATCGGCAGGCCCTTCGAGACTACTATGAGCCCCTTTTACCGGGCATGTGCCAGGACTGCCATGTCCGTTTTGAACGTAACCCCCTCCGTATGCTTGATTGCAAGGAGGACCACTGTCACAGCCTGGCAGGTGACGCCCCCATCCAGTTGGATTATCTTTGTGGCGATTGCCGCCAGCACTTTGACAAGGTCCAGGTCTGCCTGGACCAGCTGGGCGTGACCTATAAGATCAACCCCCGCATGGTCAGGGGGCTTGACTATTACACCCGGACTGTCTTCGAGTTCATCTCATCCAATGTGGGCAGTCAGGGCACCATCTGTGGTGGTGGCCGTTATGACGAACTGGTCAGTGAATTAGGGGGTGTCCCGACACCAGCCGTTGGCTTTGCCATGGGGGTGGAAAGACTGATGCTGGAGGCAGAATCCCAGGGCATCGCTTTGGGTGAAGAAGCCAAGGTGGATCTTTTTATCGCCTCTTTCCCGTCAACGGCAGGCCAGGCCCTGGCCCTGGCCCGCAAGCTGGTCAGGCAGAGCTTCCGGGTGGAAACAGATATCATGGGCCGTAGCCTGCGAGCCCAGATGAAGGCCGCCGACCGGATGGGGGCCGCATACATCCTTGTCTTAGGCGAGGATGAACTGGCCAAAGGCCAGGCAACTTTACGCAATCTGTCCGACGGCAGTGAAGTGTCGGCAGCTTTGGATCAAATCAGTGACTTGATCAGGCAAGAGGGGAAGGAAAAAGAAGATGAGTGAATCCATGGGTGACTGGAGACGGACCTGCCTTTGCGGTGACGTCAGCGAGGACATGTTGGGCCGGGAACTGACCTTGATGGGTTGGTGCCATAAGCAAAGAGACCTGGGCGGTCTTTTGTTTATCACCCTCAGGGACCTGGCCGGTGAAGTCCAGATCCTGGTCGATCAGGATTCGCCCGCCCAGGTGCGGGATAAGGCCGCCAGGGTCCGGGGCGAATATGTCCTGGCCGTCCGGGGGACCTTGCAAAAGCGGACCTCCGCCAACCCTGCCATGAAGACGGGGACCGTGGAGCTTCATGTCAGTGAGCTCAAGATCCTTTCCGAGGCCGATACCCCGCCCTTTTATATCGAAGAGAACCTGGACGCCAAGGAATCCCTCCGCCTCCAGTACCGCTTCTTGGACCTTCGTCGCCCCGACATGCAAAGCAAGCTTCTGGCCCGCCACCGGATCACCAAGATCACCCGTGATTTCTTTGACCGGGAAGGTTTCATCGATGTGGAGACACCGACCCTGATCAAAAGTACGCCGGAAGGGGCCCGGGACTATCTGGTACCGTCGCGGGTGTTTCCCGGCCGCTTCTTTGCCCTGCCCCAATCACCCCAGCTCTATAAACAACTCCTGATGCTGGCCGGTTACAACAAGTATATGCAGATCGCCCGTTGCTTCCGGGACGAGGACCTGAGGGCGGACCGGCAACCGGAATTCACCCAGATCGATATGGAGATGTCCTTTGTCAGCGAAGCAGACGTCCTGGATACCAATGAGCGCTACCTGGCTACCCTTATGCGGGAATTTGCAGGGATTGAGCTGGAACTTCCCTTGCGGCGGATCACCTGGCGGGATGCCATGGACCGTTTTGGTTCCGACAAGCCCGACCTGCGTTTTGGCATGGAACTGACCGATTTGTCAGACCTGGTGGCCGACTCGGCTTTCCGGGTCTTCAGTGAGGCTGTCCAGGCGGGCGGCTATGTGGGCGCCCTGGCCCTGCCGGCCAGCCTCTCCCGCAGAGAATTGGACGACCTTTCCCAATACGTCAAGGGCAATACGGGTGTCCAGGGTCTGGCCTGGCTGTCCCTGGGCGAGGAGGGTGAAAGCCGGGGTTCGATCGCCAAATTCTATGACGGCGCCTTTGTCAGACAAGCCCTGACCCGGGCAGGTCAGGCGGAGGCGGGGCAGTTGCTGATAGTGGCCGATGCAGACCGGATGACCGCCTTGGAAGCCCTGGGTGACCTTCGCCTTGAGGTGGCCAGACGCCGGGACATGATCCCTCAGGATCGCTACGACTTTTGCTGGGTGACCGAGTTCCCCCTCCTGGAGTGGTCCAGGGAGGCCGGCCGTTATGTGGCCAAGCATCATCCCTTTACTTCACCCATGGAAGAGGATCTCCATCTTCTGGACAGCCATCCCCAGGATGTCCGGGCCCGGGCCTATGACATTGTCCTCAATGGCACGGAGCTGGGAGGTGGCAGCATCCGGATCCACCGCCAGGACCTGCAAAAACGCATCTTCAAATTGTTGGGCTTCAGCGAACAGGAGGCCCAGGACCAGTTCGGCTTCCTGCTTTCGGCCTTCCGTTATGGGGTACCGCCCCACGGCGGCCTGGCCTATGGGCTGGACCGGATCGTCATGCTGCTGACAGGGTCCGACAGCATCAGGGAGGTCATTGCCTTCCCCAAGGTTCAAAACTCCTCCTCCTTGATGACCGGCGCCCCCTATTATGTGGCCGAAAAACAACTGGAAGAACTCGGCTTGACCATCAGGCCCCAGGTCAGTGAATCGGGGGCGGGGGAAGAAGGATAAGTTAATCTCATGAAGGCACTGGGACCAGAAAGGATCGACCAGCTGGCAAGATCTGCGGATCAGCATATGGGGCTGGAAGACTATCTGGACAGCCTGGCCAACCGGCCGGCTCCTCCCAGATGGCGGCCGGAGCTCATGAGCTTCCTGCTGACCTTTGTTCTCAGCTTGGCGCTGATCCTCCTGGTCCGGCTCTTTGTCCTGCAAAACAACTCAGTGGTAGGGACCTCCATGGCCCCGACCCTGGAAGCCGGGGACCAAATCCTGGTCGAGAAAGTGTCCGTTTATCTGGGACTCAAGATCAAGCGGGGCGATATTGTCACGGTTGATGCCAGTGCTTATGAGGGTTTTTCCCAGGAGGAGCGCCATATCATCAAGCGGGTAGTGGGCCTGCCGGGTGAGAAGGTCAGTATCCGGGAGGGGCGGGTTTATCTTGACGACCAGCTCCTGGATGAAGCCTATCTGGATCCTGACCTGGACACCGTGCCCCGCCATCCCCATTATGCGGAGCTTGTCCTGGGAGCCAATGAGTATTATCTTTTGGGGGACAACCGGCCCCATAGCATCGATAGCCGGGCTCTCGGCCCCATCTCCAGGGGCCATATGGCAGGGCGTCTGGTCTTTCGTTTTTATCCCTTCTCTAAGATAGGGATACCCAGGTAAAGGCCTGGTTGAAGACAAAAGAGGGGATATCAGTGACCTTGAGCGAAGAGGAGGAAAAACCAGTGGCGGCCTGGCCTAAAAGCAGAGGCTTTCTCAAGAGGAGCTTGAGTTTCCTTCTGACCCTGGCCATCTGTTTTGGCCTGGTTTTCCTGATCACTCAATTTGTCCTCCAGCACAATACAGTGATCGGATCCTCCATGGTGCCCACCTTGGAGGACAAGGACGAGGTCTTTGTCGAAAAGCTCTCCAGACACTTCCCTTCAGGGCTCAAGCGGGGCGATATCGTCACAGCCGATGCCTACCGGGATGATGGGTCCACAGGCGATGAGATCATCATTATTAAACGGGTGGTTGGTTTGCCTGGGGAGAAGGTCACCATCCGGGAGGGCCAGGTCTTCATCGATGACAGGCAGCTGGTCGAGCCTTATCTGCCGGAGGGGGTCCTGACCTCGGAGCATGTCATGGTCTATTCCAATGTCCAGCTTGGGGAGGATGAATTCTACCTTTTGGGCGATAATCGTATGAGCAGTCGGGACAGCCGGGATATTGGGCCTGTTAAGCGAAGTGAAATTGAGGGCAAATTGCTCCTTCGTTTCTACCCCCTTGAAAAATTCGGCAAACCCAAGTAAAAAGAGATGACAAGATACTGGAAATGGAATGATAGATAAATAATGGAAAGAGTGCCCGCAGAAAGAATCAGAAACTTTTGTGTGATTGCCCACATTGATCATGGTAAATCCACCCTGGCTGACCGCTTGATTGAGCATACGGGGGCCATATCCTCGCGCAATAAATTGGATCAGGTCCTGGACGATATGGATATCGAGCGTGAGCGGGGTATCACCATCAAGGCCAGAGCTGTCCGCATGGACTACCGGGCCCAGGATGGACAGGACTATGTCTATAACCTGATTGACACGCCCGGTCACGTGGACTTCAACTATGAGGTGTCCAGGTCCCTGTCGGCCTGCGATGGGGCCATCCTGATCGTGGACGCTTCCCAGGGGGTGGAGGCCCAGACCCTGGCCAATGCCTATCTGGCCATTGACGCCGGCCTGGAAGTCCTGCCTGTCATCAACAAGATCGACCTGCCCTCGGCCCGACCCGAGGAGGTCCGCCATGAAATAGAAGAGGTGATCGGGATTGATGCCTCTTATGCCCCCCTGATCTCGGCCAAGAATGACATCAATATCGATGAGGTCCTGGAGGCGGTGGCCCATTATCTGCCCCCGCCGGAGGGCCAGAGCCAAAAGCCCCTGCGGGCCCTGATCTTTGACTCCCTTTACGATGCCTATCTGGGTGTCATCACCCATGTCAATGTCAGGGAAGGCCAGCTGTCCCGGGGCGACGAGATCCTCATGATGCACTCGGGCAAGACCTTTACGGTCACTTCCCTGGGTACTTTTTCGCCCACGGCCATGGAAGCCAGGGAGACCCTTTTTGCTGGCGATGTCGGCTATGTGACCGCCAGTATTAAGAATGTCAGGGACACGGCGCCCGGCGACACCATCACCCTGGCAGAAAACCCCGCCCAGGAGCCCCTGCCCGGCTACCACCCGGTCAGGCAGATGGTCTTTTGCGGCATGTATCCGGTGGACGGAGCCGACTATCCGGACCTGAGAGATGCCCTGGAACGCCTGCAGCTCAACGATGCGGCCCTTTCCTTCGAGCCTGAGACCTCAACCGCCCTGGGCTTTGGCTTCCGTTGCGGCTTTTTGGGCCTTCTCCACTATGAGATCATTCAGGAGCGGCTGGAACGGGAATTCGATCTGGACCTGATCTCCACGGCGCCTTCGGTCGCCTACCGCCTGCAAATGGTCAACGGGGAGGAGATCATGCTGGAAAACCCAACCAACATGCCCAATCCAGACCAGATCGCCCATATCGAAGAGCCCGTGGTCGCGGCCTCCATCATGACGCCCAGGGACTATATCGGCAATGTCATGGAGCTCTGCCACAACTACCGGGGCGTCTATGTCAATACCGAATACATCGACGATAATAGGGTCAATCTCCACTATGACATGCCCCTTAACGAAATCATCTACGATTTCTTTGACGCCTTGAAATCCAACTCCAAGGGCTATGCCTCCCTGGATTACGAGTTCAAGGGCTGGCAGGTCTCTGACCTGGTCAAATTGGACATGGTCATCAACGGGGAGCAGGTGGACGCGCTTACCTTCATTCTCCACCGGGATGATGCCTATCGCAGGGGCAGGGCCATGGCCGAGAAGCTGAGGGAGAATATCCCCCGTCAGCAGTTTGAGATTCCCATCCAGGCCAGCGTGGCAGGCCGGATCATCGCCAGGGAAACTGTCCGGGCATATCGCAAGGATGTTACAGCCAAGTGTTACGGCGGTGACATCAGCCGCAAGAAGAAGCTCCTGGAAAAGCAGAAGGAAGGCAAGAAACGCATGCGACAGGTCGGCAGCGTCGAGGTTCCACAGGAAGCCTTCATGAGTGTCCTTCGGCTTGACGATTAGGGCAGACGAGAGGACATAAGGAGGTAGTGACAACATTATCAATGCTTGATGTATAATCTAATCCATGCGGACATGGTGGAATTGGCAGACACGTTGGATTTAGGTTCCAATGGGAAACCGTGCAGGTTCGAGTCCTGTTGTCCGCACCAAATCGACAAAGGGTCCGCTCCGGATGGGGCGGATCTTTTTTCAATAATTTCATAAACTCGCTGCCTGACAACCTTATATTCGGACTATGAAGCCATAGCGAAGAAAAGTAAATTTAACCCTGAC
>CAZKLG010000037.1:0-13043 GCA_964553675.1 uncultured Mageeibacillus sp. | reverse complement strand
CTATTTTGAAAGTCATGGCCTGGGAGACCGGGTCATGACATTTGACGAATCAAGTGCGACCGTGGAACTGGCGGCCAAGGCGGTCGGTTGTAAACCTCAACAAATCGTCAAAACCCTGACCTTTCTGGTCAAGGATCGCCCCATCATGGTGGTCTGCGCCGGCAATGTCAGGGTAGACAATCCAAAATTCAAGGACTATTTTGGCCAGCGGGGCAAGATGATTGCGCCTGACTTGGTCTTGGGCTATACCGGCCATGAGGTGGGCGGGGTCTGTCCTTTCGTGGTCAAGGAGGAAGTCTTCGTCTACCTGGATCAATCTTTGAAAGAAAGTGAGATCCTTTACCTGGGTGCCGGCGATGCCCATAGCCTGGTCAAGCTGAGCCGGGGGGAAGTGGAGACACACGCCAGGCCCAAGGCCTGGGTGGATGTCTGCAAACCAATGGCTTAAAGGGAGTCCTTTTCCCCATCCTTATGCCTGCGCTTTCGATCGGGCCGGGGATACTTTAAGATCAATTCCGAATGGACGAAGGCCCCGATCAGGCTGATATAGATGGCTAAATAGAGCCAGAGCATGAGGAAGATAATCCCTGTGATACTGCCATACATGACATAGTAGCGGGTCTGGAGGGAGATAAAGATAGACAGGGCATAAGAAATGATAATCCAGCCTGCGGCCGTCACCATGGCCGACAGGAGGGTGTGGCGCAGGTAACTGCGCTTTCTTTTTACCAGACTGTAGATGACAGAAAAGATCAGGGTCAGGAGCAGGAAGGCCAAAAGGTGGGCAAAAAGATCGAAATCACCTGCCAGGAGAAAGTCAGGCAAGGTGAAAAACTGATGCAGGTAATCGATGACCATCCGATAGAAAGCCAAGAGAACAAGGATGCCGATCAAGAGCATGCTGATGACGAAGATGGCGATAATGCCGATCAGCCGCCGGAGCAGGAAATTGTATTCCACCTGCCTGTGATAGACCCGGTTCATGGAGTTGACTATGCTGGCTGCCCCCCGTGAGGCCGCCCAAAGCAGACCCAGGGCTGACAAGGACAGGAAGGGGATGGAGGAGGTCAGGCCGACTGAATCCAGAAAATTCTGAAGCATGGTCAAGATGGCCTGGGGAATAACCAGGCTGAGTTGAGGCAGGGCTTCTTCAAAGCGGGAGGCCAGTCCGGAGTCCAGGAGTTCCAGCAAACTGAAAGAAAAGATAATCAGGGGGAAGAGTGAAAAGAGCAGGTAATAGGCCGAGGCCGCCGCATCCACACCGACCCGGAGGGCGAAGAAGCGCTTGAGACGTTCTTTCCAGGCCGCTGCCCAGCTCTTCTCCCGGGTGTAGGCATTGATCCGTTCTTGCAGGCCATTTAACTGTTGGGTCAGGCGCCCGCCCTCTTTTTGATTGGATTGGTTATCGGGATCTATCTCTGTCATGGGCATTCACCGTTACAAAAATACCTTGTAACTCTTCTCATAATAACGCAGATGACCTTCAAAGCAAGGCAAGGTCGGGGTAGACTGTTGACTGATAGACATGACAAGGAAGACAAGGCTGATGAAAGACATGACATTAATCGACCGTTATATTGAAGAGGTCACAGACCAACTGCCAGACAAGGAGCGGGCGGGCGTTGCTCTGGCTTTGGGAACAAAAATCCAGGCCCTGCTGCCTTCCCCCTCCTCCCAAGCTGACGTCCTCATCCTCCTGGAAAGCCTGGGAGATCCCACCCTCATGGCCGACAGCTATCGGACCGACCAGCGCTATCTGATCGGCCCCCGCTATTACCCCCAATACCTCTATGTCATGCGGATGACCCTGGTCATCGTCATCGCCATCATGGCGGCCGTCACCTCCCTGGAATGGCTGGTCAAGCCACCGACGGGAGGGTTTTTGGATTTCTTTCATCACTTGAGCTTCGGCCTTTTCAGTGCTGTCCTCCACTCGGTGACCTGGATCACCTTTATCTTTTTCCTGATCGACCGGACCAATCTGGCCCACGGCCGCCCAAAAAAGAAGACCAAGGCAGCCTGGTCCCCCCAAGAGCTGATGACAGACCGGGCCAAGGGCAAGACCATCCCCCGAAATGACCCGCTCATTTCCATGGCCCTCAACGCCATCCTGATTTCCCTCCTTTATTTCAAACCCGAATTGATCGGTTTTTACAGTCAGGCCAAAAATGGGAATTGGGTCCTCCTGCCTGTTTTTGATCCTTATTTCATCAATCATTTTTTACCCTTCATTGTCCTGGTCGCCGCCCTGACCTTCTTCCTGTCCAGCTGGAAACTCCTGGCCCGCCGATGGACTTTCGCCATGATCCTGACCAACATGGTTCAGAACCTGGTTTCCATGCTTTTGACCACTTTCATGTTTTGGAAGGGCAGGGTCCTGAATCCTGAGTTGGCCCCCATCATCGCCAACTACACACCCTATACGGTAAGCCAGGTCCAGTCAGCCCTCCTGGCCGTCTCCTGGATCATTATTGGCATCATCACGGTCACCGCCCTCTGGGACAGCCTCAGCCCCCTGATTCAAAACCGCCAACTTATACCCGGCAGGCGCTAGTTGGGAACACTGGTATCTTTCCATTCAGGGCCATCCGTTATGATTATCAGGGGCGTATCGGTAAGTAAAGGAACAGGAGAAATACCATGTCAAAAACTCAAGAACAAGCTCAAGTACTTAAAAATATTCTCTTAAAACTCCATGACGGGGCCACCGTCGAAGACGTTAAAGACGAGTTTCAGGCGGCCTTTGAGACCGTAGACTCCAAGGAAATCATCGCCGCAGAGGCCGAACTGATCAAGTCCGGCATGCCCGTAACCGAGATCCAAAGACTTTGTAATGTCCATGCCGCCCTGGTGGAAGGCAATGTCAAGGTCATCGAAGCTGATCCCGAGATGGGCCATCCTTTGACCGTTTTCTATAAGGAAAATGACGGACTTGAGGCCTTCCTCGATAAGGACTATAAGGAGGCCAGGGAAGGCTTTCTTGCCGACCAGGATCCAGTCGCCTTTGTCAGGGCACTCAAGGAACTGACCAAGCTGGATCGCCACTATGCCCGCAAGGAGAACCTCTTCTTCCCCTACCTGGAGCGCAATGGCATCATGGCGCCTCCCAAGGTCATGTGGGGCAAGGATGATGAAATCCGTGACCTGATCAAGGGAGCCCTGGCCAAGGCCCAGGCAGGTGAAAAAGACCTGGCCCTCTTCGATGAGATGGAGATGGAAGTCCGGGGCATGATCCACAAGGAAAATGAGATCTTAAAGCCCATGCTACTGGACAATCTGACCGAAGATGACTGGAAGCTGGTGGCCCAGGAAAGCGGCCAGTATGGCTTCGCTTTCGCCGAAGGCATAGAAGGGGCCAGCCCCTCCGACCGGGCAGCCTGGATCAAGGATGAAGTGCAGGTAGACCGGCAGACGGGTGGCCATGACTTTGAGCTGCCCAGTGGCTATTTTAATGTCCATGAGCTGGAAGCCCTCCTCAACAGCCTGCCCGGCGACATCACCTACGTCAATGCCCAGGACAAGGTCCAGTATTTCAGCGAGGGTAAGGACCGGGTCTTCCCCCGGACCCGCACCATCATCGGCCGTCTGGTGGAAGACTGTCACCCGCCCAAGAGCCTGGACAGGGTCTTGGCTGTGGTCGAGTCCTTTAAGTCGGGCGAGAAGGATGAGGAACATTTCTGGATCCAAAAAGATGGCCTTTTCATCCTCATCCGCTTTTACGCCGTTCGCGATAAAGACGGCCAGTACCTGGGCGTCGTCGAAGTCACCGAGGAGATCTCAGAGCTGAGAAAACTGGAAGGAAGTAAAACACTCCTGTCATGGGAAGCCTAGGTAAACAAGCAAAGCTATCCGGCCAGGCCGTCAAGCTGGTAGTCACCGACCTGGATGACACCCTCCTTCGGTCTGACAAGAGCCTCTCCGACTTCAGCCTCCGGACCCTGGAAAGGGTCCGGGCCAGAGGGGTCAAGGTCATCTATGCTACGGCCCGGGGGACCAGTGCCGATTATCTTCTGTCCCCTGACCTTTTTGATGGCCGGGTTCTCCTCAACGGGGCCAGGGCCTATCTGGGAGACAGGCTGGTCTATGAGAGGACCCTGGATCCCGACCTTTACAGGCCCCTCCTTCGCCAGCTCTCCGACCAGGGCATCCGGGTAACAGCTGAAGCGGGAGGCATCCATCACGCCAACTTTCATGTCGGCCATGTCTGGCCCTATCTGAGCCAGTACCGAGTGACCCAGGACTGGCAGGATGTGGGCCCCGCAGACAAACTCTATGCCCTCCTGGAAGACCCGGCCCAGGCAGATAGCCTTCGTGAAGCCCTGCCGGATCAGGCCTATCTCCAGCTGGCCAGGGATGGCCTGGCTATGGTCATGCATCATGAGGCTAAGAAAAGCCATGGCATGCTGGCCATCGCGGATTTTATGGGCATCGAAAAGGAAGCCATTGTTGCCTTTGGCGATGACGTCAACGACCTGGATATGCTGGAAGCCGCAGGCTTCTCCCTTGCCATGGCCAATGCCATCCCCCAGGTCCGGGCCCTGGCCCAGGCTGTCTGTGACAGCAATGACCGGGACGGGGTGGCCCGCTGGCTGGACAGGCATATTCTGTCAAGTCAAGATTAAAAGAGAAAGCAGGGTGGATCATGATTCTTGTTTTATTTGAAGTGGTCATCCGACCGGAACATAAGGAGGCCTACCTGGAACTGGCCGCTGGTCTCAAGGCCGACCTGGAAGCCAGTCCTGGCTTTATCCGGTCTGAGCGCTTTTCCAGCCTGTCCCAGGAGGGCAAGATCCTCAGCTTATCGGTATGGGAGGATGAAGCGGCGGTGGCCCTCTGGCGTCAGCAGACAGAACACCGGTTCTGCCAGAAGCAGGGACGCGAATTCATGTTCGAAAGCTACCAGATCACGGTAGCCTCCAAACTTCGAAGCTACGGTTTGACCGACAGGACCGAGGCGCCCCAGCCATGATCAAGCCCCGACGCTTGAAAAGAGGTGACAGGATCGCCCTGGTCAGTCTGTCCTGGGGTGGACTGGGCGATGCCCCCTATCGTCACCGATTTGACATCGCCAGGGATCGTTTGGCCCGTGATTTTGGCCTGGAGCTGGTCCCCATGCCCCATGCCCTGGCCGGCAGCGATTTTGTGGCCCGCCATCCCCAACTTCGGGCCCAGGATCTCATGGAGGCCTTTGGAAATCCCGACTATGCAGGCATCTTCTCAGCCATCGGCGGTGACGATGCCATCCGTACCCTCCCCTATATTGACCTTGGTATCATCCGACAAAATCCTAAAGTCTTTATGGGTTATTCAGACACGACTATCCACCATTTCATGGCCTATAAGGCGGGCCTGGTCTCCTTTTACGGGCCCTCAGTCATGGCTGAGCTGGGCGATTATGTCAAGATGCTGGACTACACCTCGGAGGCCCTGGACAAGTTGCTCTTTCAGGATTCCCAAGGTTACCAGCTGGAACCCAGTCCCCTCTGGACCGACCAGCTGATCGACTGGGATGAGAAAAACCAGAATACTTCCTATCAGCTGAAAGAAGACCCCAAAGGCTATGAAATCCTCCAGGGCCAGGGACAGGCCTGCGGCCATCTTCTGGGCGGTTGCCTGGATGTCTTCATGATGGCCATTGGTACCAAGATCTGGCCGAATCTGGAGGATTGGAAAGGAGCCATCCTTTTCATGGAGACGAGCGAGGACAAACCCTCTCCGGATTTTGTCCGCTGGACCTTGAGGAACCTGGCAGCCCAGGGCATCCTGGCGGTCATCGAGGGGATTCTGGTGGGCAAGCCTCAGGCTGAGGTCTATTACCAGGCATACAAGAAGGCCATCCTGGACGTGGTCAGGGCTGAGGAGAAGCTGACCGATCTGCCCATTTTTTATAATGTCAATTTTGGCCACGCCAAGCCCATAGCCATCCTGCCCTACGGGATCAGGACCCGGCTGGACTGCGACAGGAAAAGCATCACTTTCCTGGAAAGTGCGACGCTCTAATTCGCTTCAGGAGGATCCAAGGCGGGGTCAGACGGCCCTGCTGGGCAGGCCTAAAGGGGCGATCTCCTTCAAGCCTGGTAAAGGGGAAAGAATCCGCCCGGTCATTGCCCTGGGTTACGGCGGATATCAGGCTTATGCGAGAAAATCTAAGGAGCTGTCAAAAGTCTGTCAGCTAGAGGGCCCTAGGCCTGACTGCTTCCGCTTCTCCTTCCAAGGCAGGGAAAGACAATGTCGACCGGGCCCAGGCCCGCGAGGCCGGCAGTCCCAGGGATTGCCTAGATTCAGGAGCTTGATCATGGAAAGACAAATAAGAGAAAAAGTCACTGGTTTTCGGACCCGGGACGGGGCGGGCGTCAGCCTGGTCCGGGTGCTCAGCAATCGGACGGTGGAAAGCTATGACCCCATCCTCATGCTGGATTCCTTCGACAGTACCAATCCGGAAGATTACATAGCGGGATTTCCCATGCACCCCCACCGGGGCATTGAGACCATCAGTTATGTCTACCAGGGACGTATGACCCACAAGGACAGCCTGGGCCATGAGGACACCATCGGTGACGGGGAGGTCCAATGGATGACAGCCGGATCCGGCATCATGCATGAAGAGACCCTGCCTGCCTCCGACCGGATGCTGGGCGTCCAGCTTTGGCTCAACATGTCAGCCAGGGATAAGATGGCCCCACCCGCCTACCACAGTATAAAAAACCATGAGATTGAAGACATCCCCTTTGAAGGCGGCAAGCTGAGATTGCTGGCCGGCCAATACCAGGGGCGTCAGGGCTACATGGGCCAGTATCAACCCCTGGACTACTACGATATCCATCTGGAACCTGCTGCCTCCCTGACCCTGGAAACAGATCCCGACCGCTCGGTCATGGCCTTCACCCTCCTGGGTCAAGCCATCATCGCCGGGGAAAAGATCCAGGAAAAGACAGCCGTCAAATTGACCCAGGGGGATCGCCTGGTCATCCAGGCGGCAGAAGAGAAGGCCCAGGTCCTTTTCATGAGCTCGGTCAAACTGGGTGAACCGGTCGCCTGGGGCGGCCCCATCGTCATGAACACAGCCCAGGAGATTAAGAAGGCTTTTGAAGACTTGAGGCGGGGCACCTTCCTGCAAAGGGACATTGCCTATTAGCTGGTAAGCTTGATCCAAGGGATTGACCGCTTTAAAAAGTTCGGCTAATATGGAGTTGAACTCCAGTTCTGCCGAGGTTTTTATGTATATTGCTAGACATGCGGAAAATCTAGTCCACAAAATGATTTCAATGTTCAAGGTTGTCTTGGTAACCGGCCCACGGCAGGTTGGCAAGACCACCTTGCTCAAGCAACTCCTGGCCAAGGATTATTATTACATTACCCTGGATGACATTAACGAGCTGGAAGTAGCTAAAACGGATCCCAAGTTGTTTTTCCTGAATAACCCTGGCAAAATCATTATCGATGAAGTTCAAAACGCAACTGAATTATTTCCCGAGATAAAGCGAATTGTTGACCAATCGACCACTTACGGAACCATTATCCTAACTGGATCGCAAAGCTTTTCGCTCATGAAGAATGTCAGCGAAACACTGGCGGGGCGTGTGGGAATTCTCGAATTGAGTGGCCTCTCTTTAAGAGAAATCCGAGGTGACAGCTTTAGCTACCCCTTCATTCCTGATGACCACTACCTTAAAGCTGACCGGATCAAAACCTCCAATTCAGAATTGTGGAGAATCATCCATCGTGGCGCCATGCCTGAACTTTACAGAGATCCCCGTATCGATTGGCAAATCTACTACGCTTCTTATGTGAAAACTTACATCGAGCGTGATGTGCGGTCCCTGATTAATGTCAAAGATCTGGCCTTGTTTTCAAGATTCATGGTCGCTTTGGCGGCGAGAACTGGTCAACTTGTTAACTATCAGGTTGTCGCCAGTGAACTGGGCAGCACGATTAAAACAATCAAAAGCTGGATGAGCGTACTTGAAGCTTCGGGCATCATTGTCCTCTTACCTCCTTTTTCAAATAACCGCTTGACCAGGACCATCAAGACGCCCATGCTCTACTTCATGGACACGGGGCTTGTTGCTTATTTGCTCAACTGGCCAAGCCCACAGACACTTATGAAGGGCGCCATGTCAGGGGCTATTCTTGAAACCTTTGTCGTCTCTGAAATCGTCAAATCTTTCAAGAATAGGGGCACACTTAATCTTCCCTTGTCTTTTTACCGAGACCGAGATATGAGAGAGATTGACCTCATCGTCGAGGATGCCGGGGTCCTATACCCTGTTGAGATCAAACAGAGCACCCGACCTTCTTCACGGATGGGAAGGCATTTAAATCTCCTGGACCGGTCCGAGGGTTACAAGACCGGCCTAAGGCTCATCTTGGCCCAAGTCGACAAGAAGCAAAACTTGAAGCAGGACCTATTGGCCTATCCCGTCACGGAGTTGTAAGGAGCCCCGGCTGCTTATCCTTGATACCCACTTCCACTAGATTCTTAGAAAAAACCCCGGAAAATTATCCATTTGCCTCTTTTTGCTTATGCTTATATACTCATACTTAGGTATTAATTTTTCACAGTTAAGCATTTCATTAACTGGGCGGAAAGGAGGCCGGAGACGATATTCGGTAGTCATCAACCGCTAAAAAGCAGCAAAGTAAAAAGAGGCCCATACTCTTGACTAGAGTCACTCATGTCACAGGAGGTCCTATGCATATTGTAGAAGGCAGGCATGTTGTCTATGCATTCAAGCCGGATATGGAACCTGTGCTGACGGTAAAGGACGGCGCGCTTGTCACCTTTGAAAGCAATGACTGCTTTTATCAACAGGTCAAGTCCAATGAGGACGTGCTTGACAGCATCGATCATGACCGTTTGAACCCCGCAACAGGTCCCGTATTCGTAGAAGGGGCCCAGCCCGGCGATTTGCTCAAGGTCGACATCATGGCTATTGATGTTGCCGAACAGGGTGTCGCGGCTGTCGTTCCCGGCGAAGGTTCCCTCAAAGAAGAAGCAAAAGAAAAAATTGTCAGGGTCATCCCCATCGTGGATGGTGCAGCCGAGTATCTGGGCTTGCGCATTCCCCTAAAACCCATGATCGGTGTTATCGGCGTCGCTCCAACAGATGAAGACGGCCCCTGTCCCACCGATACCCCCTATAAGCACGGCGGCAATATGGACACCCACGATATCCGTAAGGGTACCTCCCTCTATTTGCCTGTCAGCCAACCCGGCGCCCTTTTTGCCCTGGGTGACTGTCATGCCCTCATGGGGGATGGGGAAGTCTGTTTCACTGGCTTGGAAATCCCTGCCCAAGTCACCGTAAGGCTCAGTGTCATCAAGGACACCAAGAGCACCTGGCCCATTCTGGAAACAGAAACAGAGACCATGTTTATTGCCTCCCAGGACACACTCTTTGACGCAACCCGGGACAGCGTCAGCCAGGCCGTTGCTGCCTTGGCCAAGATCCTGGATTGCATGTGGGAGGAGGCCTATATCCTGGCCAGCATGGTCGTCGATGCAAGGATTTCACAGGTGGTCGATCCCAAGATGACCGTTCGGGCCGTCATCCCCAAGACCATCGCCACAACCGAGCAGATATTGAAAACACTGAAGTAGAGTCAACGAGGTAAGCAAAGAAGATTTTCAATACTGAGGAGTACGTATATATGTCGGAGAAGAAACCACAACTGAAACGCGAATTATCCTTTCTGCACATGATTTCAATTGCCTCCGGTGCCGTCATTGGTGGCTGGTTGGCCGAAGCGCCTTACTGGTTCTCTGTAACCGGTGCAGGTGGAGCCCTGGTATTCCCCATCCTCGCAATTTTGCTGATTCCTGTCGGTCTTGCTTTCGCTGAACTGTCGGCCATGCTGCCTTTCGCATCGGCCGTTAATGTCTGGACAACCAACGCCATGGGCCACCGGGTCGGCTGGTTCTCACAATGGATGATGTATCTGGTCCAGGTGGTTGAACCCCCCCTCATGGCCTTTATCTTCATCACCGTGATCAACCACTTCACCCCGGTGGAATTGACCCAATCACAACAAACCATCATTGCCATTGCCATCGTCTTTATCTGGTACATCGTATCCAATTTCAAGATACGAATAACAGGTACCTTATCGACCATATTCTTTTTCTCCATGGTCATCATTTCGATCGTCGTGGCTGTCACCTTCTTTACCTCCGGCCACTGGTCAGCTGACAACATCAAGGTGGCCGTTGACGGACACAAGGCGGGCCTCTTCCCCAAAGGTTTTGGTGGCATATTCATTGCCATGGCGGTCTTCTCATTGAAGTACATCGGATTTGAGATGACCCCCACCATGATTGAGGAAACCAAGTTCCCCGCCAAGAAGATGTGGCTCGTCATCCTCTCGGCCCTCTTCATTCCCGCCGCCCTTTATATGTTCGTGGTCTTTGCCATCGGTGGCATGGCGCCTTGGAACGAGATTGCAGGCATGGCCATGCCGGAACCGGAGCTTGTGGCCAAACTGGGACTACCGGCCATCATCGGTATCCTGGCCATCATTTCCGGCTGCCTCCACGCCCTGACCACGCTCATGGGCTTTTGGACCAGCTCGGCCCGGGTCATCTACGGCTCGGCCCAGCTCAACCAGCTCCCCAGATCTTTCATGCGGCTTAACCGTTATGGTCAGCCCTGGGTTGCCAACCTGATCGTACTGGGTTTCTCCATCTTCTTCTGTATCTTCTCAGGCGAAAACTGGGTCCAGTACATCTACGCCATCTCCTGTACGGCAGCGGGTCTTGTCTACCTGATCAGCTGCATTGATGTCATGCTGCTGCGGAAAAAATTCCCCGACTGGGAGCGCCCCTACCGGGCGCCTGGTGGCAACCTCTTCATGATCCTGGGCTGTGTGATTTCCATCTGGATTATCATCGGTTCAGTCCTGGAGCTGGATGCCGGTGGTTACATTTCCCTGGCCATTTACTTCGCTGTCGGCGCGGTATTGGCCCTCTACATGACCTACTACCATAAACGCCATCCCGACCAGCAGCCGCGCACCTTGACACCGGCTGACATCGGGACTGAGACCAGCGAACTGATAGACTAGATACTGGTCTTAAGCGATCATTATGATCGGACCGGCACTGCCTGCCTCAAGCGGGCAGTGCCGCGGTTTTTTGGAAAGGTTGATCGATGGACCATAAAGGCTTTGATCTCTGGGCTGCCCATTATGAGGCGAGTGTCCTGGAAAGCGACCGGAAGGACCAATACCCCTTCGCCGGTTACCAGGCCCTTTTATCTCAAGTGGCGGACTTGATTCACAGGCAAGGGGGGATAAGGCTCCTGGATCTGGGCCTGGGTACGGGTCTTATGGCCAAGTTCCTTTACGACCAGGGTTACCAGGTCACAGGAGTTGACTTCTCGAAAGAGATGCTGGCCCTGGCCAGGGAGCGGATGCCCCAGGCCCAGCTCATCCAGCATGACCTGACCAGGGGCCTGCCGGATACGCTGGCTGACAGATCCTTTGACGTCATCCTGTCCACCTACGCCCTCCACCATCTGAAAGACCAGGATAAGGTAAACTTGATCCAGGACCTGATCCCCCTCCTGGATGAGGGAGGGGAAATCATCATCGGGGACATTGCCTTCCCCAGCTGGAAGGATCTGGAAGCCTGCCGGGCCGGGACCTCAGAATGGGATGATGAGGAATACTACTGGGTCATGGAAGAGATAGGCCCCCTCCTCTCCAACTACCAGGTCAGCTTCCAGGTCATCTCACACTGCGCCGGCATCCTTGGAATCCGACCATCTCAGGGCCAGCCTGGAAAGGACAAGATCAATGATTGACTACATAGTCTTTTCTCAAGACTCTGCCCACCTCCAGCTGGCCCCAGGTTTCTTTCAAGGCTGGCCCCACCCGCCTTCCCCCCATCAGCACCGGGCCATCCTGGAAAAGAGTTATCTGGCCTGGTTGGCCGTCGACCAGGACCGCATCATCGGCTTTATCACCGCCATCAGCGACGGCATCTTCTCCGCCAGCCTGCCCCTCCTGGAGGTGCTGCCCGCCTATCGCAAGCAGGGCATCGGCAGTGAATTGGTCAGACGGATCTTGAAGAGCCTGGATCACCTCTACATGATTGACCTTTCCTGCGATCCGGAGCTTCAAGGTTTTTATCAAAGATTTGGCTTTTTCCCCAGCCAGGCCATGATCCAAAGACATGTCCATAAGCTTGAATAGGGCTCAGCCCCACCCTGGATTTTGCATCAAAGAGGAAAAAGCCTTAAGCTGATAACCCAGATAAGGAGGCCTCCCATGACCAAGTACAAGAAAAAGATGCCTCGAATGATCAAAGGGATCCTCACGGCTTCACTAAGCCTGCTCCTGATCACCACGGCCTGCACACCCCACCCGCCCCAGCCCTCAGAAAACACGGGAGAATCCACGGAGAGTCTAAGAACGACATCGACTCATGCACCTGTAGAGACTCAGAGCCCCACTCATACACAGGCGCCCGTTGACCTGCCGCCTGACCATGAGATTGCCGACTATATCGACTATGACGCCGACACGAAGTCACTTTATATCGCCGGCCTCAAGCTTTTCGAAGAATTCTCAACTCCTGAATTCGGCTTTACCAATGAAGGAAGCGCAAGCCTTGACCAGATGAAGCAAACCCTGGATTTTCGAATCCGGGTAGGGACCGGAAGTGTGACCGGCGCCCTGGATGGTCCTCAGGTCAGCTTCACCATGGACCTTGCCAACCAATCCATTATCGACAGGGACTTTGAGCCCGCCCCTGATTTTGAGAGCCTGGGCCTGGAAGAGTTTGCGCATTACAGCCATATGGTCATTGAATTGGATGAAGCCAGGATGGTCGAAATCGGTCAATTTCTTGCCAACCTATTGGAAGAAAGGGCCGGGAAAGGTTAGACCATGCTGGGGGCAATTGTCGGTGACATCGTCGGATCACGCTTTGAATTCAATAACCATCGAAGCAAAGATTTTGAACTTTTCACCGACCGCTCTTTTGTCACCGACGACAGCATCATGACCCTGGCCGTCGGCAAGGCCATCATGGAGACAGCCAG
>CAZKLG010000036.1:0-13532 GCA_964553675.1 uncultured Mageeibacillus sp. | reverse complement strand
ATACAATCCATACGAAACAAATCTTCAAATATCAAAATGCATCCACTTGCACCCATGCGCCTGTCACGGGCGGATTGTATTCGTTTTGGCGCAGGATACCAGACTATAAAGGTTCGCTCCTATCGGAACGGACCCTTTTTCTTATCTGTAGGCAGGAATAGCGTCCAACTTTCAGTTACTGACTGAATCTTGTGAAGAAATTCGATTAATTTCAGTGACTGACTGAAAGTGACAATCTTACCCAGCCGCGGGTCAAATCCCTTTGCCAGCCGGTTTTCTGCTGAAAAGCTTCCCTATCATCTTGATCAAGGACATCTTGTTCCCATAATTGAGGGAGCCCTGCCGGTAGATATAAATGGATAAACAGGCGATCCCCAGGGTGGAAGCTGCCATAATCAGGAGGGAGGCGATGATTTCTATTCCACTGACTGAGGTCAGCATATAGCGGATGGGTGTCGTGAAGAGGGCGACGAAGGGGATAAAAGAGCTGTAGCGTACGATGGCCATATTGGGTGCGGTCATCCCGGTCGTTGCCACCAAATAAGCAAGGATGAAGATAATGGTAATAGAAGAAAGAGAGGCGGCCAGGTCCTCCATCCGGGCAACAAGGGAGCCCAGGGCGGCATAAATGAAAAGATAGAGCAGGTAGCCCATGAGGGAGAAGGCTATGTAGATGAGGAGCACATCAAGATTGGTGGAGGTATTGATGGCGGCCAGCAGTTCCGGTGGATAGAGTGACTTATTCAACTGGAAGCCGGCAAGGATGAAAAGAGCGATGATAATCACCTGGATCACCCCCACCAAGCCTGCCGCCAGCACCTTGCCGACGATTAAAGCCCTGGGCCTGGTGCTGGTAATGAGCAGTTCCATGGTCCGGCTGTCCTTTTCCCTGGCAACGGAAGAGGCGACCAGCTGACCATAGATCAAAATGAGCATATAGAGGCCAAAGAGGAAGACATAGCCGACAAAGAAGCCTTGTCCGTCCCGGCCCAGTATCTGGCTCTCCACATCGATCCTGAAAGTCTCCGCCTCCCATACGTCATGGGGGTTGATGCCCTTGTCCTCCAAGCGGTCCTGCTTGTTGATCCTGTAGATCAGCTGGTAAAAGGCATCGCTGCTGTAGAAAATGTCCTTGTCTTTTTGAAAGACGGTGTAAGAAGTCCTGGAAGTGACGTAATAGAAAGCGTCCAGGTCACCCGCTTCGATTTTATCTTTTAAGGAATCCAAACTCTCCGAGGTCAAGGTGGCCTGGGGCATCTTGTCCGCGAAAAAGGCTTCCAGGTCCTGGTCCTTAAAGGCGACTGTAAAGGAAGGCTGGCCATAGTCAGGCACTGAATCCGACCCAAACAATTTGAGAATTCTTGGCAGCGATGTGATGCTTAAAAAGATGAGTGCGACAATGAGGGTGGAGATAAGCAAGGCCCGCTTCTTGATCAGTTCTTTAAATTCAAAATTGAAAACCGTTTTCAGATTAGTCATCTCTTTCACCTACCTTCATGATGAAGAGTTCTTGCAGGGAAGGTTGATAGGGTCCGAAAGCCTGCAGTCGGAAATCGCTTCTGATGACCGTCTTCAGGAACTGATCCAGGGCTTGATTCCCCGCAAGTTGGAGAAGGTATGATTCACCCTGCTTGGTGTAGGAAATCGCCTGGTCAGACAGGAAGCGGTCGAAGTTCTGTCCATCGACTGAGACCCTGTAACGATCCCGGCCTTCCTGCTCCTTGATGGCCTCCAGATTCCCCGACAAAATGATGGACCCATGGTCAATGATGGCGATATCATGGCAGAAGGCTTCGACGTAACTCATCTGATGGCTGGAAAAAATGATGATCTTGTCTTGGGAAATATAGTCCAGGAGGGCCTCCTGGAATAATTGGGCATTGACGGGATCCAGGCCCGAGAAGGGTTCGTCCAAGATCAGGATGTCCGGTTCGTTAAGGAAGGCTTGGGTGATTTGGACCTTTTGCTGATTGCCCTTGGATAAGGTTTCCAGTTTCCTTTCCAGGTACTCATCGATTTCAAAGCGTTTTGTCCAGTAAAGGACGGACTCCATGGCCTTTCTTTTACTGGCTCCTCTCAACATGGCAAAGTATACCAGTTGATCCTTAACCTTTGACTTGGAGTACATCCCTCTTTCTTCAGGGAGGTAACCGATGATATGGTCATCCCGGCTGAAAGGATTGTCATCCAGGCTGATCTCTCCGCTATCTGCCTTGAAGACGTCCATGAGTATACGGATGGCTGTCGTTTTTCCGGCCCCGTTCCTCCCCAGGAAACCAAATATCTGGCCGGACCTGACGGTGAAGGTCACATCTTTCAAGACATGGAAATCATCAAAATATTTGTTGATATGTCTAAACTGCAATTGCATAGGCACTTGCCTCAGCCTTCTATCCTCAGGCCTTTCAAATCAAACCCATTGTAGCAGAGTTCATTTTGGCAAGACGGGCAGACCCTATCAGCGCTCTAAAGAGAAACGGATCCACTCTTGATAATGGCCCCTAATTCGTATCTGAGTATTCAAAAGGGTTTCATTATGCAAGTGCATAATGAAATTTTCAACTGATTATCAAATGCTCGTTTCAATATAGGTGGCCAGGATGAAAGAAGAGCCGGTAAAGGACAAAGCATTTCTGGCCAGGTATTCCCCTCTTCCATAGAGCTTGTCCTGGCCTTCTTTTAGGTCCCTTATCTTCTGCCTCTTGAATCATGGCAGATAAGAGTGTTTAAATTGCCTTAAGGGTCAAGGTGGCCTATAAGGGGAAGCGCGTGAGAGAGGATGAAGCCCTCTATCGCCTGTATCTGGAAGGTGATGAGGATGGTTTAAGTGAACTGATCGAGCGCTATGGGACGCGCTTGACTTTATATATCCACCGCTACATCCATGACATCCATGATGCGGAGGATTTGATGATCGACGTCTTCGCCTATCTGGCTGTCAAAAAACCCTCTATCCGTCCGGGCGCCTTCAAGGCCTATATCTATAAATCGGCTTGGCATGCCTCTTTACGCTTCCTGGCGCAAAATAAGCTCCGACACTGCTTGAGTCTGGATGACATCCCCTATGAGCCCCCAAGTGAAACCCAGGCAGACCAGCTGGCCCTGGCCAATGAGCGCAGTGGCCTCTTCAGCCTTTGCATGGAGCGCTTGAAGCCCGACTATCGCCAGGCCCTTTATCTGGTATATTTTGAGCAATTACGTCACGCTGAGGCTGCTGAGATCATGGGGAAAAGCGAAAAGCAGGTTGCAGATTTGATTTACCGGGGTAAAAAATCCCTGCGCAAGCGTCTGCAGGAGGAAGGTGTCGGCATTGCGGACTCGTGAGGAGAGGCTGGCTGCGGTCAAAAAGAGGGCCCGGGCGCTGGAGGCAAAAAGAAGCCGAAGGCGGGGCCGTGTCCTGGGTTTTTCAGCCCTGGCTGTCAGTTTGCTGGTCATCCTGGGCCTGTCCCTGACCATGCCCTCTGTCATGGCCAGGCTGCCAAGGCTTGACTACACCACCAGGGATGCGACTGCCTCTGTTTTTGATGTCAGCAGGAGTCTGGGCTACATTCTGGTCGCTGGCCTGGCCTTCCTCCTGGGTGTTGTCTTAACCATCCTCTTTTACCGTATCCAGATCAGGGACAAGAGGGATCAGGGCGGCAAAGATGCTTGAGTTGATTGATAATCTGACCCAAACCCTGGTCACCATGGTGGCCTTGATGGCGGCGGGCATCCTCTATTACAGGAGACGAAAGCAGGCTTTTTATCTTCTGGCCTGCTTTTTTGGCTCTTTCATGCTGGGCAGCTTTCACTGGACCCTCTACATCCTTTTATTTGACAGGACGCCCCAGGTCTTTTATGTCTCTGAGCTGGCCTGGATGGCCAGCTTCCTTTTTCTTCTGACCCTGGTCTATGTCATGGCAAGTGAGGAGGAAAAAAAGTTCCGGCACCCCGCCATGCTCCTGGTACCGGTCTTCTGCATCCCTCAGCTGGTCCTCTACCTGCGTTTCGGTGAAATTTTGGGCAATCTCCTCATGGTGGGCCTGACCATGACCATCGCTCTCCTGTCCATGCGCGGCTTTATCTTTGCCAGAAGACAGGAAGGCCAGGCCCGGCGCAGGCAATACTTTCATGGCCTGGTCCTCCTGATTGTCTTCCTGGAATTTGCGCTTTGGACCACCTCTTGTTTTTGGATCAGCGACAATCTGTCCAACCCCTATTTCGCCATTGATTTTCTCCTCTCGGCTGCCCTGCTGGCCCTGGTGCCTGCCCTGAGAAAGGCGGTCATGGCATGACCTATGTTGAAAATATCTTCGTCTGCCTTGCCGCCCCCCTCCTGATCGCCATGATTATGGCCGGGAAAAAATACTATCGTTTTTTCCTCTTTGTCTTGGCGGGTATGGGTGCCTGCCTCTTGTCCGCCTACCTCAATACCTTTTTCGCCCGGCTCTATGAAGCGGATTTGATCCATGCCTCCACCCAGATCGCGCCCCTGGTGGAGGAGGTCATGAAACTTTTGCCCCTTTTGTTTTACCTTCTTATTTTTGATCCTGAATCCGAGATCATTTCAGGATCGGTCCTGACCATCGCGGTCAGTTTTGCCACTTTTGAAAACATAATCTATCTGACCCAAAGTGGAGCCGAAAATCTGGTCCATCTCCTGATCCGGGGTTTTGCGACAGGGGCCATGCACATCGTTTGTGGGGTCATCATCGCCTCCGGTCTGGTCTATGTCTGGCAACGCCCCTGGCTGAAGATTGCCGGCACAGCCGGCCTTTTGGGTGCCTCCATCACCTTCCACGCCAGTTACAATCTCCTGATCGCCCATGGGGGAGTCACCCGCTACATTGCCTATGCCCTGCCCCTGGTCAGCCTCCTTCTGGCCCGGATGATCAAGAAGCTGGCCCAAAGGCTGCCAAGTCCCGGGGAAGCCGACAGGGAAGCCGGGGCCAGGCCAGGTCAGTCATAGGCATTTTCTTTTCTTTTTGACATTTCCCGCTCAGGGGTGCGTAGTTTTCCCTTTTTTTGTACCTATATAAGTAGAGTCCTGATTTCAGGTCTTCAAATTGATTCATTCAGTCGATGGAGGTAGTCCATGCGTGACCTGGCAGACAGAATGAGGCTGGTCAAGGAACGGGCCCGGGCATTGCGCGAAAAAAGAGAAAAGAGATTCTTGTGGGCACTGACTGCCCTCTCCTTGATTCTTTCCCTGGCGCTCTTACAGGTATTGACCGAGGTGACAGGCGGTCAGCGGGGGGCTTCAGTCCAGGACATGCTGGGAGCCACCCTCCTCTACGAGGATGCGGGTGCCTATGTCCTGGTTGGCCTGGTCTCTTTCTTCCTGGCCGTTACCATCACCGCTCTTTGCCTGCGCCACCGCTATAAAAGCCTCCTGTCAGAGAAAGCCGGGAGCCAGGAGACAGACCTTCCATCTTCGGAGGAAGAGAAAAAGAAAGACAGCTGAGGAAAGCTTGCTTGGGTAAAGTGTTTCACCTGTCTTTACCCGCCTATTAATAGTCTGAGGAGGACAAGTATGGATATCGATAAGAGAAAAGATGAGGGCACTTTGCTGGTCACCGTCAAGGGCAGATTGGATACGACGACGGCTCCGGTCCTGGAGCAGGAACTTGGTGCATCCCTTGATGATGTGACCGAGCTGGTCCTGGACTTCAGTCAGCTGGACTATTTGTCCAGTGCCGGCCTCCGGGTCCTCCTGGCTGCCCAGAAGCGGATGAACCTCCAGGGTTCCATGGTCGTCAAAAATGTCAACCAGCTCATCATGGAAGTCTTTGATATTACGGGCTTTTCCGGGATTCTGACCATCATTAACCATGAAGGCTGATCAGCATTTTCTGACCTCCACCTATAACCGCTACTTGTTGCCCACCATGGCGGGCATTTTGGGCGGGACGGTCATGGTGACCATCGACAGCGTCCTGGTAGGCAGTTTTGTCGGCCAGGACGGCCTTGTGGCGGTCAATTTATTCCTGCCCCTGCAGTTGTTTTTCAGCACCCTGGGAGCCCTGGTCGCCAGTGGTGGCGCCCTTTTGTCGGCTCAGGCCCGGGGCCGGAATGAAGCGGAAAAAAGCCGGCGGATTATGGGGACTTCCACCCTGCTCAGCCTTGGTCTGGCCCTTTTCTTTATTCTGGGCGGTCTGGTCTTTTTGGGTCCCTTGACCCGGTTTTTGGCCGGCAATGTCTGGACAGCCGACATGGAGGCCTATGCCCGGCTCCTGATTTTGGCAGGTCTTCCCAAGACACTTTTATACATTCCCTTTTATTACCTGCGCCTGGACGGGAAAAATGATCTGGCGGCCGGCCTTCTCCTTTTCATGGCCAGCCTCAACATCATCCTGGATCTCCTCTTCATGCAGGTCATGCAGATGGGACTTCTGGGCGCGGCCCTGGGCGGAGCCCTGGCCTTGCTCCTGAGTTGCCTGGCCGGATTCTTTTATCTGCTCTTCAAGAAGGGCAGTTTCGCCTGGCCCCTGGCGACCCGCTGGCCTGCCCACAGTTTGGAGACATTGAAGACGGGAAGCCCCGCGGCCATGGCCAATCTGACCTTTGCCTTCCGCATCCTTCTCATCAATGGACTCCTGCTAAGCCTGGGCAATCAATATCTGGTCTTTTTTGCGGTTATCACGGCGGTATCAGAGTTTTCCCTCTTCTTTATCAATGGGGTTCCCCAGACAGCCCAACCCATCCTCAGTGTTTACGGGGTTGAGAAGGGGAATGCCGGCATCCGCCTGCTCATGTCGCGGCAGATCAGGACAGGCCTGGCCATGGCCACTTTTTTCGGCAGCCTGATCCTGCTTTCACACCGTGGGGTTGCGAGCCTCTTCGGGGTCAGCCAGGACATGCGCTTCCCCCTTATCTGTCTCTTTTTCAGTCTCCTTATGGCCCAGGTCAACAGCATCATGGCCGGCTATTACACGGCCGTCAACCGGATCAGCCTGGCCAATCTGATCACCATCTTGCGGGTCCTGGTCTTGCCGGTCCTTCTCGTGGCCCTGCTGGCCGCAGTCCGGCCTGAGCTGGTCTGGCTCTTCCTGCCCCTGTCGGAGCTTTTGACCCTCCAGGTCTGGCTTGGGGTCGCCCTGGCAAAATCCTGGAAGAACCCGGACCTGTCGGGTCCCCTCCTCCTGGATGAAAGGCTGGAAAAAAGTGGCAGGGCCATTGACTTCACCGTGGTCAACGATCCTGTCGCCATTTGCCTGGCCAGTGAAAGGATCATTGAATTTTGCCGGCAAAATGACCTGTCAGCCAGGCAGACCATGCGTTTCAGCCTGGCCATTGAAGAGATCATGACCGTCATGGCGGACAAGTCCCTGGACGGCCGGGGCAGCTTTGATGTGCGGGCCTTTGCTTGCGAGGGCAAGATTACCCTGCGTATCCGCTGTGCCGGCAGGCAGTACAACCCCATCCCCCTCAGCCGGTCATCCCAGGACATGGAGGCAGACAGCCTCTTTGGCATCCGCATGATCCTGGATATGGTCAAAGACATGCTCTACATCTCAACCTTCGGAGTCAACAGCTTCTTCGTTGAGATCGAATGAAGGAAAAAGGATCATGGAAAGCCGCCTGGAAGCGCTCTCTGAGCAGAATATGAGCAAGGCCCTGGACATGTGTGACCGCTTTGTCAGTCCCGGCTTATATACCCTGCAAATGCTTGAGGCCATTGCAGGGGATCCCGGGCATGATTTTTATCTGGTCAGGGAGGGGGATGCCTATCTGGGCTATTTCTATGCCCAGCGCCTGAAAGCCAGGGATATCGGTCAGGTGCCGGGCTTTCACTATGACCTGATTGCCCCCCTCTGCCATCCGGAGGAGGAGATCGGCCTCTTTCGCTCGACGGGACTGGAACCTCCCTGCCGGGGAGGGGGCTTATCCGATGCTCTGGTCAGGCATTTCCAGTCCAGCTACCAGGAGGGCTACGGGCTCTCCCTTATCCTGGTGGCTGCCTGGCGGCAGGGGACCTTTGTCCCGGCGGAAAAACTGCTTCTTCGCAGTGGCTTTCATTATTATTGTGACCTTATAAGGCCCTGGGCTGACTCCCTTGATTTGAATTGCAGCTATTGCAGGCAGGCGTCTTGTGTCTGCGACGCCGTCGTCTATTATAAGAAGAAAGACCAATGAAAAAAACCAGGCGAAAACTCTCCCATAAACTTGTCATCGGCTTCATCCTTTTGGGAACCTTGATCTGTGCCGCCAGTGTGGCCATCTCATACATCAACTACAAAAAGGAAGTGGAGAAGCAGTATAACGACACCGCCTACCGGATCGCCGCCTCTGCCATGGCCTACATCGATGGCGATGCCATTGCCCGTTACCTGGAGACCGGACAGATCGACCAGGCCTATGAGGTCATGGGCCGGCATATCTCCCAGATCAGGGCCAATATGGAGGCCAACTATATCTATGTTGCAGGTGTTGAGGGCCTGGAGCTGACCTATGTCTACGATGCCGACAACCCGGCCGATGGCTACCAGCCCTTCAAGCTGGGTGACAAGGGGACCATCAATCCCAAATTCAAGGCGGAGACCCAAGCGATCCTGACCAAGGGGATCCGCTCCGACAATTACTTTTATTCCCACAGCCAGTTTGGCTACAACACCTCGGCCATCGTCCCCATCTACAGTTCGGAGGATGAGATCGTAGCTATTTTGGGGGTTGAAGTAGCCATGGAAGCCTTGCAGAACATGCTCCTTCGCTTCATCCTCCTGACCCTGGTCGCATCAGCAAGTCTGACCGCCCTTTTCATCACGGCCTATCTGGTCTATCTGAGACGCAAGGTGGTCAAGCCCATCCTGACCATGACCGAGGAAGCCGAATCCTTCATCCAAAAGGAAACCCAGATTTCGGAAAGACTGCAGGCCATCAAGACCGGTGACGAGATTGAACAGCTGGCCCAGGCCATCCACCAGCTGGAAGTGGATATCAATGTCTATATTGACGATCTGACCCAGGTCACGGCCGAGCGGGAACGGATCAGCGCCGAGCTGGACGTGGCCACCCAGATCCAGACGGGCATGCTGCCCTGCATCTTCCCGGCCTTTCCTGACTATTCGGAATTTGATATCCATGCCACCATGCTGCCTGCCCGGGAAGTGGGTGGTGACTTTTATGACTTTTTCATCCTGGATGACCGCAAGCTGGTCTTCCTCATTGCCGATGTCTCCGGCAAGGGCATACCGGCCGCCCTTTTCATGGTCATTACCAAGACCCTCCTGGCCAATCAGGCAAGGGAAGGCAACCAGGCGGCGGATATTTTCACCGCCGTCAATGCCCAGCTCTGTGAGAATAATGATGCCCATATGTTCGTGACCGCCTGGATGGGGATCTATGACCTGGACAGCGGCATCCTCTCCTATGTCAATGCCGGCCACAATCCCCCCCTGATCAGGCGGGGGGAGGGCCCCTATGAATACCTGCCCTGTCGCCCTGGCTTTGTCCTGGGTGGCATGGAGGGGGTAAGTTGGCAGTCAGAGGAGCTCTACCTGGGCCAGGGAGCCAACCTTCTCCTTTATACCGACGGGATCACCGAGGCCATCAACGGGGAGATGGCCTTTTACGGTGAGGACAGACTCCAGGAGGTGCTCAACCAGGAAGTCGGGCGCAAGCCTGTTGACACCGTGGCGGCCGTTATCCAGGATGTCAAGGCCTATGCGGGGGAGGCCCCCCAGTTTGATGACATCACCATGCTGGCCCTCCAGGTCCTGCCCTTCAAGACTGATAGCCTGACCGTGGGGGCCAGGCTGGAAGAACTGGACCGGGTTGTGGCCTTTGTGGATGACTGTCTGGAAAAGGATGGCTGTCCCAGGAAGGCTCAGAAGGAGATCCGGATTGCCCTGGATGAAGTCCTGTCCAATATCGTCCGCCACAGCGGCAGCGACAATATCCAGATCAGCTGCCGGCCCGGCCAGGCAGGCATGTCCATTCAGTTGAGGGATCAAGGGGTCCCCCATGACCCCTTATCGGCCGATGAACCCGATATCAGCCTTGCCCTGGAGGACAGGGAAAGCGGGGGCCTGGGGATCTTCCTGGTCAAGAAACTCATGGACCGGGTGACTTATGCTTTCGAAGGGGGCGACAATGTCCTGACCATTTACAAGGCCTACCAAAGAGGCAAAGACTGAGGACCTGGCCGACCTTTAGTTAAAGAAGAGGACCCCTGCTTTTGAAAAAGCGGGGGTCCTCTTTAATGCTTGTAGAAACTTGTTTTTCAGCAAAGAAGGTTTTGGGCTAAGCCAAAATCGTCCTTAGGCTAAACGAACATTAGTCGCCCTAAGCTTATTGTTCTTGGGATCATTTTCGATATCGAAATTGACCTTCTGACCTTCGGCAAGTGTCTTGTAGCCATCAGAAACGATCGCTGAGAAGTGTACAAAGAGATCATCTCCGCCGTCATCGTTGGCGATGAAGCCGTAGCCCTTCTCATGGTTGAACCATTTGACTGTTCCACTGTTCATTTGGGTGCCCCCTTCAATTAGTATTTCGTATCCACCATAAAAACAAAAAAGTATGCTCACAATTATCGGCCATCAATGATGCGCATAACATGGGAAACTAGGTATTTTTACTGAACACCACCTAAGTAGACTGCAATACGGGTCTTTTGTCAAGCATTGGCATCATGGGTGACGGAAAAATCGAGCCAGAAAAAGCCTTCCTATACAGTATATGCATCAGGCCGGCCGATGGGCCCTGAAGGTGACCAGATCCTCCAATTGCCCCCCATAGCCCATTTCATAGGCGATATCTTCATAGCCCATGCTGGATAAGAGCTGCTCAAACTCGGCTACCCCATACCATGTGAGACTGACATGGGCAAGCTCTGTTTTTAAGATGGTCCCCTGGTCCATGAGGTCATAGCGATTGATATAGCTGGTCGTCTGTGCCAGCCAGTCCATCCTGTCACTGGTAGAGGTCAGAAGGAGGCTCCGGTCCTCATCTATCCGGAGGCGACGGCTGGTCACCTTTCCCGCTTGAAAGCTGGCGGGCATGTCCAGGTCAAGGATCAGCCTGCCGCCTGGTTTTAAATGTCGGTAGAAGTTAAGCAGCGCTTTACAGGCCCCTTCCCTGGGCAAGAGCCTCAGGCTGCCTGCCGGTATGATGATGGCCTCATATTGCGCTGGCAGGGACAGCTGGCGCAGGTCACCTTCATATAAACGGGCCTCCAGCTCATGGGCCTGCAAGTTGGCCCGGCATTGTGCCAGCATGTCAGGGGAGGAATCGATCCCATCCACCAGGAATCCTTTTTTGATCAGGGGTATCAGCATCCGCCCCGTCCCGACCCCGGCTTCCAAAATGCGGCCGGAGACGCCTTCCAAAGCATTTATATAGTAGTCGATATCGCCGTCAATGGAGAAGCCCACCGGCTTGGACAGTTGATAGAAATAGCTGCTTAATGGGCCATATTCCTTTTGCATGGGCTTTCTCCCGGCTGTCAGATATGCAAGCGTTTGGACAGTTCATGTTTGATGGTCCTCCCCTGAAAGATCAGGGCCCCGGCAATCATGAGCAGGCTGACCCCGACGCAGATGACTGAGGGCAAGGAGACCGTGACCCAGCCGAAGATGAGAAAGAGGAGGGGGACCAGGCCCAGGAGGGCGCAGAGGAGGAGATAGACCAGATAATCGCCGCTTTCCAGGTGCAGGGCCCGGGCCAGGATATAGAGGCTGGCCTGGGCAGCCAGAAGGATAATGGGGATGGCGAAGTTGAGTGAGAAGCCCTGCCAGCCCAGGATCCAGTCCCAGGCTACCAGGAGGAGGGAGAGGATGGTCACCTGCCAGCTGACGATCTTGCTGACCTGCCTTCGCCGGATGACCACCGCCCCGATGCTGGACCAGGAGGAGACGATCCCCAGGAGGGTCATGAGGGGCAGATTAAGGGGCAGATCCAGGGTGAAGTCCAGGATGACGCTGGTGACGAAAGCGGCCAGGCTGATGAAGGCAAAAAGCCGGATCAGCAAAAGCCGGTTGGTCTTTTGTTCAGTGGCAGGGAAGAGGTCCCGGGCCTCTGCCGCACGGGCGTCGACCGTAACGGTCAAGGGTTCATTATCCAGGGGGCAAGCCGCCTTGTAGCCCCGGATGGCACAGCCGCAGTTGGGACAGATGCTCGCTTCTGTGGGGCTGGTCCCTTGGGCGGGCGGCAGCATGGTCAGGCCCCCGTTTTCGTTGCCGACCTGGGCCTTGATGATATTGCGATTGCTGGTGATCTCGACGGGGACACCCTGGGCCACCAGGCTGGTAAAGAAACGGTAGGGGAGTTCATTTTCCCTGAAGGCCGATATGAAGCTGACGGAAAAGACCCCTGCACAAGAGACGGCAGCCAGGGAGAGGCCCCGGCTGGCGATGGAAACATGGCAACTCCTGAGGAAGGGCTGGAAGGCCTCAGGCAGATCGGCCGATCCGATATTGGAGATGCTGGAGGTGAACTTCCGGTCGCTCAAGACATGGGCCAGGCGCAGCATGTAATCCTTGGTACCGGTCGGCAGGATGCGGAGGAGAGGGTTGGATTCCAGCTTCAAGTGTCCGGCAAGACCGGATGCCAGGGTCTCGGCTTGAATGGTCTCCTTGAAGCCTTGGGCCAGGGCCTGGATCCACCAGTCCAGGCGGGAGGCCTCTTCCTGGGAGGGCTCCGGCAGCTTGAGGTAGACGACAGTGAAAAAGTTGCGTTCTGTCCGGGAGCCGAAAAGGGGCCGGAGGTTGACCGGGATGGATAAAACGATGGGCCGGGGTTTGCTGCCCCGGCGCTCTTCCCAGAGGGCCTTGGCATAGATGGCTGAAATGTAGACCGTCAGGGTGGCCTTGTGCCTTTGTGCCGCCTCCTTTAATGCCTGGATAGGCATGGTCCCCTCGACCAGGTTGGCCCGGTGGCGGACCAGGCTGGTGCCCTTGTAGCGCCAGGCCCTGGGGCGTTTTTTCTTGACTGTCTCAGCCTTTTTAGGCCCATCTTTGAGATTATGCTTGAAGTAACGCTGGAAGCTGTCGTCCATCTTTTCGCCCGCCGGCGAACGTTCGAAGAGGGGCTGGATATCCCGGGCGTCCAGGGCATCCGGATGGGCCAAGAGGAGATAGTGGCCCAGGAGGCCCTTGATAAAGGCAACCGCTCCCACCCCGTCACAGACGGCATGGAAGATCTCCACATTGATCCGGCTGCCATAGTAGAGCACCCGGAAGGGCAAGCGCTTTTCGCCCCGGATATAAAGGGGCTCATAAAGGTCTTCTGATTCTGGCTGGACCAGGCAGCGGAGGTCACTTTGCTCGAAATAATACCAAAAGACGCCCCGTCTCAAGACCACCTGGAAATTGGGAAAGCGGGGCATGGTGGCATCCAGGGCTTCCTGGAGGATTTGGGGATCAATGGCCTCTTTGAGCTCCACCGCCAAGCGGAAGACCTTGGTATCACGCAGGTTGGCGGTGGCAGGAAAGAGCTTGGATGCGTTATCCAGGCGGATCCATTTGGCCTTACCCTGGTCCTGTCCGGCCTCATTTTTTCTTGATCGCTTTGCCATGGCTTTGATTATGACACATGGCGGCCTGAATTCCTTG